>JAAXIY010000067.1 GCA_012270125.1 Paracoccaceae bacterium
ATTGGAAATGTGTTCGCGATGTTGACAATGAAGGCTATCACGTTCCTATGGCGCACCCGGGATTGCATGATCTGTTTGGAAAGAATTATCATGATGAGCCGCTGGAGGATGGGCTTTCTAGATCGGTGGGTTCTTTCAGTTCAGGCTTAGGTCGTCTTTGGAGCGTTAAAAATTATAAGAAGTTATTGCGTGCCAAGGATACTTTGGACGAATCGCACAAGAAATGTTGGCTTTATATCGGCGTTTTCCCGAATCTTGTTTTTGGTCTGTACCCGGATTCTGTTATTTTTTATCAGGAATACCCAATCGAAAACGGGAAAACTATCCAGCGTGGGGGCAATTATAAATTTTCTGGCGAAGATAGAGAAATGAGAATCTCAAGATATCTAAGCATGAGAATTGATAGGCTAACCAGCAAGGAAGACGAACAGTTAATAGAATGGTCTTGGGAAGCAGCATTTTCCAGCGCGTACCAAGGTGTCATGTTATCTGATTTGGAATATGGTGTAAAATCATACCACGATACGTTGAGAAAATATTTTCCTGTTTTAATGGGTCCAGAACCAGAATTAGGTAAACTAATGCAGACAAACGAGAGACTTCTTGCAGAACAAGGATAAGAATAAATCAAAAACAGTATCACCGCTGTGTAGGCTGAGAGGAAGTAAATTTGAAATCTATAAATTCTAATGAGCGAAAGGTAGTTAATATAAAAACTGCTACTTTCACTCAATACGATAAGGAAGCTACTGGAGAAACCGGAACATCTTACATAAAGCTTAACCCCGATATGGATCGAGATATCGGATTTTATATCTACAAAATGGAGCCAGGGGCGTCATCTACTCCTCACAGACACGGGGGTGCGGAAGAGTTTTATGTTATAGAGGGAGAACTCAAGGATAATGATGGCACCGTATATTCAGCTGGCGATGTAGTGTGGTTGGCGCCAGGTACGGAACATAACTCATACTCTGAAAATGGATGCACAGTTGCCGTCTTTTCGCAAGGCCCTGAAGAAACGCCAACCTGACGCAAAAAAGTATTATCGCATAATATTATCTATTTTTCTTGACTAAACAGTTAGCACCAGAATAGCCTTTGTAGGTGCATTAAATTCATAATGGATTTTTTAAAACCACCTATTGTCAATAATAAGCCAATACATCTAAACGGCTTAATTTTTAAAGAGGGAGAGACAAAGAATGCGAATAAATAATTATTCAAAGATATTTGCCAGCACTTTAATCATAAGCGGCTTTTTATCGAACGCAGCAGTTGCTGAAGATAGGGTCCTAAAAGTAACCAATTGGGAAGAGTATATTGGCGAGGAAACGATAGCCAATTTTGAAGCTGAGTATGGTATAAAGGTAATTTACGATGGTTATGACTCTGCTGAATCTATAGATGCTAAGCTTCTTGCGGGAAGTAGCGGTTATGACGTTGTCAGCCATTCTGGGAGCATGGTAGCTCGCTTGATAAAAGCTGGGATTGTCGCTCCTCTCGATAAATCCAAATTGGATAATTTGAAAAATATGGACCCATCAGTATTGGGGCAACTAGCTAAAACTTGGGATCCAGGTAATAACCATATAATCCCCTATATGTGGGGAACTCATGGTGTCACCTACAACAAAGAGTTAGTTCTAGAAACCTATCCAGATGCTCCAATTGGATCAATGGATATGATTTTTGATCCTAAACACATGAAAGAGTTGGCAAAGTGTGGAGTATCATTTTTGGACTCACCTCAAGATATCTTGCCAATGGCTTTGACACATCTAGGTCTTGATCCTGGGACAAGCAGCCAAGATGACTACGATAAAGCAAGTGAAATGTTAGCTGCCATACGTCCATTTATTAAGACTTTTGACAACTATGCATATCAAAGGATGCCAGAAAAGGAATTTTGTGTGTCTGTAACATGGGGACCAGATGGTCTTTTAGCGATGTCAGGTGCAGCTGAAGCAAATACAGGTGTTGTCCTAGACTTTTTCCTTCCAGAGGGTAAAGGAAAAGCGAACTTATGGGTTGATGGATGGATTATCCCATCAGATGCTTCTAACGTAGAAGATGCCCACCTGTTTTTAAACTATATGATGAGACCAGAAGTTGCTGCTGGTGATAGTAACTACACTTGGTATGCAACCGCAAATCTAGCTGCAAAACCATTAATTGATGAGGAAGTAACCTCTAGTCCTGCAGCATTTCCAACCAGTGCTCAGGTATCAAACATGTATACAAACGTATCGCTATCTCCAAAGATGCAACGTATTCAAACTAGAGCTTGGACTGACTTTAAAGCTGGAAATTAATTCAAATAGAGGTGAGATCAATCCATGGTCTCACCTCTATTTTTTATAAAATAAAAAAACTAATGAGGCTGTGATGGTCAACTCAAAGGCCACTTCAGGGAGTGCCGCTTTAACAGGCTCCAACGAATTTTCTAGGGATAGACCCCTTTTAGAAATCAAGGGCGTCTCAAAAAAATTTGGTGACTTTACAGCTGTAAATAACGTTGACCTTGATATTTACCAAGGGGAATTATTCTGTTTACTCGGCGGTTCAGGTTGTGGGAAAACGACACTGCTTCGAATGTTAGCAGGATTTGAAAACCCATCGTCAGGACAAATACTTATTGATGGCCAGGATATGTCGGAGGTTCCTCCATATAAACGGCCAACGAATATGATGTTCCAGAACTATGCCCTTTTCCCCCACATGACCGTTGAAAAGAATATCGCTTTTGGGTTGGAACAAGATGGTCTCGCTAAAACAGAAATATCAGAGAAAGTTGATAACATACTGAAGCTAGTAGAGCTTCAAGATTATAAAAAAAGGCGGCCACAACAATTATCTGGAGGCCAAAGACAACGAGTAGCACTAGCAAGAGCTCTCGTTAAAGAGCCTAAATTGCTTCTCTTGGACGAGCCTCTGGCCGCATTAGACAAGAAGCTTAGAGAGCAAACACAATTTGAACTGATGAATATTCAGGACAAAGTTGGAGTTACCTTTGTTGTGGTAACCCATGACCAAGAAGAGGCAATGACACTTTCCACAAGGATCGCTGTCATGGATAAAGGTCGATTTATTCAGACGGGTACACCGACGGAGATTTATGAATATCCAAATGATCGATTTGTGGCTGACTTTATTGGGTCTGCCAACATACTAGACGGGGAAGTGGTTTCAAACATTGAGGGTAAGGTTGAAGTAACCACATACTTAGGAAAATTTTCCTTCAAAAATACTTCTAATATAGCTAAAGGAAGTACTTTGTATGTAGGCCTTAGACCAGAAAAAATCAGCATAAGCAGGGCCACCTCAAAATCAAAAAATATAATTGGTTATATTGACGATATTGGATACTTTGGAAATACCTCGCGCTACAAAGTGAGGTTAGATAACGATCAAATAATCGACGTCACAGCTCAAAACCAAAAAAGACCAAAGGATGAAAAAGACAGACTAACCTACGAGGATAAAGTAAATTTAAGTTGGGACAACTCCAGTGCGATGTTGCTACTAAAATGAGCTCTGTCAAAAAAGAAAAAAAACCCAGCACAGACTTACGATATTACATAAGCTTAAGCGCAGATAAGTTACAGTCAAAGTGGAAAACAATTGTAATCTTTATTCCTTTTGCCTGGCTTTTATTATTTTTCCTAACACCCTTTTTTATTGTTGCAAAAATTAGTTTAGCCGAACTTGTCATCACGAGCCCACCCTTTAGTAAAATGATCGAATGGGTTGATGGCAGCGTAATTACGATAAGATTAGTTTTTGATAATTTTATTTATATTTTTGATGACCCACTTTACGCTCGTACTTATTTAAATTCCGTAAAGATAGCTCTTGTATCTACATTTTTAGCATTGCTTATCGGGTATCCTATTGCTTATGCAATTGTGAGATCAAAACCAGTAACCAAACAGCTATTATTATTTGCAATAATTTTACCATTTTGGACGTCATTTTTATTGCGAGTATATGCTTGGATGGGTTTGCTTGCAGACCAAGGGACCATAAATAACATCCTCATTTATCTAGGAATTACAGAGACCCCCATTCGTTTATTGTATACTGAATTCGCGGTCTACATTGGTATTGTATATACATACCTTCCTTTTATGATTTTACCGCTTTATGCAAATATGGAAAAACTTGACAGCAGCTTAAATGAAGCAGCTGCAGATTTAGGCTCAGGCCCAATAAATACATTTTTTAAAATTACATTGCCATTAAGTATGCCAGGGATCATCGCAGGCTCGTTATTGGTTTTTATACCTGCAACAGGTGAATATGTCATACCAGACTTACTGGGTGGAGGAAACGTTCAGATGATTGGACGTCAACTATACAATGAATTCGCAAGAAATATAGACTGGCCTGTAGCATCCGCTGTCGCAATAGTATTACTTCTCCTATTGGTCCTGCCAATGGCAATTTATCAGCACTACCAAGCTAAAGCAGCTGAGGTTAAGTAAATGCATAATGAAAGATCCAGGTTTCTAACTTTCATGCTTTACGTTGGGCTTGCATTTTTATACATACCAATGGTTTTACTCGTAATTTATTCATTTAATTATTCAAAGCTCGTACCAGTTTGGGGTGGATGGTCTACACGCTGGTATAAAGTATTATTTGAATCACCGGAGGTTTGGGAAGCAGTATCTCTAAGTTTACAAATTGCCTTTATCAACGCAACTTTTGCCACCCTTCTCGGTGCTTTGGCAGGACTTGCAATGGTTCGGTTTGGGAAATTTAGGGGTAGGACAATCTTTGGAGGCATGCTGGTTGCCCCACTCGTAATGCCCGAGGTTATTACCGGCTTATCTCTTTTAATCTTTTTCATTTCTCTGAAAGAATTAATCGGATGGCCGCTAGAGCGTGGATTTACTACCATAACTATAGCTCACATTACATTTTCCCTTGCCTACGTAGCAGTAATTGTTCAGGCAAGGCTAACCGGAATGGGTATTTCATTAGAGGAAGCAGCCGCTGATTTAGGTGCAAAACCCTTTAAGGTAATGAGCGCTATAACTCTTCCCCGTCTTGCTCCAGGTCTTCTTTCTGGCTGGCTTTTAGCATTTTGCCTATCACTAGATGACTTGGTAATTGCAAGCTTTGTAACTGGTCCAGGATCAACAACCTTACCAATATTAATCTTTTCAAGAATTCGATTAGGTTTAAGGCCTGATATAAATGCACTCGCTACAATTATTATTATTTTCGTGGCCATCCTAGTCGCAATTGCAGCTTTCATAATGTTAAGGCAGCAAAAACGCGAATTGATTGACCAACAAATGGCAGCCAGAGGCGATGTGTAAAAATATGCGCGATCCACGGCATGATATTTTATTTGAACCAATAAATATTGGACCAGTGACTTCAAAAAATCGCTTCTATCAAGTTCCTCATTGCTCTGGTATGGGGTGGCGACGTCCCAACACACTTGCAGCCATGCGCGGGGTAAAAGCCGAAGGTGGATGGGGAGTAGTTAATACGGAATACTGTTCTATTCATCCAACATCAGATAATGACGCATTCCCCTACTGTGCGCTATGGGACAATGAAGACATTATTTCCCATAGAAAAATGACTGATGAAGTGCACAAACATGGAGCGCTAGCAGGAGTTGAACTGTGGATCGGTGGCTCCTTAATAGTAAATTTGGGCACCAGATTACCTCCACTCGGGTTACGAAATCACCCTCAACAAGACACATCCGTTTATCATCCTGGTCAAACACGCTGTATGGATAAAAATGATATAAAAAATATACGCAAATGGCATAGGGATGCTGCAAAACGGGCCCTAGAAGCAGGCTTCGACATTGTTTATGTTTACGCCACTCACGGTTATTTACTGTCTGAATTTTTAAATCCAGAAACAAATATAAGAAGTGATGAATATGGTGGGCCATTAGAAAACCGTGTGCGTTTTATCAAAGAGTTAATCGAGGATACTCGTGAAATTGTAGATGGCAAAGCTGCAGTCGCGACGCGCTTTAGTGTTGGCTTAAACGACTCAGAAAGTTACGATGCCTTCGCACTCTTGGCAGATCTACCTGACCTTTGGGACCTAACAGTACCAGACTACAGCGTAGAGATGGGAAACTCCAGATTTATAAAAGAGGCAGCACTTAAGGACTCAGTTTTAAAAGCAAGGCAACTCACCTCAAAACCGGTTGTTTCGGTCGGTCGATTAACATCCCCGGATACAATGGTACAACTTCTTAGGGAAAATGTTCAGGATCTTATTGGTGCCGCGCGACCCTCAATCGCAGACCCTTTTTTACCAAATAAGATTTCTACTGGAAATCTGGAGGATATCCGAGAGTGTATTGGCTGTAATGTTTGCTACGCGCATGACAGTCTTGGTGTGCCCATCAGATGTACGCAAAATCCTACCATGGGTGAAGAATGGCGTAACGGCTGGCATCCAGAAAAAATACTCACAACTAAGAAGAGAAAAAGGGTACTGGTGGTTGGCTCTGGCCCAGCTGGCTTAGAGGCAAGTAGGGTCCTTGGAGAAATGGGCCACAAAGTGGCACTAGCTGAAAAATCGCGTGAACTTGGTGGGAGAATTATTACCGAAGCAAAACTACCCGGACTATCGGAATGGATAAGAGTAAGGGATTGGAGAATTACCCAAATCAATAAATGCCAAAATATAGAAGTTTTTCCAGAAAGTTTTATGACTTCTGAGAGCGTGTTGGAGTTAGGATACGAAAACGTCGTAATTGCGACCGGCGCTAGATGGGCGAAAGACTCGATCGGAAGACACAGCAATTGCGACTTTAGAGAAGCAGATATAGGAATGATAATTTCTGGCGATGAAGTGCTTGAAAAGCCTGTAAAATCTAAATCAAAATTTGTAGTATATGATGACGACCACTACTATTTTGGATCAGTCCTTGCACTAGAATTGAAAAGACAAGGACATCAGGTGACTTTAGTTTGTCCAGCTGGGCGAATATGTAGCTGGGGTGAATTTACTGATGAACAAACAAGGTCAAACACGGAGGTAATTCAGGCTGGAATTAAAGTAATTAATAATTACAAGATTGAAGCCGTTACAAATGGAATCGCGAAACTTTCATGTGTTTTTTCTGGAGAGACAAAAGAAATTTTCTGTGACTTCGTAATCCCTATTACCCGTAAGATACCAGTAACGGATCTGTATGACGATCTATGCTCAAAGAAACAAGAGTTTAGAGATAACGGTATCGAAAAGATAATGAAAATAGGCGATGCCGAAGCCCCATCGATTATTGCTGCTGCTGTTCACAGCGGTTACAGATCTGCTATCGAAATAGACAATCCAGCATCAAAAGCGCTGAATTTTGCGAAGAGAGAACATCCACTAATTAAATAATCATAATTATGAGGATTTCGAAACTTTCTCCAACGCTTTTTCAAGAATATCAAACATGTCGTCGATTTGAGAAAGGTTTATGACCAACGGTGGAGAAAAGACCGCCATATTTATTAGCGGCCTTACTAAAAGGCCCATTTCTTCACAGGCCCCATCAAGGAGTGCGCCAAGTTTTCTCTCTTCGGCCAATGTATAACCTTCTTGGTCTGGTTTACCTTCTATACAGCCAAGTAAACCCATTCCTCTTATGTCACCCACTATCGGGTATTGGTAAAGCCGTTGAAGTCTCTCCTGAAAATGAGGTGTAACTTTTTGAACGTTTGCTAAAATGTTCTCTTCCTCAAATATTTCAATATTCTTCAACGCTGCTGCACAGCA
>JAAXIY010000010.1 GCA_012270125.1 Paracoccaceae bacterium
CCGTAGCCTATATTTACGCACCACATGCCGCCTGGGCCATCAATTAACTTATTTCCATATCCATCGTAGAGATAAATTCCTTTTGCTTTTGTTACCTGAGTCAGATCGAAGCTGTTTTCAGAGAATTCACTCCAAGGATGGATTAGATGTTTTTGGTCCCAGTATTGTACCTGCTCTGGAGTAATCGTATCATTTTTGCCATCAAAACTCTGCAAAGTCACATCTCAATTCTTTGTTGTTTTATGAATTTTTATAATTACAGTCGGTTAAAATCCTGTCAATGCTGGCTGAAAAGTTCTGAGAGAAATCATTAATAAAAGCTTATGAGGCAACCTTATGAATTTATTATCAAATAAATTTCCAACTAAAGAATTGCAAACCCGTGATGCAGCCCATCATATGCATCCATTTACCGCACAGGCGGAATTAGGGGAAAAGGGTGCTCGCATCATAACACGAGCAAATGGTGTTTTTGTCTACGACTCAGAAGGTGAGGAAATATTAGATGCAATGGCTGGTCTTTGGTGCGTTAACATAGGCTATGGGCGTCATGAACTTGCGGAAGTGGCTGCGCGACAAATGAAAGAGTTGTCATATTATAATACTTTTTTTCAAACCACACATATACCAGCTATTGAGTTAGCAGCAAAGTTGGCTGAATTGGCTCCTTATGACTTGAACCATGTATTTTTTGCCAGCTCAGGGTCTGAGGCAAATGATACAAATATTAGGTTGGTTCGACATTTTTGGGCCTTGAAGGGTAAGCCAAACAAGTCAATTATTATAAGTCGAAAAAATGCCTATCATGGATCAAGTGTTGGGTCTGGCTCGTTAGGTGGAATGACTGCAATGCATGATCAAGGTGGCATGCCTATACCCGATATACACCACATAAATCAGCCTAATTGGTGGTCAGAAGGTGGAGATATGACACCAGAAGACTTTGGTTTGGCATGTGCCCAAAATTTAGAAGAAAAAATCAAATCGTTGGGTGCAGATCGTGTGGCGGCGTTCATAGCTGAGCCTGTTCAAGGAGCCGGAGGTGTTATTGTCGCTCCAGATACATATTGGCCTGAGGTGCAAAGAATATGTGATCACTACGGAATACTTTTAATTGCAGATGAAGTAATCTGTGGATTTGGCCGAACGGGTAGTTGGTTCGGCAGCCAAACCTTGAATATAAAGCCTGATATTATGACCATAGCAAAAGGTTTAAGTAGTGGTTACCAACCCATTGGTGGTTCAATAGTATCTGATGAAATTGAAAGTATAATTGCCAAAGATGAATTTAATCATGGCTATACTTATTCAAGTCACCCTGTGGCAGCAGCCGTGGCTCTTGAAAATTTACGTATTATTGACGATGAAAATATAATTGGCCATGTTAAAAATGATGTTGGACCATACCTAAAAAAAGCATGGGAAGGATTGTGTAATCATCCTTTAGTTGGTGAAGCAAAAATAGTAGGCATGATGGGTTCAATAGCACTAACACCAAATAAGGAAACGCGGGCTCCGTTTAAATCAGAAGCAGGTACAGTAGGATATATTTGTCGCGAAAGATGTTTCGCAAATAACCTTATTATGAGACATGTAGGTGACCGTATGATTATATCGCCTCCATTAATTATTACGAAAGCTGAAGTTGATATTTTAATTCAACGAGCCAATAGAGCTTTAGATGAGGCAATGGAAAAAATAATTCAAGAAGGTTTAATGTGTTAATATCCTCTTTAAAAAATTTACATAAATCACTGGTACAATTCGATGTCTATCTCTGCACTAATAACACATGAAGATTGTTTGGAACATCTGACACCAACAGGTCACCCAGAGCAAGTTGCTAGGCTAGAGTATATTTTAGATGCATTGAAAGAGATAAATTTATTACGTGTAAGTGCACCGATGGCGGCGGACGATGACATACTTAGAATTCATCCTCTTGAATACATTAGCTATTTAAAGGGCTCTTTGCCTCAGACAGGGTATAAGTCATTAGATGGAGATACCCACATTTCTTCTGGCTCTTTAACAGCAGCATATCGCGCTGCAGGCGGTGTATTGAGAGCTATAGACATAGTTTTATCTGGAGAAGCCAAAAATGCATTTGTTGCAGTGAGGCCTCCTGGCCATCATGCTGAAACTCAAACAGCTATGGGGTTTTGTTTGTTTGGCAATGTTGCCCTGGGAGCAAAGCATGCACTTGATTTTCATGGATTAAAGCGAGTTGCTGTTATTGATTTTGATGTTCATCATGGAAACGGCACCCAAGAGCTTTTATGGGATGAAAGCCGGTGCCTAACATTTACCTCACAGCAAATGCCTTTGTGGCCAGGTACGGGATCCAAGGAAGAACAAGGAAACTTTAACAATATTGTTAACATACCATTATCGCCTGGAAGCTCAGGAGTACTTATGCGTGAAAAATATGAAATGTTAGTTTTCCCAGCACTTCAAGAATTTAAGCCAGAACTAATTTTGGTCTCTGCTGGTTTCGACGCACATGAAGCTGATCCTCTTGCAGAGTTAAATTGGTCAACAGAAGATTTCTCTTGGTTGACAGAAAGGATTTGTAAAATCGCATCAGATTGCTGTGGTGGACGTCTGGTATCTACATTAGAGGGTGGTTATGATTTAGAAGCTTTGGCAGAATCTGTCAAAGCCCATGTTATTAAATTATGTGAGGCCTGATATGAATGATATACCTATTTCTGAAATGAATTTTGAGCAGGCGATGAATGAACTTGAAAGAATCGTCACACAGCTAGAGAGAGGGGATGTTCCCCTTGAAGATAGTATCGCTCTCTATGAAAGGGGCGCAGAACTAAAGAAAAGATGTGAGGCTAAGTTAAAAGAAGCAGAGCAAAAGGTTGCAGCTATAACCTTAGATGAAGAAGGATCAGTAACTGGAACAAAACCGCTAGAAGGCCTTTGATGTTTAAAGATCGTCTGGAGTTTTCTGCAAAGATTGTAGAAAAAACATTGCTCAATTATCTTCAAACGTTTGATAAAATTGAGATCGTTGACGCGATGCTTTACTCTCTAACAGGCGGTAAAAAATTAAGGGCATTTTTTGTAATGGAAAGTGCTGCACTTTTTGAAATTGATCCAAATTTAGCTAAATGGCCGGCTTCGGGTATTGAAGCTATGCATACTTACTCTTTGGTCCATGATGATTTGCCAGATATGGATGATGATGATCTACGGCGCGGACGTCCAACGGTTCACAAAAAATGGGATACAGCAACTGCTGTTTTGGTTGGCGATGCTCTTCAAGCGTTAGCCTACGAACTGACACTCAATAGTGATGTTCCTAATTCTACCAAGTTAGCTTCCAATTTGGCCATAGCAGCTGGTGCAAAAGGTATGGTCATGGGGCAAGCTTTAGATATCGCTGCTGAAAACTCCGATACGGCACTAAGTCTGAACGATATTATAAAGTTGCAACAAGGTAAAACAGGCGCGCTTATTTTATGGGCTGCTACTGCAGGTGCCCATATGGCGAGCGAAGATGTAAAGCCACTGGAAAATTATGCAAATGCTGTAGGTTTGGCGTTCCAAATAGCTGATGATTTATTGGATGCGACGGGTGATCAATTAAAAGCGGGTAAAAAATTAATGAAGGATGCGTCCGCAAATAAAGCTACTTTTGTCTCGTTATTGGGCGTTGATGGTGCTCAAAGAAAAGCTCGGGATTTGATTAGTGACGCATGTGACTCAATTTCAATTTATGGAGCGCGATCAGATGCCTTGAAACAGGCGGCTGAATTCGTTATTGCGCGGGATTATTAGTTTGAAAGAGAGAAATGTCTGATAATTCTTCTACTCCACTACTTGATAATATTAGCTCCCCTCAGGATCTAAAACTATTATCTGATGATCAGCTTTTTCAAGTTGCTAGAGAGCTGCGACAGGAAACTATATCAGCTGTTTCAGAAACGGGAGGACATTTAGGAGCCGGTCTTGGTGTTGTTGAACTAACAGTAGCTTTGCACGCTATTTTTGATGCGCCCAAAGATAAGATAATATGGGACGTTTCTCACCAAAGTTACCCACACAAAATTTTAACTGGAAGACGAAACCGCATTCGTACGCTTCGACAAAAAGATGGACTAAGTGGTTTTACGAAAAGGGCTGAAAGTGAATATGATCCATTCGGCGCTGCTCATTCATCGACTTCAATTTCCGCTGCCTTAGGTTTCGCAACAGCCAGGGACTTAGGTGGTTCTTGTGAAAGTGGTTTAGGTGAAACTATCGCAGTGATTGGAGATGGTTCAATGAGCGCAGGAATGGCTTATGAAGCTATGAATAATGCTGGTCATCTAAAAAAACGTCTGATTGTCGTCTTGAATGATAACGAAATGTCCATTGCACCTCCTGTTGGTGCTTTGTCTTCTTACCTGTCCCAGCTATATTCGGAAGAACCTTTCCAGGATTTTCGGCAGATAGCTAAAGGCGCTATTGGCTTTTTGCCAGAGCCTTTTAAAGAAGGGGCAAAAAGAGCCAAACGTTTATTGAAATCTATGGCTGTAGGAAATACGATCTTTGAGGCTTTAGGGTTTTCATACCTTGGACCTATTGATGGGCATGACTTAAATCAATTACTACCTATATTTCGGACCGTTCAAAAAAGATTAGATGGTCCCATTTTATTGCATGTGGTGACCAAAAAAGGAAAAGGGTATGTGCCAGCTGAAAAGGCAAAGGATAAAGGTCATGCTACAGGAAAATTTGATGTTTTAACTGGGAAACAAACGGCAAAAAAGTCTAATGCCCCTACTTATACGAAAGTTTTCGCGGATAGTTTATTAAAACATGCTGCTGATGATACTAAGATATGCGCGGTAACAGCTGCAATGCCAGATGGAACAGGATTGAGTTTGTTTTCTGAGCGATACCCAAGTAGATGTTTTGACGTTGGTATAGCTGAGCAACATGGTGTTACATTTTCAGCAGCGTTGGCTGCTGGTGGTATGAAGCCTTTTTGTGCAATGTATTCAACGTTTTTGCAAAGAGGTTATGACCAAGTTGTTCACGATGTTGCTTTGCAAAATTTACCAGTAAGGTTTGCAATAGATCGCGCTGGATTGGTTGGTGCAGATGGCCCAACACATGCAGGTAGTTTCGACATAGCTTTTATGGCTAATTTGCCAAACATGGTTGTGATGGCGGCCTCCGATGAGGCGGAGTTAGTTCACATGGTTGCAACCGCAGTTGAATACAGCGAGGGACCAATAGCATTTCGTTACCCCAGGGGAAATGGAGTAGGATGTGATTTGCCGTCAATCGGAAAACCAATTGAAATTGGGAAAGGACGTGTCGTTACGGCTGGAAATACCGTTTCTTTGCTTTCTTTTGGCACAAGGCTTCCTGAAGTATTGAAGGCATCAGAGACTTTAAAGCTAAAAGGTATTTCGCCAACGATTATTGATGCAAGATTCGCCAAGCCTCTCGATGAAAAATTGATTATTGATTTAGTGGAAAATCATGAAGCTATTATAACGATTGAAGAAGGTTCAATTGGTGGTTTTGGCAGTCATGTTCAACAGTTTTTATTTGAACAAGGTGTTTTTGATAAAGGTTTTAAGTTCAGGTCGATGGTTTTGCCAGATGTTTTTATTGATCAGTCAAGCCCAGAAGACATGTACCATCAAGCTGGCCTAAATGCTTCCCATATAGAAGACATGGTGCTTTCGTTACTTGGCTTAGAAACTTTAAAGCAGGTAAATATTTAGAGATTATCCTTCAATTTCTTTTAAAAGGTTCTTTAAACCTGCTTTGAAGTCTGGATACATTAATTTAATACCCAGTTCAGTTTTAATTAATTGATTAGATACTCGTTTGTTTTCTTCGTAAAAACTCTTAGCCATTTCTGACAGGTTGGCGTCTTCAAAACGAATTGTTGGTGGTTCATTTACATTCAAAATCTTCGCTGCGTAGGCAATTATATCTTGCGGTGGTGCTGGATTATCATCGCAAAGATTATAAATAGAGTGCGGCTTTGGTCGTGAAATTGAGGCGAGAAGTGTTTGGATAATATCTTGAACGTGTATTCTATTAAATACCTGCCCAGGCTTGATAATCTTTGCTGCTTTTCCTTGTAAAACTTTTTGGAGTGGATTTCGGGTTGGGCCGTAAATGCCACCCAGTCTAAATATGTGAATAGGCAAACTCTTTTGCTCGAGCCATTTATTTTCGGCCATTACTCGAGCAGCTCCACGTTTTGTTGAAGGTTTAAGTGGTGAACTTTCGTCCACCCATTCACCCCTTGTATCGCCATAAACGCCGGTTGTAGAAAGATATCCCGCCCATTTAATTTGACTGGAGTTATCCTTTATATCTGCTCCATAAATTTGCATAACTGGATCATCATTACTTTTTGGTGAGACCGAGCTCAGTATTATTTGAGTATCTTTGATTATAGATCTTAATTCATTGCTTCCCCACAAAATTGGAATAGCTCCAGAATTTTCAATATCAGAAAATTTGTCTTTTGACCTGGTCGTCCCAAATACTTTCCATCCTCTATTGACAAGATAAGGGGTTAAAGCTCGGGCGGTGTATCCATGACCAAAAGATAAAAGCGTTAGATCCATTCCCTTTTCTCTCTCAATAGACAATGATGACTTATTGAATGCATTATTAATACAATATAAATTTAAAAACATATGTATTTTTATGGAAGTCGATATTGGTTGTTAAAAGATTTAACTATTACTTTCATGAGTAATTTTAATTTTATGAGATAGGTTAAAACGCTGACTTTAGTAAAAGGATCAAAAATGCGAGATATTGTTATTTTAGACGGAGCCAGAACTCCAATTGGAACATTTGGAGGTTCTTTGGCAAATACTGCACCTATAGATTTGGCTGCCTCGGTGACTAAGGCCGCTATAGAACGTTCGGGTGTAGAGCCGTCTCAGATTGGGCATGTTGCTTTTGGCCATGTAATAAATACAGAACCACGTGATATGTATTTAAGTCGTGTCGCTGCATTGGATGCTGGTATATCTGAGGAAACACCTGCAATGAATGTAAATCGCTTATGTGGCTCAGGCGTTCAGGCGATTGTCTCGATTATACAGTCTATTGCTTTAGGTGATGCAGAATTTGGGCTCGCTGGTGGTTCTGAAAATATGAGCCGTTCTCCTTACTCTGTTCAGGGTCAGAGATGGGGAGCCAAAATGGGTGATGTAAAGACATTAGATATGATGCTTGGAGCTTTAAATTGTCCTTTTGGAACAGGACATATGGGAGTAACAGCAGAGAACGTAGCGCGCGAAAATAATATATCTCGCCTTGACCAAGATGAATTTGCCTTAGAGAGCCAAAAAAGAGCTGCCCTGGCTGAATCAAATAACCTGTTTGATGATCAAATTATTCCAATAGAAATTAAGGTAAAAAGGGATTTTGTCCCTTTTGAAAAAGATGAGCACCCTAAAACAACAACTCTAGAAGATTTGGCGTCTTTGCGTCCAGTATTCGAAAAAGATGGAACGGTGACTGCAGGTAATGCTTCCGGAATAAATGACGGTGCTGCAGCGATTGTCCTATCATCGGCAGATGCGGTTGAAAAATATGGTTTAAAACCAAAGGCTAGAGTTTTGGGCTATGGACATGCTGGAGTAAGGCCTGAGGTTATGGGAGTTGGACCAATCCCAGCAGTACAAAATCTATTGAAAAATACTGGTCTATCGATATCTGATTTTGATGTTATTGAAAGTAATGAAGCATTTGCTGCTCAAGCGATTGCGGTAAACCGTGGCCTCGATTTAGACCCAAAAGTTGTGAATCCAAATGGAGGAGCGATTGCCTTAGGTCATCCAGTTGGTGCAACTGGCGCAATAATTACCTTAAAGGCTTTATACCAGCTGGAAATTATCAATGGGAAGCGAGCTTTGATTACAATGTGTATTGGAGGAGGTCAGGGAATTGCTTTGGCCATTGAAAGGATTTAATTTCAAAAATTTACCCTCAGCTTTTCATTTGTTCCCAGAATGATTTGACTGAAGAAAAAAAGCTGTTTGTTTCTGGATTGTTATCTTCAGAAAGCTGCTCGAACTCTTTTAAAAGGTCTTTTTGGTGCGCAGTCAAGTTAACAGGAGTTTCAACTGCAAGCTCGATAAACATATCACCATATTGAGAAGATTTAATGGCAGGCATACCTTTGGATCGCAATCTCATTTGCCTTCCAGATTGGCTTCCAGCTGGTACTTTCACTCTGCTTCGGCCGCCATCCATAGTAGGAACTTCTATATCTCCACCAAGGGCTGCACGCGCCATTGAAACAGGAACACGGCAAAATAGATTATGGCCATCTCGTTCAAAAATTTTGTGTTGTGCTACCTCTATAAAAATGTACAGGTCTCCTTGCGCTCCCCCACGCACACCAACCTCTCCCTCTCCGGAGAGCCTAATCCTGGTTCCTGTTTCTACACCCGCAGGAATATTGACAGATAATGCCCTGTCTTTTTTTGTTCTTCCTTGCCCGCCGCATGACCTACAAGGGTTTTTTATGACTTGGCCTAGACCAGAGCATGCAGGACAAGAACGCTCAACAGTAAAAAAGCCTTGAGAGGCACGCACTTTACCCATACCTGCACATGTTGAACAAGTTGTAGGTTCAGTTCCGCTTTGTGCCCCTGATCCGTTGCAGGGAGTGCATTGAACTGTAGAGGGAACATTAATTGTTTTTTGCAAACCCGAGTATGCTTCTTCCAATGTCACTCTGAGGTTATAGCGAAGGTCAGAACCTCTTGTAGAGCGATTTTGGCCGCTCCTTCCTCCCATCATGTCTCCAAAAAGGTCGTCAAAAACATCGGAAAAGGCACTGGAAAAATCGCTGCCGCCAAAACCTCTAGCTCCTCCGCCTCCCATACCTCCTTCAAAAGCAGCGTGGCCATATCTGTCGTAAGCCGCTTTTTTTTCTTCATCTTTCAGAATATCGTATGCTTCATTGGCTTCCTTGAATTGAGCTTCGGCATTCGGATTATCCGAGTTTCGATCGGGATGGAGTTCTTTTGCTTTAGTTCGAAATGCTTTTTTTATTTCTTCCTGAGAAGCGGCTTTATTTATGCCTAACACTTCATAGTAATCGCGTTTTGACATAATAATAGCCCTTCTTAAAAAATAATGGCCAACCTGTAAAATACAGGTTGGCTGATTTTCTTAAAATCTACTTAGTTTTTCTCGTCACCTAGATCTTCAAAATCAGCGTCAAGAATATCATCATCTGCGTTTGCAGCAGCGTTATCACTTGCATCAAAAGGAGCAGTGTCGTCCTCATTTTCTTGGTTTGCTTTGTAAATCGCTTCGCCTAATTTCATGGCAGCATCTGTCACGTTTTGGATGCCTGATTTAATTTTTCCGGCGTTTTCAGTTTCAAGGTCATCCTTCAGAGCAGAAATAGCTAATTCAATGGCCTCTATCGTCGTAGGATCAACTTTGTCTGAATGATCCTCCATTGATTTTTCAGTTGAATGTATGAGGCTTTCCGCTTGGTTTTTAGCTTCTATAAGTTCACGCCGTTCCTTATCTGCCTCTGCATTATCTTCTGCATCTTTTACCATTTGCTCTATATCTTCATCAGAAAGGCCGCCTGAAGCTTGGATAGTAATTTTTTGTTCTTTTCCAGTGCCTTTGTCTTTTGCAGAAACTGATACAATTCCATTTGCGTCAATATCAAAAGTAACTTCGATTTGAGGCATTCCTCGAGGGGCTGGTGGAATTTCCTCTAAATTAAATTGCCCAAGTATCTTGTTATCAGCAGCAAGTTCTCGTTCACCCTGAAAAACTCTTATTGTCACAGCGTTTTGGTTATCTTCTGCAGTTGAAAAAACTTGTGATTTTTTTGTTGGAATAGTTGTGTTTCTTTCGATTAAACGTGTGAAAACCCCGCCTAGCGTTTCAATGCCCAACGACAGTGGAGTTACATCAAGTAGTACAACGTCTTTAACATCACCTTGAAGAACTCCAGCTTGGATTGCTGCTCCCATTGCAACTACCTCGTCCGGATTAACACCTTTATGTGGCTCTTTCCCAAAGAATTTTGTCACTTCTTCAATGACTTTTGGCATCCTTGTCATACCGCCAACTAATACGATTTCATCTATATCATCTGTAGATAGGCCAGCGTCTTTAAGAGCTGCTTGGCAAGGCTTTATTGATGCTTTTATCAAGTCGCCCACCAGTGACTCAAGTTTAGCACGAGTTAGCTTCATAACCATATGCAGGGGTTGCCCTGTTTTCCCATCCATTGAAATGAATGGTTGGTTTATTTCTGTTTGATTAGCCGATGATAACTCTATCTTTGCTTTTTCTGCTGCTTCTTTTAAACGTTGCAAGGCCATTTTATCTGCAGTCAAATCAACGCTGTTTTCCTTTTTGAATTCATCAGCCAGATAGTTGACAATCCTCATGTCAAAATCTTCGCCGCCTAAAAATGTATCACCATTTGTTGATTTTACTTCAAATAGGCCATCATCAATCTCTAAGATAGTTACGTCGAATGTACCGCCACCTAAATCATAAACGGCGATAGTTTTTGTTTCTTTTTTATCTAAACCGTAAGCTAATGCAGCGGCGGTTGGTTCATTTATAATTCTTAAAACATCTAAGCCAGCAATTTTACCAGCATCTTTTGTTGCTTGCCGTTGGGCGTCATTGAAATAAGCAGGTACAGTTATTACGGCTTCTGTTACATCTTCGCCTAGGTAGCCCTCAGCCGTTTCCTTCATTTTTTGTAGGGTGAAAGCTGAAATTTGAGAAGGACTGTATTTTTCGTCTTTTGCTTCAACCCAAGCATCTCCATTTCCACCATCTACAACAGAAAATGGAAGATTTTTTTTATCTTTTGCCAAGTCAGAGTCATCTATTCTTCGTCCAATTAAGCGCTTAACTCCAAAAACAGTATTGCTGGGATTTGTCACAGCTTGTCTCTTTGCTGGTTGACCAACTAGTCGTTCATCGTCAGTGAATGCAACAATTGAAGGTGTAGTTCGAGCACCCTCGGCATTTTCAATAACTCTAGGCTGGGATCCGTCCATTATAGCTACACAGCTATTTGTGGTGCCTAAATCGATACCAATAACCTTACCCATATTTTTCTTCCTTTTGCTTACACGCTCATAATTAAACGGTATACCGCATCCTTATATCGCATTTTTATAAACAGTATTGCGGACCGTAGACTCTGACAGGCGGTATATAGGGAGGCTTAGGGGGACCTGCAAGCGTACAGCACAAAATTTTTTTATAAAATTTAATAAAAATGACCAAAGTCAGTAAAAATTTAATCCTATTGCTAGCATATTCATACAAATTACTGTCAATATCATACTTGAAAAACCCAGGAAGCCAGTTAGCCTAACATGGACTATATTAAACTTTGTCAAATTTTTAGATCTTTAGCGCTCAAAAGTGGCGACGCCATCATGGATGTCTATAACAGTGACAAGTTCGAGGTTTCGGTGAAATCTGATGATAGCCCTATCACTTTAGCGGACAAAAAAGCAGATGAAATTATAACAAAAGGTCTTCGAAAATATTTTCCTAACGTGCCTATTATAACTGAAGAGCAAGACAGTTCCCATGATGTGCATGCCCCATTTTTTTTCATAGTAGATCCTCTGGATGGAACCAAAGAATTTATCAACCGCAGAGGTGATTTTACGGTCAATATAGCCTTAGTGGATCAAGGAGCTCCTATAAGAGGTATTGTTTACGCACCAGCATGCAGAAGATTATTTTACACAGACTCAACAGGTTTAGCTATAGAGGAAAAAGGTGCTTTTGATATTTCAAAAATGGGTTTGGTTAAAAAAATTCAAACAGCTTTGCCCGACAATAAGGCCCTGAAAGTGGTGGCGTCTAAGTCTCACCGTGACCAAAAAACGAATGAATATATATCTGAATATCAATATAGTGACTTAGTAAGCGCAGGATCGTCTTTGAAGTTTTGTTTAATCGCTGCAGGTGAAGCAGATCTTTACCCTCGCCTAGGCCCAACTATGGAATGGGATACCGCAGCAGGACATGCAATATTATCTGCTGCTGGGGGCCATGTTTTGAAAATGGAAGATAAAGAGCCCCTGAAGTATGGAAAACCTAATTACAAAAATCCCTTTTTCTTAGCAGCTTCAAAAGGGGTTGAACTTAAATAGGTTTTTCACAAGAACCCCACGGGTGTTAAGGTTCAATTTTATATTTGAGAAGCTATTTAAGCAGCCTGAACGTTAGCGGGTTCGGTCAAAATTGTATACAGAGTTGATGGTTTAGGATTAGATCTTAATTTTGCAACAATAGATTGTTCGCGAAGCGTTCTGGAAACAAGGGCCAAAGCCTTAAGATGTTCTACTCCAGCAGATTTGGGCGCAAAGAGACCAAAGACTATGTCCACTGGTTGCTTATCAATTGCGTCAAATTCAACTGGGTTTTCTAAAAGCACAAAAGCTCCTACAACTTTATCTAATTGTTCCAAACGAGCATGAGGTAACGCAATACCACCTCCAACTCCAGTTGGTCCTAGCGACTCTCTTTCCATCAGTGCTTCAACTGTTTGAGAATAATCAGTTTGATAACACGCCTCTGCAATTCCAGCAATGTCATGTAGCAATCTCTTTTTGCTAGACACAGACGAGAAAATACGAATCGCTTCTGGCTTTAACAGATTTGAAAATTCCATTTATAATTTGCTCTTCTAAACACCCTTTAAGGTGATTATTTCAGCTAGGCTCTATCCAACCTAAATTTCCATCTTCACGCCGAAATAATATGTTTACACCCTGTTTTTTATCACTTTTAAACAAAAGAAAAGGTTGTTTTGATTTTTCTATTTCTTCAGCGGCTTCTATTACAGAAAGAACAGGGAAAACTTTATCTGTTTCTGCAACTATTAAAGGTCCGGAAGAGCTAGTCGAATCTTGTAAACCATCTTTCGTGGCGTCCGTATACGATGTTGGGTCAATAAATTCAACCGATTGATTTTGGTCTTTTTGATGTCCTTTAAGCTTTCGTTTATAGCGACGCAATTGCTTTTCCACCTTTTCAGCACATGCGTTAAATGCGGCATAAATCTCGGCCTTTGAAGCTTTTGCTTGAGCGGTTAATCCGGTTGATAAATGAATAATTGCGTCGCACACAAATTCGTGACCACTTTTGGAAAAGATTATTTGTGCATCTGTTGGGCGTTCAGCATATTTATCGATAGCTTCGTTAAGCTCATCTTTTACGTAGTTTTGTAGAGCATCACCAATGTTGATATGAATTCCCGAAATTTGGTATTGCATAGAAGTGTCCTTAATAGAGGCCATCCAAGGCGGATTTTGACTTTACAGCAATTATAGGTTTGCATTTCAAAGCAGCTTTGCTTTGTAATTTTGCTTTTCAGAGCAGCAACAAAATTTTTACCCAAATTGCCCTGTAATTTTATTGAAGAACTTTGAACTTACTATGTCAATAAAAATGAGTTAAAAAGTCGCCTTATCTAAAGGATGTTAAAATCGTTACCGAGGTATACTCTTCGAACATTATCATTATTTACAACATCTTCTGGCAATCCAGAAACAATTACCCTACCGTCATGTAAAATGTATGCTCTGTCTACGATCTTGAGTGTATCTCTAACATTATGGTCTGTTATGAGAACCCCTATACTTCTACTTTTCAATTCTGAAACAAGGTTGCGAACATCATTTACCGAAATCGGATCAACGCCAGCGAAAGGTTCGTCTAGTAGTATATACTTTGGATCAGTGGCTAGGGCACGAGCAATTTCTACTCTACGACGCTCACCACCAGATAAAGCAAGTGCTGGAGTTCTTCTCAAATGTTCAATTCGAAAATCTGATAATAGTTTTTCCAATTTTGCCTGTCGCTCTGACTTTAAAGGTGTTGAAATATCAAGTATTGATTTTATGTTATCCTCCACATTCAAACCTCTGAAGATAGAAGTTTCTTGAGGTAGATAAGATAACCCCATTCTGGCGCGGCGATACATAGGCATGGTTGTGACGTCCATTCCGTCTATTTTTACCTGGCCACCATCGGATGAAGTGAGGCCGGCTATAGAATAAAAAGTAGTCGTTTTCCCAGATCCATTTGGGCCTAACAGGGCAACTACTTCCCCTCTTCTAAGCTCTAATGAAATATCGTGAATAATTATTCTTTTTCTATAGCTTTTTCTCAGCCCTGTGACTTGTAGTCCCGTATCATTTTCTAATACCTTAAAAGACGACATTTAATTGGTGCTCGGTAAAATTACGGTTTTAACGCCACCCAACAACTGGGTTAGACCTGTTTTTGTATCAATTAAAATCTGGTCAGCTAGTATTTTATTGGAGCCTTGAACCAATTGTGCGTTTCCTGTTAACGAGATAGAATTTTCAATTAGGGAGTAAACAGCCTTATCGGCCTTAGCAATATCCGTATTACTTTTTAGCTCGACATTTCTTTCTGCTAAAATTTTCTCCAAGTTATTGTCAGTTTTAGAATAAATTACCTTAACATATTCAGCGTTCAATGTTGATTTACCTTGAGTTATTTTTACCCCATCAAATAATTCAGCAATATTTTTTGCTTGATTAAAAATCAAACTATCGGAGTTGAAATGCAGCGGTTCATTTCTGTCATTTGATAGCGAACCAAAACCAGCATTTTGTGAATGCGCCATACTAGATAGCAACACTGAGAGAAAAAAGATTTTTATAAGTTTTGACAAGGTTATGCTCTAAAAATACTAATAGCCACTATATATCATTTCAACGCCTTTAGTAAAACTTATTACTAAATCAGGCGAATTATTTTCCTTAAAGATTTCAAGTTGTCCAGCCTTCACATTATTGTTTGAAAAAATGCCTTTAACTGGCCCATTGGCTTGAATAAGCGTTGTGTCGAGAGATACAGATATTTTGGAGGCGGTAATTTCTATTTTATCTTCCGTTTCCAATAAAACGTTATCTATAAATATTAAGTTTTTTTCATTTTTATTAAGCAAAGCTTTATCAGATGACAAAAAGACACCGGGCCTGTTTTCGGAAAGTATTTTAACGCTTGCGGATTTTATAAGAGCTGTATCTTTTCGTTCAGTTGCAACAATTTGCTGTGCCTTAATTTGAAGTTCATCTCCAGAATTAGTTATTGATGAATATAAGGGCTCAGTTAGGCCATCATTTAGAGAAGCAAAATTCACATCTTTGGCAAAAGGAATTTCTGTACTGGGTTCAATTTTCTTTGCTGACCAAAAAATTAAAAGAATAGCAAATAGGCCTAAAAAAAATAACAAAAGTTTTAAGTAAAAAATTGCATTTGAGTAACTGATTTGTAATCCGGACATTTATCAGACCGTTTTAATGCTCAAAAATATCAATATCATTCCAGCCTTTTATGTCTAATACTGCCCGAGAAGGAAGAAATTTGAAACATTCATTCGCTAATTCGGATCTATTCTCACGTGTAAGCATTTCGTTTAGTTTTTCTCTTAACGCATGCAAATATAAAACGTCGGTTGCAGCATATTCTATTTGTGCTTTGCTTAGGTGTTTGGCACCCCAGTCACTTGATTGCTGTTGTTTGGAAATATCAACATCTAATATTTCTGAGAGAAGGTTTTTCAATCCATGTCGGTCAGTATAGGTTCGAGCAATTTTACTAGCAATTTTGGTACAATAAACAGGAGAGGTTATAACCCCAAAAGTAGAGAATAAAATAGCAATGTCGAAACGCCCAAAGTGAAATAACTTTAATATTTTATCATTGCTTAACAAGTTCACTAGATTGGGCGCTTTAGCTTGGCCTTTTTCTATTTGGATAATATGGGTGTTTCCATCACCAGATGAAAGTTGCACGACGCAGAGCCTATCTCTACTAGGATTCAAGCCCATAGTTTCGCAGTCAATTGCTACTATCTGGCCTAGGTCAAGGTCTTCAGGTAAATCCTCACTATAGGTAAAATTTGTCACTGGTTTTTCCTTTTTCCCAATCCCTTAATAATCAAATAACTATTAGCTTGCGATCAAGCAACCATAGAAAATTTATATTTAATAAGATCAAATTTAATAATAAACTAAAAAATGAACAGGAAAATTGATAAGCTGTACATTTTTATCAAGGCTATTTTGACGAATGATGATCTCAAATAATTTATTCTCTCTTGAGAGCAAAACAGCTCTTGTCACCGGTGGATCTACCGGTCTTGGACTCATGGCAACTGCTGGTTTAGCCGCAGCTGGTGCAAAGGTTTTTATTGTTTCTAGAAAATTAGAAAATTGTGAAAAAGCCGCCAATAAAATTAATAACTGCAATTTTAAAGGTCAGGTTGTTCCTTTTAAAGGTGACTTAAGTAGCGAGGCTGGGATAAGTAATATAGTCAACGAACTTCATAAAAAAAATTCGGAACTTCATGTTTTGGTTAATAACGCTGGAAGAACATGGGGATCTAATTTTGGCAGTTTTCCTTATGATGCTTGGGAAAAAGTTTTAAATCTTAATGTATCCGCTCTATTTCACTTAACTCAAAAACTGGTTCCGCTATTAGCGGCCTCTGCAGAACGAGATTCTCCAACACGTGTCATTAATATTGGTAGTGTCATGGGTGAGGTTCCAATGGGTGATGGTGCCTATTCGTATGCTGCCTCCAAATCTGCAGTCCATCATATTACCAAAATTTTAGCTAAGGAATTAGCTGAAAAAAACATAACAGTTAATGCACTCTCGCCTGGCCCATTTCAATCTAACATGACAGATTTTGCGATTGGAGACCCTAAAGGTAGTACCCGCGTTTCCAAAAGAGTTCCTTTAAAACGTATTGGGCAAACTGAAGATATCGCGGCTTCCATTCAATTTTTATGTGGTAGAGGGGGTTCATATATCACTGGAGCAATACTGCCTGTTTCAGGTGGAATAAATGTTTCAACGGGACCGAGTATTTTTGGTGAGGATTGAATTGCTGAGTTTTGAAGATCTTAAGAGAAAAATAGGTTTGGAGGTGGGTGTTTCAAAATGGTTCACCATTGATCAAGAAAGGATCGATAAATTTGCAGATGTAACAGAGGATTGGCAATATATTCATGTCGATCCAGTTGCTGCTATGAATACACCGTTCAATGGGGCTATAGCGCATGGTTTTTTAACAGTTTCGTTACTTTCTGCGATGTATTATGATGCGGTTCCTGAGTTGGAGGGATCTGAATTAGGAGTAAACTACGGATTTGATAAGATAAGGTTTCTTTCACCAGTGAGAGCTGGATCTAGGGTGCGGGGTCACTTTGAACTTGTTGATATTCGAGAGGTAAGAGATCTTGAGGTCTCGACAAATTGGCGTGTTGAAGTTGAAATAGAAAATTTTGACAAACCAGCGTTAGTCGCACAATGGATTGGGCGTCAGTATTTATCAAAAGGCTGGAGTCAAAATGGCCAAAAATAAAATTGATTTTGACGCTGTATCAAAATGGGCTGAAATTAACATTGATAAATTCTCTAGACCCGCAAAGTATACTAAATTTAATTCTGGTCAGTCCAACCCAACCTATCTCGTTGAAACCTCACAAAAGAAATATGTTCTTCGTAAAAAACCTGAAGGTAAATTATTAAAATCGGCCCATGCAGTTGATAGAGAATATAGGGTTCAGTTGGCTTTGCAAAATAGTGAGGTGCCAGTTCCTAGAATGGCCGCATTTTGCTCTGATCTAAGTATTCTAGGTACTGAATTTTATATTATGGATCACATAGAAGGTACTTGTTTTGAGGATCCACTTTTAAATACCGTTGCAAAGGATCACCGTTATTCAATCTTTAAAGAAATGAGCACTATTTTAGCAAAGATACATAAAGTTGATTTATTAAAAGTTGGTCTTTCAGACTTTGGTCCCGGCGGTAATTATTTTAGCCGGCAAATTACTCGGTGGACAAAACAATATCTTTCTTCTGAGACAGATAAAATTGAAAAAATGGACCAGCTGATAAAATGGTTAGAAGAAAATATTCCAGAAGATGATGAAAGACGATGTTTAGTTCATGGTGATTTTCGTTTAGATAATTTACTTTTTAACCCAAACGAAAATAAATGTGTTGCAGTATTGGATTGGGAGCTTTCGACCATAGGACATCCATTTGCAGATCTTGCAAGTGTTTTGATGCAATGGTCAATGCCCCCTGGTTTAGAGGGACGCGGCCTGCAAGGAGTAAACAGAAAACAGCATGGTCTTATGGAAGACCAAGAATTTGTTGACTCTTATTGTAAAATAATGGGCTTAGACGGAATTCATAAATTTGAATTTTATATGGCCTTTGCTTTTTTCCGCATGGCGGCCATTTTGCAAGGGGTTAAGAAAAGAGGTCTTGAGGGTAATGCATCAAATCCGGCGAAAGCCATAAAACTTGGCAATTTAGTAAAATTGTTTGCAGAAAAAGGAATAGCCATTTTAGAGAGATAGTAAGGAAATTTTATTCAGTCAATCCAACCACTTAAGTTTTTCTCGATCAATGAAGACAGGGCAGAGATATGGGCATTGTTATCATTTAAACAGGGTATGTAAGTAAACTCTTCTCCTCCAGCTTCTTCAAAACTTTCTTTAATTTCCTCATTTATTTCTTCTAAAGTTTCAATGCAGTCAGAAGAAAAAGCCGGAGCAATAACCGCAATAGATTTTTTATTTTCTTCTTCAACCAATCGCGCAACTTCCTCAACTGTGTAAGGTTTAAGCCATTCTTCTGGTCCAAATTTGGATTGGAAGGTAGTAATAATATCTGTGTCTTTCCACCCAAGTCGCTCTTTCAACAAGCGGGTAGTTTTTTGACATTGACAGTGATAGGGATCGCCCTGCATCAGGTATCTTTTTGGCACTCCATGATAGCTGCAAACAAGAACTTCCGGTTTTATTTCTTGTTTGGCGTAAGCTTCCTCTACGGATTTTGCTAAAGCATCAATGTACAAGGGTTGTTCGAAATATGGCTCTACAACTCGAATAACTGGTTGCCACTTCTCCTTCATTAAAGCTCTAAAAAACTGGTCATTTGCTGTTGCTGATGTTGCGCCAGCATAATGAGGGTAAAGTGGAAAAAATAAAATTTTTGAGCAACCCTCTTTGACCATCTCTCTTACTTTGGACTGTGTTGAGGGGTTGCCGTAACGCATGCAAAAGTCAACTTTAATTTTTTGACCATATTTTTTTTCCATGAAATCTTTTATTTTTACGGTTTGATTTCTCGTTATGGTCATTAAAGGACTTTCATTTTCCTCATTATTCCAAATAGATTTATAGGCCGCTCCAGATCTAGATGGGCGGGTTGATAAGATTACCAGTTGCAACAGGGGCTGCCATAGCCAGGGTGAATAATCTATGACACGCCTGTCTGATAAAAACTCTGACAAGTAGCGTCTCATTGACCAATAATCATAATTATCGGGAGTCCCCAAATTGGCTAGAAGGACACCAATTCTTTTGCTTGGAACTTTTGGATGATCGCTACTAGCGTGTTGCGGAACTTTGAGTTCAATTGCTTCATCAAACATGGTCTGTTTTCTCTTATCTATTTATTATGGAAATGAGGTAAGTCATTGTGCTGAATGGTCAATCTTTGAGTTTTTCTTCTGTTACGTTTAGCGCATCAGCAAGCCTGATTGATGCAGAGCCAGGTTTGAGCGGTTTTGGCTGGTCGCTTGATGGAGCCCAGCCGGTCAAAGTGATCAACTCAAAAGTTGCTTCTATTTCTTTTTTATTTGAATTTTGGTCACTAACATATTTATCAGACATCAAAGAAAAAAGTTTTCGGTGAGAAAATTTCTTCAATCTATCGGTTTGAACGTTGGTTTCACCCATCCTACGAAGATCATACAAAAGATCTATTGGGTTTTTATAACTTACCTTATGCACGGTGCTGTCCGCTACAGGTAAAGCAAAACCTGAGCGCATTAAAAAAGCGCCGGCATCGCGGATGTCTATCATTGGTAAAACTCTTGGTGAAATACCGCCAGTCAGTTCCAGTTCCGATGCTGCAATAGAGTCTCTGAGTTCATGAAGTGTCTGGCCGCCAAGAAAATTACCTAGAAACAAACCTCCTTTTTCCATAACCGACTTGCACTGAATTAATTGGCCAACTGGATCATTGGAGTAATGTAGAGACATTCCATGGATTACTAAATCATAATTTTTGTTAGAAAACCTCAATAATTCTTCATCAGAGATGACATCAGCATTATGAAAAGTATTCCTCCAAGGATATAAATGCCCACTGATAATTAATATTTTTTCAAATCGCTTTTTTATTATGTGCAGTCGATCTTTTATGTCTTGTATAGCCAATTTTTGAAGAAAGTTGTCTTCTTTATCTGACTTAGCTCTCCTTTTTGCTAGAGCCTCTTTATCAATAATTTCCTTGCTACTTTTCATAAGGTTGAAATAAAGAGGTTTTTTATAATTTACAAAGTTTATGTTTCTGTTTCCCTTGAAATTATTGCGAATTGTTGTCTATCAAATTGAAAATTACTGAATTAAAATAAAATTAACTTTTCGGTTAGAGTTTTTTACTATGCAAATTGATATATACACTTCACCGCTTTGTGGCTTTTGCACGATTGCAAAAAATTTACTTCTAAAAAAGGGTGTGGAGTTTACAGAGTATGACGTTCTTAATGACCCATCCCTAAAACCTGTCATGCTGAAACGAGCAAATGGTGCTCACACTGTACCTCAAATTTTCATCAATGATCATCATATCGGAGGATGGAATGAATTATTTTCCTTAGATCAAGCTGGGAAATTAGATAAAGTCCTAATGGCTAAATAAATATAACCTTATTGTAATAAAATTTATTCTATCCAAAATTATGGTTTGAAAAATACAACTAGACTTAGTTAAAAAAGCTAGGGTACTAATACAATCTGTGATGAGAGGCGTAGATTTTCAGGTTCTAACAAATGAGTGATGACAATAGTACACTTGCGATTTCTTTATTCAGTGAGGTGTTGACGGTCGATCAATTGTTAAGATTACAACTGGCAAAAGTATTACCTAAGGGAATGGAGTTATCTCACTTTTCCGTGTTAAATCATTTAGCGCATATTAATATTGAAAGAACACCTGCCCAGCTTGCAAAAAGCTTTCATGTTACACGGGGGGCTATGACTAATACGCTTCGCCGGTTAGAGGCTTCTGGATATGTGCACATCCGCCCAGATTGGGATGATGCTCGAAAAAAAAGGGTAGCGATAAGTTCATCGGGGCGTATGGCGCGCGATAACGCAATCTCTGCGGTTGCTCCATTTTTAAATGAAGCTGTATCTGACCTAGGCAAAGATCATTTCAAACAAATTTTGCCAATTTTGCGGGGATTAAGAGTAAAATTAGAACAATAGCTATTTATTTTGCTTGTTTGAATTGCTGTTCTATATTTTTTCTATTATCTGCTTTTCTAACTAACAATAGTCTGTTGAGGAATCTATGTATCGCGTTTGGAACTTTTTAACTAACTATTCTCTTCTTTTGATTTTTGGGGCACTAATTGCCTTGATTTGGGCAAATACAAATCCTCACAGTTATCATCATCTGGTAGAGTACCCACTATGGTTTAATGACTGGCTTGGACCTAGTTATAAATATTGGGCCAAAGCTTACGGAGAAGGATATGACGCCTTTTCTTCTGGTGGCGCAACCAATGTCCTGAGTTTTCATTATTTAGTAAACGATATTGGAATGGCTTTCTTTTTTGCCATAGCTGCCAAAGAAGTATGGGAAGCAATCATTCTAAAAGATGGTAGCCTTCGTGGTAAAAAGGCTGCTACGCCGTTGGTTGCAACTGCTGGTGGAATGTTTGGGCCAATTGCCGTCTATTTGGGATTGGCGGCTTTCTTGGGCTCAGATACATATAACGCTGTTCAGAATGGTTGGGCTATACCTACTGCAACTGACATTGCATTTAGTTATTTAGTAGGCCGAATAGTGTTTGGCGCTGGTCATCCAGCAGTCAGATTTTTGTTACTTTTAGCTATTGCAGATGATGCGGCTGGTTTGATTATTTTGGCAATCTTTTACCCATCAGGCGAACTAGCTCCTGCGTGGCTTCTGGTTTCATTCGCGGCAGCCTTTTTGGTTTACTTTGTTTTTAATTGGCTTCCACACCGAATGGATGAAGGAAAAGACGATAGACCCTATACAACATTGGTTAGAAAATATTTAACTTTTTGGCCATATTTACTGGGTGGCTGTATAAGCTGGTATGGATTTATGAAAGCTGGTTTGCATCCAGCTTTAGGTCTATTACCCATAGTGCCAGCTATTCCACATGCTGACCGCGCCTTTGGTTTTTTTGATGCGGCGGAAGAGCATGCTCACGATCTATTAAATATGATAGAACACGCGCTTAAGCATCCTGTAGAAGTTGTTTTATTTTTCTTTGGCTTGTTGAATGCTGGGGTTGAGTTTTCATCAATAGGAGATGCTACTTGGCTAGTTCTGGCAGGTTTGATAATTGGAAAGCCTGTTGGTATTTTTCTTTTTGGATGGCTGGCGGCATCGCCCATGCGGCTGGGAATGCCACAAGGAATGCGGTTAATTGATTTGATTGTAATAGGCTTTGTTTCAGCTATTGGCTTTACTGTATCGCTGTTTGTAGCAACCGTAGCTTTTGATGCTGGTCCGGTTCAAGATGCAGCCAAAATGGGCGCTTTGTTTAGTTTTGCAGCAGCCATTATCTCCATAATAGCTGGCAAAGTATTCAAAGTAGAGAAGCAGAACGGATAAATATTGGGTAGGTTTTTAAGAACTTACCCATATTGTTTCAATTTTAGATTAGGCGACCGTGGCAATGTTTGAATTTTTTACCTGAGCCACAGGGGCATTTTTCGTTTCTACCAGTATTATGCCAATTTTTAGGCATCTCTTTTTCTGGGCCACGAGTTACAGCCAATCCATTTTCTTTAGTTTGTTCGCTTTGATTGCTTGGTTGCTGCTGCGAAGCTACTTGTTGAACAATGGCCTTTTGCTCTTCTTCCGTTAAGGGCCTTACTTGTCCCATATATTTCGTAACATCTAATCGTAATGACCCTAATAAACTTTCAAAAAGCTGGAAAGCCTCGTTTTTATATTCATTTAAGGGGTCTCTTTGTGCGTAACCACGAAAACTTACGACACTTCTTAAATGCTCTAGTTTAAGCAGGTGTTCACGCCACTTTCGGTCAATTGTTTGGAGTAGAATTTGCTTGCAGATCTTACTCATATTTTCGGCGCCAAATACCTTGGCTTTCTCGTCCATAAACTCGTCTACCGAGTTGCTAATGCGATCCCTTATAATCTCGTTATCAACTCCGTCTTCATCAGCCCATTCAACAATTGGTAAATTTACATTAAAAATGTCTTTTACATAAGTCTCTAGATCTTCTGTTTCCCACTGCTCAGCATACGCTTTGGCTGGCATGTATGTTTCTACTGCATCATCAAGAACTTCTTCTCGCATATCTTCGACTATTTCGCCAATTTCAGTTGAATTTAAAATCTCGAGGCGCTGCTCAAAAATAGCTTTTCTTTGATCGTTCATCACATCGTCGAACTTTAATAGCTGTTTTCTTATATCGAAATTTCGTCCCTCAACCTTTGCCTGAGCTCTTTCTAGTGATTTGTTGACCCATGGATGAACGATGGCCTCACCTTCCTCCATACCGAGTGTTGAAAGGACTTTATCTAATCTTTCAGATCCAAAAATTCGCATTAAATCATCTTCGAGACTTAGAAAAAATGATGAACGCCCAGCGTCTCCTTGGCGTCCAGATCGTCCACGAAGTTGATTATCAATCCGACGGCTTTCGTGTCGCTCCGTTGCCAGCACAAATAAACCCCCAGCTGCTAGAACCTTGTCTCTTTCTCCTGAATGCGATGCTTCAATTTGTGACCTAAGTTTTTCAGGATCTTCATTCGGATTTTTAGCCAATGCCTCTAATACTTTCATTTCAACATTGCCACCAAGCTGAATATCCGTGCCACGTCCAGCCATATTTGTGGCTATAGTAACAGCATTAAGTTTTCCAGCATCACCGACAATTTGGGCTTCTTGCTCGTGCTGTCTGGCGTTTAAAACGTTATGCTTCACTTTTTCTTTTTTAAGCATATCTGAAAGAAGTTCAGATTTTTCGATAGAGGTTGTTCCTACCAATACAGGCTGACCTTTGGAATTAGCTTCTTTTATTTGTTCAATTATAGCTTTGTATTTTTCGGCTGTCGTTCGGTAAACTTTGTCATCTTCATCTACGCGCGTGATTGGCCGATTTGTAGGTACTTCTACAACGCCAAGTTTATATATCTCTTTAAATTCTTCAGCTTCTGTTGCTGCCGTACCTGTCATACCCGATAGTTTATCATACAAGCGAAAATAGTTTTGAAATGTGACGCTTGCCAGAGTCACATTTTCTGATTGAATCGAGCAGTTTTCTTTTGCCTCTATCGCTTGATGAAGGCCATCAGAAAGGCGCCTTCCCGGCATCATGCGCCCAGTAAATTCATCAATAAGAACTACTTCGTCAGAGCGGACAATATAATCTTTATCTTTAGTAAATAGTTTATGTGCTCGCAGCCCCTGGTTCACATGGTGCACTATGGTCGTGCTTTCCGGGTCATAAAGAGACTGACCATCTGGTAATATACCTTCTGATTGCAACAGTTCTTCTAAAAAGTCGTTTCCTTCATCAGTGAAAGATACAGCTCTTGTTTTCTCATCAATTGTAAAATGAACATCTTCCAAAGAGGGTATTAATTTATCAATTGTTTGATAAAGCTCACTACGATCCTCTGCAGGGCCCGATATTATGAGGGGAGTTCGAGCTTCATCAATTAAAATGCTGTCAACTTCATCAACAATTGCAAAATAATGATGTTTTTGATTCATCTGATCGATTTCACTTTTCATGTTATCTCTAAGATAATCAAATCCCAGTTCATTGTTTGTTGCATATGTTATGTCGCACTTGTAGGCTGATAGTTTTTCTTCATCAGATTGTTGTGGATGAACAACACCAGTAGTCATTCCGATCGATCCGTAAACCTTAGACATCCACTCCGCATCTCGCTTAGCCAAATAGTCGTTAACTGTTACGATATGCACTCCTCGGCCTGCTAAGGCATTTAAATAAGCGGGAAAGGTAGCAACAAGGGTCTTACCTTCTCCGGTTTTCATTTCTGAAATGTTGCCTTGATGTAGAAAAATTCCACCCATCAATTGAGTGTCAAAGGCACGCAATCCAAGGGAGCGTTTTGCTGCTTCGCGACAGTTGGCAAATGCTTCGGGTAGTAATGCGTCTAAAGTATCACCATTTTTAAATCTCTCCTTAAATTCATTTGTTTTTTCAATCAAATCCTTATCTGAGAGTTTTTCAAAATGACCTTCAAGCGAGTTAATTTTATCAACAATTGGTTGAATGCTTTTTATTTTTCTATCGTTTGACGTACCAAAAGCTGCTCTTGCAAGTTTTCCCAATCCCAGCATTTTTTCTCCAATTATATAACTTGCACTAACTCTTTTAATGTCCTTGCTTGATATGGAAACTCAAACTAGGAATTAGGAAACTATTCCACATTACTACTAAGCGATTTAAGGGTCTCGCAATGTAGTGTCAACGCTAGCGCAAAAAACATCATTAATTTATAAGAAAAATTATGAAAAAAATTATGCTTAACAAGATACAAATTAATTGTGGGAATACCGTATGGCTAAAATAGAAAAGGTTTCACCTCTAGCTCCAGCTAAGTTTCCTAATATACCTGAAATTGATGGGGTTGAGTTTTCGACTGCTGCCGCAGGAATTAAATATCAAGATCGGACAGATGTCATGTTGGCAATTTTAGATCCTGGTACTGAAATTGCGGGTGTTTTTACATCGTCTTCTACTAGGTCCTATGCCGTAATTGATTGCGAAAAAAAAATACGGCTAAAAGATAATTCAATGGGAGCAGCAATAATTGTAAATTCAGGAAATGCTAATGCATTTACTGGCTCCCGAGGAGAAGTTTCCGTCGATGCAATTACTGCTGCGGTATCTGATCGTTTGCAGATCCCCCAGTCCAGGGTTTTTTCGTCTTCAACAGGTGTGATTGGTGAGGAAATGCCTCATAACAAATTAATTGGTGCCCTGGATCAAATGATAATCGATAAGGATGGGAAAAATATTATTGGGGCTGCAAAAGCTATTATGACCACTGATACTTATCCTAAAGGATCTGTAGCTAAGGTTCAAAGTGATGAGGGAGAGATTTTGATTGCAGGAATAGCCAAGGGTTCGGGTATGATTGCTCCAGATATGGCTACAATGTTGGTTTACATTTTTACAGATGCTTTGATCAAAAAAAATGTCTTGCAATCATATTTATCTGAAATAAATGAACGAACCTTTAATTCAATTTCAGTCGACGGCGATACCTCAACATCTGATACCGTTTTGATGGCCGCTACAGGGAAATCGGGCATACGCGTAGAAAAAAACCACAAAGGTTTTTTAGATGCTTTGACCTGTTTGATGACTGATTTGGCGCATCAGGTGGTGAAAGATGGAGAGGGAGCCTCGAAATTTGTTGAAATAAACATTTTAAATGCAAAAACTAGTTCTGATGCAAAAACACTTGCAAAGTCTATTGCTAATTCTCCTTTAGTCAAAACCGCAATAGCAGGCGAAGACCCAAATTGGGGGAGAATTGTTATGGCAATCGGTAAGTCTGGTGCTGAGGCAGAAAGAGATAAACTAAAAATCTATTTTGGAGATATTCTTGTTGCGGAGAATGGTTGGGTTTCCTCAAGTTATTCGGAAGGAATTGGGGCGTCTTACATGAAAAACTCGGAAATAAAAATCTCTGTTGATATTGGTCTTGGAAAGGCAAATACTACTTTTTGGACATGTGATTTTACCAATGACTACGTAAGTATAAATGCGGACTATCGATCATGAAAACGGTTTTGGTTTCGGCGGTCGCTTTGGTGGATAAGGATGGTAGAATTTTAATAGCAAAACGACCCTCTGGGAAATCCATGGCTGGTTTATGGGAGTTTCCGGGCGGTAAAGTTGAATTTGGCGAAACACCAGAGCAAGCCCTTGTGCGAGAGCTATCGGAAGAATTGGATATTAAGACCTGGAATAGTTGCCTTGCGCCACTTACTTTTGCAAGCCATTCCTATGAAGAGTTTCATTTATTAATGCCGTTATTCATTTGTCGAAAGTGGGAAGGAATTATCAAACCAAAAGAGAAACAGGAGTTAAAATGGGTTTATTCCAAAGATCTTAAAAATTATCCCATGCCGCCAGCAGATATTCCCCTGATTGCTATTCTGCGAGATTGGGTCTGATCTTTTATTGATTAGTTAGTTGAGGTTAATCTAATTTTCTAGCAATTTCTTCACGTTCAAAAATTTCAATCACGTCGTTAGGGCGTATATCCTCATAATTCTCAAAAGCCATGCCACACTCTTGCCCAGATTGAACTTCCGGAACTTCATCTTTGAACCTTTTGAGTGTTTTAAGTGTACCTTCATGTATAACCACATCGTCACGAAGCAAACGAACTCCAGCACTTCTTCTTGCAACCCCTTCCGTAACAAGGCATCCGGCAACTTTTCCGACTCCTGATACTTTGAACACCTCTTTGATCTGGGAGTAGCCTATAAAATTTTCTCGAATTTCTGCTGAAAGAAGTCCTGATGCTGCTGCTTTTACATCATCAACTAAATCATAAATGATAGAGTAATAACGGATCTCAACACCTTTTTGATTTGCAGAATTCCGAGCAGAAGCATTTGCCCTTACATTGAAGCCCATTACTGGCGCTCCCGAAGCTTCAGCTAAACCAACGTCTGTATCTGTTATTGCTCCTACTCCATAATGTAAAACTCGAACTCTTACCTCTTCATTTCCAATTTTTTCCATAGCTTGCACAATTGCTTCAGCTGATCCTTGAACATCCGCTTTAACAAGAATAGGCATCTCTGTTACGTTTTCATCTTCTTTGGCTTTCGCCATAAGTTGTTCAAGAGAAGTACCCGCGCCGGCAGCAGCTCGCTTTTCTTTAGCGGCATTTTCACGATATTCAGCAATTTCTCTCGCCTGAGCTTCTGTTTCAACAACATTTAAAACGTCGCCTGCTTCGGGTGTTCCGTTTAAACCAAGCACTTCTACAGGTACTGAAGGTCCAGCTTCTTTAACGCGCTCGCTCTTGTCATTGATTAGTGCGCGGACTTTTCCCCACTGCTCTCCTACAACAAATATATCGCCTTGATTAAGTGTTCCATTCTGAACAAGTACAGTAGCAACAGGCCCACGCCCAACGTCTAACTGAGCTTCAATAACTGCTCCATGGGCTGCTCTTTTTGAATTTGCTTTGAGTTCTAGAATTTCAGCTTGCAAAGCAATTGCTTCTAATAATTCATCAAGGCCTTGTCCGGTAATTGCGGAAACTTCAACATCCTGTACTTCACCAGACATTGCTTCAACGATAACTTCATGTTGTAATAATTCGGTTCGTACATTGTCTGGGTTTGCTTCTGGTTTGTCGCACTTATTAATTGCAACTATCATCGGCACTTCCGCCGCTTTTGCATGATTTATTGCTTCGATTGTTTGGGGCATCACACTGTCATCCGCCGCGACGACCAAAACTACGATATCGGTCACCTGGGCTCCTCTTGACCGCATTGATGTGAAAGCTGCATGGCCTGGAGTATCTAGAAATGAAAGGATTGTTCCGTCCTTTGTCTTAACCTGATATGCCCCAATGTGCTGAGTTATTCCTCCCGCTTCACCAGCAACAACTTTAGCATTCCTTATTGAATCTAAAAGTGAAGTTTTTCCATGATCCACGTGTCCCATGATTGTGATAACCGGTGGTCGAGGCTTAAGATCTTCAGGCTTATCTTCAATTTCAGTGATGGCATCTTCCACATCAGAGTCAGAAACTCTAACGATCTTATGTCCAAATTCCTCAATTATTAGCTCAGCAGTATCCGCATCAATGACTTGGTTTTGAGTTACCATCATTCCCATTTTCATTAATGATTTCACAACTTCTGCAGATCTCTCTGCCATGCGATTTGCGAGTTCAGAAACAATTATTGCTTCTGGAACTTGTACTTCTCTGACAATTTTCTCTCGCTCTTGGGTTTGCCCCAATGCTTTTTGCCTGGCCCGCTCCTGTTTACGTTTCATTGCAGCCATAGATTTTTGATGACTACGTTCTCCGCCGTCCAGTGCTTGGCTCAGTGTTAGTTTGCCAGATCGTCTGCCTTCGTCTCCGCGGCCACGTCCAGATGATCTCTCATCTCCGTCACGATCTTTTTTGCGTGAGCTTGGCGATGCGGGGCGCGGGCCTTTTTGCTCACCAAATTCTCTTCGTTGAGGAGCATCTGATTTGGTAGCGGTTTTTGCTTCAATTGCTGCTCTCTTGGCCTGATCCTCTGCTTGTTTTTTTGCAGCTTCAACTTCTGCAGCTTTTTCATTTGCTAGTTCTTCGGCCTTCTTTAATTCGCGTTGCTTGTTTTCTTGTTCGAGGCGTTTCTGTTCTCGTTCTTGTTCTCGTTCTTTTGCATTGGCTTCACGTTGAGCTACTTCATCAGCTTCTCTTGCCTTGGCGGCTTGAAGAGCTTTTAATCTGCGCTCCATTTCTGTGTCGGTAATTCCAGAAGAAAGGTTTTTAGCACCTTCTTTATTTGATGTTTGAATAGTAGTTTTAGATGTGCCTGCCTTTGGAACAACGATTCTCTTTCGCTTCGTTTCAACGACAACGTTTTTAGATCTTCCATGACTAAAGCTTTGTTTAACGTTACCAGCTCTTGGCCCGCTGCGGACACCTAAAGTTTTTTTTCCATCATTATCGCTCATTTAGCCGATTCATCCTTTCGACAAGAATTTTGATCTTTTACGATGCGCAATCCTTTTAGGCGCTGAGCATCTTCTACTATACGTTGAGTTAAACCACCAGATGCTAGTGCACAGTGGGTGATATTTTCTCTTCCAAAGGCTTTTCCAAGTTCACTAGAACTAAGCCAGCCAATGTAATTTCCACCATCTGGTGTCCTCAATCTTGATTTTTCCCGATTAGAACCATCGCTGGATTGAATTAAGACTTCTGCAACATCTTTTTTAAGCCAATCTTTTACCTTTTCATATCCGCATATAGATTGACCGGATTTTCGAGATAAGCTGATAAGATTAATAATACGTTTTGCAATCAAATCTTCGACTGTCGCAGCTAAATTATCGAAACATTCAGTGCTTTGATTTAGAGCTCTAGAGAACAAATTATTTTTCTCAGCTTTATTAATTGCTGAAAGATCAGCTTTTACCCAAATGCCTCTTCCTGGTAATTTATTTTCAGGATCAGGACAGATCTTGTTACTGGGCCCTAAAACAAAGCGTACTAATTGCGTTTTTGACAATACTTGCCCTGTTGCAATGCATTTTCGCTCTGAGCTTTTGATTTTTTCTTCAGCGGAACTCATTTGGGTGCTTACTCTTCAGCTTCCTCTTCACTCGGGGCTAAGTCGTCAGGATTAACCCATCCCAGCATGACTCGAGCGGTCATTACCAAGTCTTGAGCCTCTTCTAGGCTTACATCAAACTTTTCAAGAACGCCGTCATCTTTTACTCTTTCACCGTCAACGGTAGTCCATCCTCCGGCAAGCTCCCAGTCAGCACAAGTAGCGAAATCATCTAAGGTTTTGACCCCATCTTCTGCCAGGGCTTCAAGCATTTGGGGGGATAGACCTTCAAAGTTTATTAAACTTTCTTCCACTCCAAGTTCTTTTGCGCGCTCTAACGCTTTAGCTGCTTGTTCTTCCAAATATTCTCTTGCACGTGCTTGAAGTTCTTGAGCAGTATCTTCGTCAACACCGTCTATAACGAGTAACTCGTCTAATTCTACGTAAGCGACCTCCTCCAAATTGGCAAAACCTTCGGAAACCAACAATTGTGCAAAAAACTCATCAACATCCAGAGTTTCAATAAACAACTGTGTCCGCTCTTCAAATTCTTTCTGTCTTCGCGCACTCTCCTCTGCCTCGGTCATTATATCGATGTCTAAATTTGTTAATTGACTTGCTAACCGAACATTTTGTCCACGACGGCCTATAGCAAGAGAAAGTTGCTCTTCCGGAACAACAACTTCAATTTTGCCTGCCTCTTCGTCTAGAACAACTTTACTTACCTCTGCTGGCTGAAGCGCATTCACCAAAAATGTTGGTTGGTCATCATTCCAAGGGATAATATCAATTTTTTCTCCCTGAAGTTCATTGACTACAGCTTGAACTCTGCTGCCGCGCATGCCAACACAGGCGCCTACGGGATCAATTGTTGTATCAGTAGTGAAAACTGCTATTTTTGCACGAGATCCTGGGTCTCGGGCCACAGATTTAATTTCAATAATTCCCTCATAAATTTCTGGAACTTCCATTTTAAATAGTTCGGCCATGAACATGGGGTCTGTTCTAGATAGAAATATTTGCGGACCTCTGGTCTCTCTTCTTACGTCTTTAATGTAACAGCGAATTCGATCATTTGGCCTGTAGCTTTCCCTTCCAATTTTTTCAGTTCGTCTCAGAATAGCCTCACCGCGTCCTACATCAACAACAACATTTCCATACTCTTCACGTTTGACTACACCGTTAATTATTGTTCCGGCACGATCTTGAAACTCTTCGTATTGACGGTCCCTTTCTGCCTCACGAACTTTTTGTAAGATAACTTGCTTAGCAGACTGAGCTGCAATTCTGCCCATATCAACAGGTGGAATTTCTTCAATATACTGTTGGCCAACTTCTGGGTTCTCCATATATTGCTTAGCCTGTTCAACGGTCATTTCTGCCTGATAATTTTCTACTTCATCATCAGTGACTACAGTTCGAACTCGTGTAAACGTGGCTCTTCCTGTTTTCCTGTCAATTGATACTCGGATGTCCATTTCAGCGCCATATCGAGACTTGGCTGCGCGTGCGAGGCTTTCTTCCATCGCTTCTACAACTAAACTTGGATCAATCATTTTTTCTCGAGCAACAGCTTCTGCTGTTTGTAAAAGCTCAAGTTGATTTGCAGAAGTAATAGCCATTATTCAATCTCCTCTAACCTTTCGGTTTCAATTGTATCAAATTTTTTTTCATCAAATTTTTGGTTTATTTTTCTTTGCTTTAACATTTCTTTAATTAACTCATCGGTTAATACTAATTTGGCCTCAGCAAGCCATTCAAATTCTAATCCGATAGTGCCTTCATCTACATTTATCAGTATCTCAGAACCGTTTATTCCAGCCAAAGTACCCTTAAACCTTTTTCTGCCATCAATAAGTTCAACGGTTTCCAATCTTGCGTCATATCCCTCAAAATCTTCAAAATCTTTTATTCTTGTAAGTGGTCTATCAATACCTGGGCTGGAGACCTCAAGGCTGTAAGCGTCTATAATTGGATCCTCCACATCAAGCAAAGCGCTTATGGCTGTGGATAATTCAGCGCATTCATCAACATTTATAAAACCATTGGGTCGAGCTGCCATTATCTGTAAAGTTATCTCTTTACCGCTTATTAATCTCAAACGAACTACTTCAAACCCCATATCTGTGATAATAGGGTTGATCAATTCTAACAGCTTTTTTTCAATAGCTGATTTAGCAATCAAATCGTTTGTCATTTTTCCAAACATAAAAAAACGGGCCTGCGGCCCGCTGTGAATTTTCCGGTGGAGTGCGTAGTGCAAACCGCTGTTTCTCGAGCGTATATTTTGATTCAAAGCTTTTTGCAAGTCACCATTTGAACATTCGTTATTTCATGTAAGAGAAATATTACCGTAACTTTGCTTGAAGCTAAAATTTCTAATTAGAGTTTATGGTGATAGTAAAACGTATGCAAAAATTAAAACGGTCTTGGTAGATACATATAATGAATAGAAATTTTAAATCTTTTTTCTTTTTGTAGATCGGGAATAAAAACCTTCGGGAAGTTTAATTGCTGCTGCTAAATCTGCAAGTTGTGAGTTTGAAAATGTAATTTTATTAATACGATCATTTATAGGATCATATTGTTCTAAAGTTGTGCATTCTTCAAAATTTGTCACAGAAATATCTTCCGTTAATTGCTTGCTTCCTTCGTCAAGTATCGTAATGACTGTACAGTCAAATTCGTGTTCTATGCTAAACATTTGCAACTCTTTTATTTTTTGGTTTACCCTTTATCACATAAAAAACCTTCTTTTAAAGCAATTTAAGTGAAGCGATCTGGCAAAAATTTCTCAATTAAAATTTTTGAAGTTCGTGGGTTTCGATTAAATAAAATATCCTCGGTAATTTGACTCGCAGCAAGGCACGTTTGGAACCCATATCCCCCTTGTCCTGCGAGCCAAAAGAAGTTTGGCTCATCTTGATCTGGGCCGATAACTAAGGATTGATCGGGTGCAAAACTTCTTAAGCCTGCCCAATTTGATGTTAATTTTTTTACTTTTGGCTCTACCATACTTTCGAAATTATAAATCCCTAGAGCGATGTCTTCGTCATCTGCCCAGGCGTCGTGAGGTTCACAAGGACTTACGTCAGCTGGTGAAACTATCATACTCCCAGCATCTGGTTTAGCATACCAGCTATCATCGCTACCAAATAACACAGGGAGGTTATTTATTTCATGATCGGTATCTATTTCAACTCTCGCCATTGATCTTTTATATGGTTGAATGTTTTTAGGTTTCAGTGATGCAAGTTGAGCGATTTTATCAGCCCAAGCACCACTTGCATTAATAAGAATTTCTGATTGAAATTGCGAATTTAATATCCAATTTTTGTTCACTCTTTCGAGTTTTTTTACCTTAAGATTAGTAAGAATTTGAACGCCATTTTTGAGACACTCCTTGCGCAACGTTTGGATTAAAAGGTCTGTGTCAATATCATAAACGTCATCACGCCAAGAAGCTTGCTTCACAAATTGTAAATTTATTATAGGTGCTTTGTCTTTGGCTTCATTAAGAGAAATTTTAGATAACCCCAGACTATTGGAGTGATTTGTGAATTGGTCTATTTCACCATCTTTCTCTAAAGACATTAAACCACGTTGCTTTAAAATGTTTGGATATTTGGATTGAAGTTCGTCAAATGTAATTAGATTAAGCTCACAGACATCATCATTACCATAATCAGATATAAAAACAGCGGCTGAACG
>JAAXIY010000001.1 GCA_012270125.1 Paracoccaceae bacterium
CGAAGCAATTGAACTGGGGTACGGCAGGGTAAAGTTCAAATTCAACCGGCAGTGTAGTTTCGAAATGATGGAGGCAGTGCGTAATTCTTTTCCTGATCTAGTGATGCATATTGATTGCAATAGTGGCTTTACACTCGATGACTTGGACTTGTTTCGAAAATTAGATGGATTGAACCTGAGAATGATCGAGCAACCACTGGCATATGATGACCTTGTTGATCATGCAAAACTTCAAAAGGAATTATCGACACCCATTTGCCTTGATGAAAGTATCAGTTCACCTGATAGGGCAAAAAAAGCTATCGAGATTAAAGCCTGTAGATGGATAAATATTAAGACAAGCAGGGTCGGAGGTTTGACCAACGCATTGCAAATACAAGAGTTGTGCAGCGATAACAAAATTCCAGTTTGGGTTGGCGGGATGTTAGAGTCTGCCACCGGCCAAGCTCCTTCCATCGCTTTGGCTACAAAGGGAAGCATGGCTTATCCTTGTGATATTTTCCCAAGTAAGAGGTTCTACACAGAAGATTTTTCTGAACCTGAAATTGTGCATAGCGGGCCAGGGAAAATTCATGCTCCAATGGAACCAGGAGCCGGCTTTACTCCAAAGCTTAGTCTTTTGGAAAAGTACGCAAGCAGATCGGCAACCCTTTAATTAAGATTTTAAGAAACAGTAGGCTGGGTAATTATTAATTAACCAAGCGAGTATCCCGCACCACGAACAGTACGTATGGGATCAGAGCCACCATATTGGGTTAAAGCTTTACGAAGTCTACCAACATGTACATCTACCGTCCTGCTATCAACATAAATGTCACGGCCCCAAACACGATCCAAAAGCTGATCTCGGGTTCGAACTCGACCAGGTTTTTCCATTAGGAAACTCAATAATCGGTACTCTGTTGGCCCAAGCTTAATCTCACTGCCACCTCTAAAAACTTTATGGCTTTCAGAATCTAATTCTATATCAGAAAATGAGAGTTTCTCTCCCACCATTGAGGCATTTGATCTTCTTAACTGAGCATGAATGCGAGCCATCAGTTCCACTACAGAATATGGCTTCGCAACATAATCATCAGCACCAACTTCTAGACCTCTTACTTTATCAATATCTTCCGAGCGGGCTGATAACAAAATTATTGGGATGTTTTTAGTTTCTTTCTTTACCCTTAACTGACGACAAACTTCTATGCCAGAAAGCTTTGGCATCATCCAATCAAGTACTATCAGGTCTGGCTGCTCTTCGTATGTAATCAAAAGGGCATCTTCACCATTATCTGCACATATAACTTTGTAACCAGAAGACTCTAAGTTGTACGCAACTACCTCTCGCTGTGCCGCCTCATCATCTACAACAAGTATAGTTGGACGTTGCATCTTAAAGCTCCGTGGACAAACTTACATCCGTAGAAGTGTTGTCTGCTTTATCTCTTTTCTCTTTAGGCATTTCACCCGTAACAACGAAAACAACTTGTTCAGCTATCGAAGTAACGTGATCACCCATTCGCTCAATATTTTTTGCAATAAAATGCAGATGCATGCAGGCAGTAATATTACGGGGATCTTCCATCATATAGGTTAGAAACTCTCTAAAGAGCCCAGTATACAACTCATCAACGTCGGTATCCCTAGCAATAACGTCCATCGCTAATTCTGCGTCTCTGTTAATGTATGCATCGAGTGCATCTTTAAGCATTAGCTGCACATCTTTAGAAAGCCTACGTAGAGCAGTATGTGAATTTTCTATATTCTTTAATTGAAGAAGGACATTGGTTCGCTTGGCTGTATTTTTTGCATGGTCACCTATGCGTTCAAGATTGTTTGAAACTTTCAAAATTGATAATAGTAACCGAAGATCTGTAGCCGCTGGAGACTCTAAAGCTATAAAGCGGGCAATTCCATCATTGATAACTTCCTCTAAATCATCAATTTGTTTATCTCTGCTTCGAACCTTTTCTGCCAATTCGAGGTCTCGGTCTTCTAGAGCCTTTGCCGCATCCATAATATTTACTTCTACGAGACCACCCATTTTTAACATGTTAGCTTGCAAGCTTTCTAACGCGCGATCAAATGAGGATCTGATATGTTGATTATTTGACAACTCAGTCTCCTATCCTATCCGTCCAGTAATATAGCTTTCGGTTCTGGGGTCATTTGGATTAGTAAATATTTTTTCCGTATCTCCAAATTCAACTAAGCTTCCAAGGTGAAAAAAAGCTGTTTTTTGACTTACTCTAGCAGCCTGTTGCATTGAGTGCGTGACAATGACAACGCAAAAGTTTTCGCGCAATTCATCGATTAGCTCTTCGACCTGCGCCGTAGCAATTGGATCCAAAGCGGAACAAGGCTCATCCATAAGCAAGATATCAGGGGAAGTTGCAATGGCCCTAGCTATACATATGCGTTGTTGCTGCCCCCCAGATAAACCAGTAGCTGGCGATGATAGACGATCCTTAACCTCATCCCAGATTGCAGCTCTTCGAAGAGATTTTTCAACGATTTCATCAAGATCTGATTTTGTGTTGGCGAGCCCGTGTATTTTTGGGCCATATGCAATATTATCATATACGGATTTAGGAAATGGATTTGGCTTTTGGAAAACCATGCCAACTTTTGCACGTAACTGAACAGGGTCGATTTTTGGATGGTATATATCCTCTCCCTCCAAAAGAATTTGCCCCGTAACCTTACAAATATCTATTGTATCATTCATACGGTTTAGGCAGCGTAGAAAAGTTGATTTGCCGCATCCAGACGGACCAATAAATGAAGTTACAGCATTTTTCTCAATCTCAACGGAGACATCTTTTAGCGCTTGAACATCGTCATAATAAACATTGACGTTTTTAGCACTAATTTTGGATATACCTGGTGTCAAATTACTCTCCCTATCCAAATACGTTTGGTCTTTCATAGCTATTACCACCGTCTTTCGAATCTACGACGTAATATCACTGCCATTGTATTCATTGTAAGAAGAAAAATAAGTAGTATGATTATTCCTCCCCAAGCACGCTCTATGAATGCGGGATCGGCACGTTTTGCCCACTCGTAAATCTGTGCTGGCATTGCCGAGTTAGGGGAAAGCAAGCCTTCAGAAATTGTAGTCGGCATATTGGTAGCTACGTAACCTATCATACCGATCAATAGCAACGGAGCACTCTCACCAAGTGCTTGAGCCATGCCAATAATTGTGCCTGTTAAAATTCCTGGCGCAGCCAAAGGCAATACATGATGAAAAACGGTTTGCATTTTTGAGGCACCCAAACCAAGCGCAGCATCTCTGATACTTGGTGGTACAGATTTCAAAGATGCCCTGGTGGAGATGATTATGGTAGGAAGCGTCATCAAGGTCAGAACAAGCCCACCAACGATTGGCGTTGACTGAGGCAAATGCATATAATTGATAAATACGGCAAGCCCTAATATTCCAAACACAATTGAAGGAACAGCAGCTAAATTTGAAATTGTCACTTCAATTATATCAGTAAAAGCATTTTGCTTAGCAAATTCCTCTAGGTAAATCGATGCAGCTACGCCAAGTGGAAGAGAAAGAACTAAAACCACTAGCATCAGATAAAAAGAGCCCACCATTGCTACTCCAATACCCGCTGCTTCAGGTCTTTGGTCAGATGCATCTGCTCCAAAAATGAAATCAAAATTGAATTTTTTCTCGACGACGCCCACTTCCAAAAGCTGATCTATCAGATCAAACTGCTCTGCACTGGCAAATTTACTGTTTGCAACACTTTCTCTCGAGTAACGTCCCTTAATATATCCATCGATCCAACCATTAACTAGAAATTTAAATTCTACTGTTTGGCCTATTCTATTCACATCCTCCAGTACAAAATCACGAATTTGAGAGGGAGCACTTTTGGATATAATTCCACCCAAAGCCTTCTTTTTCAGTGACGTACTTATTTCATGTTTTTCCAATACTTTTTTCAACGCGTTAACTAAAATTGGACTGTAACCAAAAGTCGAAACTTTCTTAATATCATCAATATTCCTGTTACCTTTTTTATCGAGCTTAGATTCAAGCAAATCGACTTCCAAAGTAATAAAAGTCTGCTGGAAAGCACTCGTGCCACGCAAAATTATCGTGCTCGCCAATACGAGCAGCATAAGTAATCCAATCGATATCGCTAAAATACCGTATATTCTGAAACGCCTTTCAGCAGCATTTCTGTTCTTAGTTTTATCCGAAATTTTGAATAAAGAGTTTGTTTGGGAAGTTTCTGTCATTCATACTGCTCCCGGTATTTTCTAACAATATACAAAGCCAAAACATTCAGACCTAAAGTAATAGTGAAAAGTGTTAAGCCAAGAGCAAACGCCACCAGTGTTTCTGGGCTATCAAATTCCAAGTCTCCAGTCAGCTGGCTTACTATGCGGGTAGTAATTGTTGTAAGTGCCTCTAACGGATTTCCAGCAAACTTTGCGACAGCTCCAGCGCCCAAAACAACAATCATTGTTTCACCAATAGCTCTGGAAGCAGCTAGCAATATAGCACCGATAATACCTGGCAAGGCTGCTGGCAAAATTACCTTTCTAACAGTTTCAGACTGAGTTGCGCCTAAACCATATGAACCATCTCTTAAGGATTGTGGTACTGCGTTTATAATGTCATCCGAGAGTGAGGAAACAAAAGGGATAAGCATCATTCCCATTACAACCCCTGCAGTTATTACTGATCGAGAGTCAGACATCCATTCTACTCCTAAAAAACCACCATCTCCAAAAAAATAACGGAGCAAAGGTCCAAATGTTGTCAGAGCAAAGAGGCCATAAACTATAGTTGGGATACCCGCCAGAATTTCGAGTAACGGTTTTGCAATCGCTCGAATAGGCTTTGAAGCATATTCAGATAAGTAAATCGCAGAATACAGTCCGATCGGAACTGAAACTAACAAAGCCACAAAAGAAATATAAAGTGTCCCCCATAGTAAAGGTAAAATGGATAACTCACTTCCTGCACTAAAGGAAGGAGCCCAAGTTGATCCAAAAAAGAAGTCAGTCCAAGGATGCATTCCAAAAAAACGCAGAGCCTCAAATATCATTGAAAGCACGATGCCTAAACTAGTAAAAATGGCGAGAGTAGCAGCCGTGCCCAACAGAAACAAAGTTATTCGCTCAACATGATTTCTAGCCCGAAACTCTGCTGTTGAATTTTTAAGGCTCCACAAAAAACCTAAAACTGAAACTAAAATAGCAAGCCAATTTCTAGTCGAGTTGCCAAACGCTTCCATAGCAAACTTAGATCTTGAGGCGCTTAAAACCTCAGGACTAATTGAACTAGATAGAAATACGCCTGCACTTTCTAATTTATCTTCTATACCAAATAGCTCACTACCTTCATTTTTTACCTTGGCCGCAGACACAGTGCCTTGATCCACAAGTTGCTTAAGGCCTTCACTAAGTCTGTTAACTTCACTCATAATTAAGTTTAGAGGAGCATCCTCAGTTATGAAGTTTTCAGGTATTTGCTGTTTGACTTTTTCATCAATCAAAATCGATTGTGCAAAGGACCAAAAAATTAACAGAATGACAGCAGGAAAGACTGTTAGAAATAAACTATTTAAACCATAGTAAACAGGTCGAGAATGAAGTCTGCGTATGTCGCCTTTTACGGTTTTAAGCGTCAAAAACCTACTTACAAAAAAAGCTAAAAAAGCTAAAATCATAAGGGAATAAAAGACACCATTTAAAGCCATAAAGTATTATCCAAGTTTATTAAGGGAGCGCCTCATGGCACTCCCCCGCGATTTCATAAAAATTATTCTATTGCTTCAACTAAAGCTTGTGTCGCTGCAAGTTCCGGATCCGAAACCAAGCCATATTCTGCAAGAGGACCATCAGGACCAGCAATCTCATCTGAAACAAAAAATTCTATATATTCTTTCATGCCAGGAACTTGAGAGACATGTGAGTTCTTTACATAAAACTGTAGTGGCCTTGAGACTGGGTACTCTCCAGAAGCGATAGTTTCAGTAGACGGCTCAACGCCATTAACTTTCGCTGCATAGATTTTATCCGTGTTATTCAACAAAAATGATAAACCAAAAACACCAATTCCTTCCGGGTTTGCATCTAGTGAAGCTAAAGTTTCTGTATAGTCACCATCAATGTCTACCGAAGATCCGTCGGTCCTGACTTTAAAGCACTCTTTTTCCGCAGGCTTCTTTTCCAAACCTTCATCGATTAACTTCTGATAAGTACCAACCACCTTACAGCCAGCTAACATAACTTTCTTTTCGAAGACTTCACGTGTTCCATGTTTTGTGCCAGGGATAAATGCTTTAATGGCTACATCTGGAAGTGCAGGGTCAACATCAGCCCAAGAAGATGCCGTTGATTTATCTGAAAGTGCTAAATAAATTTGAGCAGGGGTCAAATCGTTAAAGCCTTCATTTTCAAGCCGGGCAGAAAAAGTAATACCGTCGTAACCAATTCTTACTTCTGTGACCTTACCAACAGTTTCTTGACAAACATCCCACTGCTCTTGCTTCATTAAAGAGGAAGAGTTGGCAATATCAATTGTGTTTAATCCTACGCCTTCACACATACGCTTACGCCCGGCACCTGAACCTCCCCCCTCTACTATTGGGGTAGGAAAATCAAAATTTTCACCAAAAGCTTCAGCTACAATAGAAGCATAGGGAAGTACTGTCGAAGAACCAGCAATGTGAACTTGATCACGTGCCACTAGCGCAGTTGCACTTAGCACGGAAATTGATGCAATTGATAAGAGTTTTTTAACGAACGGCATTTGCTATCTCCTTAAATTAAGCAATTCAAAAACTATGAGTGCTCAGTAGATATGCTCTGCAACAGATTTATGACGTAATTGTAACAGTTTTATGAAGCTCAAGAAGATGCTTAATCAATCGGTAAATAAATTGAAAATGTCGAACCTTTGCCAACCTTACTTTCAATTCTAAGACGACCACGGTGACGATGGACTATATGCTTTACAATAGACAATCCCAAGCCAGTACCACCCACTTGCCTCGAACGATGACTGTCTATTCTGTAAAATCTCTCTGTTAATCTTGGTATATACTCTTCCGGTATTCCGTCACCTTGATCGGCCACGTCAAGTACGACACCTTGTTTTTGTAATAGCGGCTGAAATGAAGGGGTGTGCAATTTTATTTTAATTTCTTTTTCCGCCCCTCCATATTTCAAAGCATTTTCAATCAAATTTGAGATTACTTGCTGAAGTTGGTCGAGATCACCTTCTATTTGAAGCTTTTCATTCAAGTTCTCAAAAACAACTGAGTTGTTAGTTTTTTTACAAACTGGGAGGAATTTTTCGACAGTTTCTTTTATTAATTCAGTCAATTCAATTTTAGTAGTTGGCTTGGAGCGTTCTTGGCTTTCAACCTGATTTAAGGACATCAAGTCATT
>JAAXIY010000070.1:0-56771 GCA_012270125.1 Paracoccaceae bacterium
CCTGATGGCTCAGTCATTGCTAAAGCGCCAACTAATTCTCCGCTTACCATCTTAGGTAACCATCGTTTTTTTTGATCGCTCGTTCCATAAGCAAGAACATAGTGAGCAACAATGCCAGAATGAATTCCATGCCCCCAACTGGCAAGATTTGCGCGGCTGGCAGCCATTAAAATTACAGCCTCATGGCCAAAATCCCCACCAACACCGCCATATTCTTCAGGAATTGATGGACATAGCAAACCGAGTTCAGCTGCCTGCTGCCATGTTGAACGGTCCATTTCACCTTGCTTTCTCCACCGCTCGAATTGTGGGCTCCACTCCTCGGCGATAAATTTTGATGTCATAGACTCCAACATTTGATGTTCTTCTGTCATCCAGTTCGATAGGCTCATCTCAATATCCTCGAATTAAAAGGCCTCTGGCTCAAGGGCCATGACGCACTCTGCTCCAGATTTAATGCGGGTTAGGTGTAGTGAAGTTGTCGGTAGATGCCGCTTCATGTAATATCTACCCGTTTTCAGTTTTGTCTCATAAAACGCTGCGTCATCCAAATCAGATGACAGACAGTGAAGTGCTGATTTAGCCATTCTTGCCCACATGAAGCCTAAACACACATGACCAAATAGGTGCATGAAATCACTTGAACCTGCTAAAACATTTAATGGGTTTTTTTGACCGCTTCTCAAAAAGTATTCTCCGGCAGATTGCAAATCGGAAACAGCTTGTGAAAGAGGGTCAAGAAATTCCGTTTGAAAACCTGAATCTAATTCTTTATTTTCTTTGATAAATTTAGAAATAAGTCCAAGGAATTCTAAAATATATTTTCCATTATCTTGAGGTAGTTTTCTTCCAACTAAATCTAAAGCTTGTATTCCATTCGCACCCTCATAAATCATAGCAATACGGGCGTCGCGGACATATTGTGACATACCCCATTCTTCAATATAGCCATGCCCACCAAAAATTTGCTGTGCCTGTACAGTCATTTCAAAGCCTTTATCTGTCAAAAACCCTTTAATAACTGGTGTGAGCAAACTTATTAATCCGTTAGCAGACTGATCATCTGAACGTGAAGCTGCGTCTATTAATTGAGCACCCCAGTAGGTAAAAGCGCGAGCCCCTTCGACAAAACTTTTTTGATCCATCAGGCTTCTCCGAATATCTGGGTGAACAATTATTGGATCTGCTGGAGTTTCTTTATTAGTCTTACCGAAAAGATTTTTTCCTTGAAGGCGCTCTTTGGAATAAGTAGCAGCATTTTGAAAAGCCACTTCAGCCTGTGAGTATCCCTGCAAGCCGACACCCAGCCTGGCTTCATTCATCATTGTGAACATAGCCCGCATTCCCTTGTGTTCAGCTCCAATTAAAAAACCTGTCGCTTCATCATAATTCATTACACAAGTAGAATTTCCATGGATACCCATCTTATCTTCTATCTTCCCAACAGATAAAGAATTACGTTCCCCTAATGTCCCATCTTCGTTGACCAAAATTTTCGGCACAATAAACATAGAAATGCCTTTTACACCTTCAGGACCGCCAGGTATTTTAGCCAACACCAAATGAATTATATTTTCAGATAAATCATGATCTCCGGCCGATATAAATATTTTTTGACCAGTGATTTTAAAAGTTCCATCACCCTGCGGTACAGCTTTTGTTCGCATTAAACCCAAGTCAGTGCCGCAGTGAGGTTCGGTGAGGTTCATTGTCCCAGTCCACTCACAGGTTACTAATTTGGGTAAATATTCTGATTTTTGTTGATCTGTGCCGTGGCTATGGATCGCTGAATATGCACCATGAGTAAGTCCATGATACATCCCAAAGGCCATATTAGAAGATGCTATCATTTCGCCGACAGCAGTACCCAAAATATATGGAAGGCCTTGTCCTCCATATTCTGTATCGCAATCAATAGTTGTCCATCCGTCTTCTCGGATTTTGTTAAAAGCTTCTTTAAAGCCACTTGGAGTTCTTACCACTCCGTTCTCTAATACGCAGCCTTCACTATCTCCAATATGATTTAAAGGAAACAGAACATCAGAACAAATTTTACCTGCTTCTTTTAAAATACTAACCAGGAATTCATTATCTAGATCTTTATATCCTGGGATTTTTGAATTTTGCACTTCTAAAACATTGTTCAAAATAAATTCCATGTCTTTAAGCGGCGCTCTATACTCTGACATTACTTCACCCTATTATGTTCTTTCTACTAAACCCATCGAACTAATAAGCTCTTTACCCCATTGTATTTGTTGCTGTAGTTCTTTGATGGTTTCCTCTATTTCATCACGCTGATTTTTCAGGTCTGTAAGTTTATCTGTAGCTAATTCGTATGTGCGTAAAAGCTGTGTTTGTTGCTGGTCACCCATATCGTACATTTCTAATAATTGACGTATGTCTTCGAGTGAAAAGCCAAATCTTTTTCCTCTTAGAATAAGCTTTAATCGTCCTCTGCATTTTTTTGTAAATAATCTCTTTTGGCCTTGGCGCTTCGGGAAGAGAAGCTCTTTTGATTCATAGAAGCGCAAAGTCCTCGGTGTGACATCAAATTGATCACACATTTCTCGAATAGTCCAAAATTCTTGGGTCAAAACTTACCTCCTGATTACAGGTTAAGAAAAGTTTTACCAATTTGATTTATAAAAGTTAACGTTGACGTAAAGGAACTTTACGTCATTTGTTTTTATTCAGCATTTGGTGAGTTGTTTGGCGCAGTTTTTCTAGTTCATCTAGTGTTTCAGCTAACTGTATTTGTTGTTCTTTTAGCTCTGTTAGCTTACGATCTGCCATCCCCAAGAATACTTCCATTTGAGCCTCTGTTCCCTCCTGGTCGTAAATTAATAGCCACTGGCGCAACTCTTCGAGTTGAAATCCGAATTTTCGTCCGCGTAATATCAATGTCATTCGCGCACATTCACGCGCTCCATAGAAACGTGAGCGTCCTTGTCGTTCAGGGGATAAAAGCTCGATATATTCATAGTATCTAAGCGTTCTCGGAGTAACCTCGAACTTCGCACACATTTCTTTAAATGTAAGTCGAATATCAGCCATATATCCCGTTCCTTTAGCTCTAAAATAGTTATATCTTATACTAAAGCAACTGGTCAGTTTGCTTAAATTACTTATAAGGTGAGTTAGTTAAATAACTTTTGAAAATAAAATGCTAGAAAAGAAAAAAAAAGCAGTCGAAGATTTCTTTGCTGTTCTTCCACATTCTATAAGTTTGGGCATGAAGATAGACTTTATCGGGGATGGTGAAGTTGGGATGAGTATGCCTTACGATAAAAAATTAATAGGTGATCCAAAGACGGAAGTAATTCATGGAGGTGCTGTTTTCTCTCTTTTAGACACATGTTGTGGTGCAGCGGCAATGTCACACCCAGATCAAAAAGGTCCAACTGCAACTATAGATTTGAGGGTTGATTACATGCGGCCCGCAACACCAAAACAGAAAATAAAAGCGGTAGCTACTTGCTATAATTTGACAAAAAATGTTGCATTTGTGAGGGCCGTTGCTTTGGATGAAAACGAAGAAAAACCCGTTGCCATGGCAGCGGGTGCATTTGTGACAGGCGGTTAAACCATGGCAATTAAATCTCCAGAGCCTGTAGCTGTAATCAAAAAGAGAAGAAATAAAGCACTGTCTAAGTTAATTAAAAGTATACCTTACATATCCTTTCTTGGTGTGGAATTTGATAGAAGAGGAGACGAGATTACAGCTATTTTACCTTTCAAGAACGACTTAGTCGGCAATCCTAATCTTCCAGCATTACATGGGGGTTCTATCGCAGCTTTTTTGGAAATAAGTGCGATTATTGAACTAAGTTGGATGCAAATCTGGCGGGAAATTGAAAACCCTAAACTAAAAGCTGATTATTTGATAGATTTAGAAATATTATCTCTTCCAAAGACTATAGATTTTTCTGTCGATTATTTGAGAAGTGGTCTCCCTAGAGACTCTTATGCACGTGCTAAAGTTAATAGAGTGGGAAGGCGTTATGCGTCCGTACATGTTGAGGCATGGCAGGATAATCGAGATAGATTGTTTGCCCAAGGGACAGGGCATTTTTTGATGCCCCAACCAAACTAAAATAAACCCAAATGGCGCAGGAGATAAATAATCGTAGGGTTTTGGCGATTGCAGTACCAATCGTCTTATCAAACATTACGGTCCCAATATTAGGAGCAGTGGATACAGCAGTAATCGGTCAACTAGGCAAAGCTGCTCCAGTAGCTGCTGTAGGTGTCGGAGCAATTATTATAACTGCTTTTTACTGGATTTTTGGCTTTTTAAGAATGGGAACAACTGGGCTGGTAGCTCAAGCATTAGGCGCTCGCGATGAAAATGAAGTGCGTGCATATCTTTTAAGGGCAATATTTTTGGGGTTTTGTGCTGGTTTAGTTATATTTTTATTACGAAAACCATTGATTGAACTAGGGTTTTGGGTATCCCCCGCTTCCAATGAAGTTGAGGAATTAGCAGAAAAATACTTTTTAATCAGAGTATGGAGTGCGCCAGCTGCAATCGCTTTATATGGGGTTATAGGTTGGTTGATAGCTTTAGAGCGAACCAAAAGCGTTCTTATTCTTCAGTTTTTTATGAACGGAGTAAATGTCATTTTGGATGTTTGGTTCGTTTTGGGCTTGAATTGGGGAATAGAAGGCGTGGCGATAGCAACGGCAATAGCAGAAGTTTCAGCATTAGTTGTGGGCTTGTTTCTTTGTTTTGACCTTTTCAAGGATCAATCATGGCCAAAGTTTAAAACTATTTTTGACTCCGCTCGGCTTAAAAATATGCTCCTGATCAATTTTGATATTCTTCTTCGCTCAATAATGTTGGAAGCAATATTTGTTTCTTTTTTGTTATTTGGTGGAAATTTTGGAGATGCTAAATTGGCTGCTAACCAAGTACTATTGCAATTCCTTCATATTACTGCACATGGATTAGATGGCTTTGCCTTCGCTGCTGAAACTCTGGTTGGACAGGCTATAGGTCAAAGAAATCGTTCTAAACTCCGCATTAGTGTGGTGACTTCCGCTAGACTTGCCTCAGTTTTATGTTTGATAATGGCGATTGTATTTTTTCTGCTGGGGCCTGGATTAATTGACTTAATGACAACAGCAGACGATGTAAGACTACAGGCCAAAAGCTATCTCATTTTTGTAGTGTTAGTCCCAATCTTTGGGATATCAGCCTGGATGTTGGATGGTATTTTTATAGGTGCAACTCGAACAAAAGATATGCGAAATATGATGGCTATCAGTCTAATAGCTTATATTGTATCTCTAGTAATCTTGGTTCCAAATTTTGAAAATACTGGTCTTTGGATGGCGTTATTAATTTCATTTATCGTCCGTGGAATAACTTTGGGAATAAAGTATCCAAATTTAGAGAAATCAATATAGAATTTACTAAATGTTTTGAAAGTAGTTATTGGTAGACAACTTGACCTTTTTCTTAAATTTAGTCATTTGGCAATCATGTTTATTTTTAAGCTTTTCAGAATAGAAGAGTGGCAGCAATTTGAAGCGCAGGGTAAAACTAATGGCGCCCCCATAGATGTGATGGACGGTTTTATTCATTTCTCTAAGGCTAGCCAAGTAAAAGAAACAGCTGCAAAGCATTTTAAGGATGATAAGGATTTGATACTTCTTTCTTGTAATGCAGATAATTTAAAACCGGATTTAAAGTGGGAAATTTCAAGGGGAGGTGAACTTTTTCCTCATCTTTATCGCGAATTGTCGTTGAAAGATATTGAAGCCCGTTATGATCTTCCTAAGATAGATGGGCTGCATAAGTTTCCGGATATTATTTCATGAGCATTTTTGAAAGTGCCGGTTTAAAGCTATTAAGATTATCAAACCCTGAATTTGCCCACAATGTAGCTATCAAAGCTCTCAATTTAGGTTTGGTTCCAAAACCCAAGACAAGTGTTTTTGAAAATTTAAAGACATCAATTTGTGGTTTGGAGCTTGATAGTCCAGTAGGTTTAGCGGCTGGCTTTGATAAAAATGCAGAGGCAGTTGATCCGTTGCTAAAATGTGGGTTTGGTTTTATTGAAGTAGGCGCAGTTACGCCCAAAGGCCAACCCGGCAATCCCAAGCCGAGGTTATTCCGATTGCCGAAAGATCAGGCGGTTATAAATAGATTTGGTTTTAATAATTTAGGAATGGATATTATATCTGAGAGGCTTGCAAGGCGTTCGACAAAAGGAATTGTTGGAGTAAACTTGGGGGCAAATAAAAATAGTGATGATAGAATAAAAGACTATGTCAAAGTTTTGCAGTGCTGTGCGCCTTTTGTTGATTTTGCAACAGTTAATGTAAGCAGTCCAAACACGGAAAATTTAAGAAATCTTCAGGAAAAAAATTCCTTAAATGATCTACTTGATGAAGTTATGACCTCCCGTGAAAATTTAGAAAATAAGGTGCCTGTTTTTTTAAAAATTTCTCCAGATCTAACCTTAAATCAAATTGATGATATTTCTGAAATTGCTTTGAAAATGCAAATTGATGCAATTGTCGCAACAAACACAACTGTAGATCATCAAGGACTGCAAAGTGATGTAAATAATAAACATGGAGGATTATCTGGCAGACCGCTATTTTCCAAATCTACATGGGTGCTTGCAAATTTATCGGCACGCCTGGACAAAAAAGTCCCATTAATAGGTGTCGGTGGCATTGCTTCTGCTGAGGATGCATATGTAAAACTACTAGCCGGTGCCTCTGCAGTGCAGCTCTACACCGGCCTAGTTTATAATGGCATGGGGTTAGTGACAAAAATAAACAAAGGAATAAGCGAAATGTTGTCAAAGCAACATAAATCGAACCTATCTGATATAGTAGGGTCTGAAAGAGAGAAATATCAGTAGATGATAAAGAAAAGGGGACATTTACGTCCCCAAGTCAAAGTTTAAAGGTTTGGGTAAAGAGGATATTTGGCGCAAAGAGTTGCAACCTCAGATTTAACTTTCTCCTCAACAGCAGAATTCCCTTCTTCGCCGTTCTCAGCCAAACCATCAACAACCTCAATGATCCATCGACCAATCTGTCGAAAATCATTCTCATCAAAACCACGCGTTGTTCCAGCTGGTGAACCCAACCTGATCCCAGATGTGACTGCCGGTTTTTCAGGGTCAAATGGCACACCATTTTTGTTGCATGTGATGTGAGCCCGCTCAAGCGCCTTTTCAGTTGCATTACCTTTAACTCCTTTGGGTCTCAGATCCACCAATAAAACATGTGTGTCAGTTCCGTGGGTAACAGTATCTAAACCACCTTTGATCAATTCATCTGACAAGGCTTGTGCATTTTTGATTACTTGCTTGATGTATTGTTTAAAATCAGGCCTCAGTGCCTCTCCGAAGGCAACTGCCTTGGCGGCTATCACATGCATCAGTGGACCACCTTGGATACCCGGAAAAATAGCCGAATTAAACTTTTTAGCTAAGTCTGCGTCGTTGGTAAGAATCATACCTCCCCTTGGCCCGCGGAGGGTCTTGTGTGTTGTCGTTGTCGCAACATGACAATGCGGAAATGGAGATGGATACTCCCCAGCAGCTATAAGCCCGGCAAAGTGCGCAACATCGGCCAAAACATAAGCTCCAACACTATCAGCGATACTTCGAATTTTCTCAAAATCAATTGTCCTCGGGATCGCTGAACCGCCTGCGATGATCAATTTAGGTCTATGTTCATTTGCCAAATCAGCAATTTGCTCATAGTCGATTAAATTATCTTGCTTCCTTACGCCATATTGAACAGCATTAAACCACTTTCCAGATTGATTTGGCTTGGCACCGTGAGTTAGATGCCCTCCGGCGTCTAAAGACATGCCTAGAATTGTATCACCTGGTTGAACTAACGCTGTAAAAACACCTTGGTTAGCTTGGCTTCCAGAGTTAGGTTGAACGTTTGCAAAATCGCAGTTGAATAGCTTGCAGGCTCGTTCTATCGCTAAGTTTTCCGCAACATCAACATACTGACACCCACCATAATATCTGCGTCCAGGATAGCCCTCCGCATATTTGTTTGTTAATGCGCTGCCCTGAGCTTCCATAACAGCAGCTGACACTATATTTTCAGAGGCAATCAATTCAATTTCATCACGTTGGCGCCCTAGTTCAGAAGCGATTGATGCGAATAACTCTGAATCACGTTCTGCTAAGGTTTCAGTAAAAAAACCACCATTGTTGTTTAGTTGGTCTAACATAGAATTTCTCCCGACTCGAAAGCTTGCGATGCGGTCACGTACATCAAACGGCGCCAGTAAAAAAGCCTAAAAACACATTAGTGGGCGAAAATAGTGCGTCATCACTGGTACTTTTTGCAAACTTATGCTTCTTTAAACGTATAAATGGAATTGAAAAAGATTAAGTCAAATGGGCCAAAAAATTTCTTTTACATCCAGTGACACAAAAATCGCTTCTGAAGCATTGGATAGACTTTCCAAATTATATGGCAATTGTGCCATTGAAGATGCAGATGTAATCGTCGCACTTGGGGGGGATGGTTTCATGTTGCAAACGCTTCACAGAACTCAAGATTTATCGGCTCCAGTTTATGGTATGAACCGAGGCACTGTTGGGTTTCTCATGAATGCCTATGATGAAAAAAAGCTGCTTGAGCGATTAGATAAATCGATTGAAGAGAAATTGAACCCGCTCAAGATGGAGGCGGTAGCTGCAGATGGCAGTGTAAAGAGTGCCTTAGCTATAAATGAGGTTAGCTTATTACGTGCTGGTCCTCAGGCGGCTCGACTATCAATTTCAGTGGATGGAAAGATCCGAATGTCGGAGCTAGTGAGTGATGGGGTTTTATTGTCAACACCTGCTGGAAGTACAGCTTATAACTACTCTGCGCATGGTCCAATCTTACCAATAGGTTCAGATGTCTTAGCACTTACAGCACTAAATGCTTTTCGCCCTCGCAGATGGCGGGGTGCATTACTGCCAAAAAAATCTACAGTTGAAGTAGAAGTTTTAGAACCAGAAAAAAGACCAGTCATGGCTGATGCTGATAGTCGAAGCTTTAAAAATGTTGTTCGGGTCATTATTAGTAGTGCTGATTATATTCAACACAACATACTTTTTGATCCTGGCCATGGGTTGGAAGAGAGGCTAATTTCCGAGCAATTTAGTTAAAGAAATTAAATGAACACTCTAATTTGCATAACCAAGCGCTATAAGAGCTTCTTTTATTTCATCTAAAATAGTTGGGTCGTCAATTGTTGCTGGCATTTTAAATTCTTGGTTGTCTGCAATTTTTACCATTGTAGCGCGTAAAATTTTTCCTGATCGCGTTTTTGGCAATCGGGCGACTACTGTAGCTAATTTAAATGATGCAACGGGTCCTATTTGGTCTCTTACCAACTGAATGCACTCATCTACAATTTCTTTATGGGGACGATTCACGCCATTTGTAAGGCATAAAAAACCTAAAGGAACTTGTCCTTTAAGTTGATCGGAAACACCTATTACAGCACATTCGGCCACATCTGAATGATTTGATAAAGCTTCTTCCATAGCCCCTGTTGATAATCTATGACCCGCAACGTTAATTACATCATCTGTTCTGGCCATTATGTAAAGGTAACCATCGTCGTCTATCAATCCAGCATCACCAGTTTCATAAAAACCAGGAAATGTAGATAGATAAGAGTTTTTGAAACGCTCTTCGGCATTCCATAGTGTTGGTAATGTTCCAGGTGGAAGAGGTAGTTTTATAGCAACAGCCCCTAATTCCCCTTTGGGTAATTCTTTTCCATCATTATCCAATATTCTAACATCATAACCGGGCATTGGCACCGAAGGACTTCCTACTTTTATTGGTAATGCCTCTATTCCCATTGGATTGCCAACAATTGTCCACCCTGTTTCTGTTTGCCACCAATGATCAATGACTGGTACGCCCAGCAAGTTTTGAGCCCAATAAATTGTATCTGGGTCAGCACGCTCGCCTGCTAGATAAAGTGCTTTTAGGCAGCTCAAATCATATTTTGATTTAAATTTTCCTTCTGGATCTTCACGCTTTATTGCGCGGAAAGCCGTTGGCGCGGTAAAAAATGATTTGACTTTATGCTCACTAATGACTCTCCAAAATGTTCCTGCATCTGGCGTTCCGACAGGCTTACCTTCAAACAGCACTGATGTATTTCCGTGAATTAAAGGCGCATAACAAATGTAGCTGTGTCCAACTACCCAACCAACATCAGAAGCCGCCCAGAAAACATCTCCAGGATCTACATCATATATATTCTTCATGCTCCAATGTAATGCTACTAAATGCCCTGCAGTAGGTCTAACTACACCTTTTGGTGCCCCCGTTGTCCCCGAGGTATATAGAATGTAAGCGGGATGGTTTCCTTCAACCATAACGCAGTCAGCAGGTTTAGCATCTAATTGAAACTCCTCCCAATCAAAATCTCTTCCTGGCATCAGACTGGCCTGAGCTTCTGGCCTCTGTAAAATTACTACACATTCTGGCTTATGCTCTGAAAGTTCTATGGCTTCATCAATTAAAGGTTTATATTCAATAATCCTGCCGGGCTCGATACCACATGACGCGGCTAATATTGTTTTAGGCTGAGCATCATCTATTCTTACGGCAAGTTCATTAGACGCAAATCCACCAAAAACAACAGAATGAATCGCACCAATACGAGCACAGGCTAACATTGCAATAATAGCTTCTGGAACCATTGGCATGTAGATGATAACTCTATCACCTTTTGTAATTCCTTTGTTGATGAGTGCACCTGCTAAAAGGCTCGTTTTTTCAAGCAAGTCCTTATAAGTAAGATGCAGCTGCTTTTCCGTGACCGGACTATCGTAGATAATAGCAGTCTGATCCGCTCGACCATTTTTGACATGTCGATCTACAGCATTAAAGCAAGTGTTAACAAAACTGTCAGTGTACCATTCATATAAAGGTGCATTGCTATGATTTAGAGCAAAAGTAGGTTTTTTGTGCCAATCTATATTTTTTGCGGCATCCATCCAAAATTTCTCTGGATCCGCCCGCCAGCTTTCATAAATAGAGTGATAATCCATTTCTTTTCTCCATAAGCAATAAAAACGTTAAAGCGTGAAATCTAAATCAGAGCAAGCCACCATTTTTCTGAGCTGTAAGATACACTTGATTTCTTTTTTATCAAAAACAGCAGCTCTTTTCTTGCAAAGTTTTTCAATTTCATGGACAAATTTTTCTAGCCTTATGCAATTTCGTTTCAAAGTAAATTAAGAAGCCAAATCTATGGATAAAGAAATAGCCGAAACTCGCGCACTGGAAATACTAACGTGGCTGCTTTCCGAGGATGATTTAATACAGGTCTTTATGGGAACAACAGGGGCATCTAGGGATGATATACGCTCGAATGCTTTGAACCACAATTTTCTCATATCGATATTAGATTTTGTTTTAATGGACGACAGCTGGGTTCTTTCATGCAGTAAATTTATAGATACTGACCCCTCGCAGATAAGAATGATAAGGCTTTCGCTGGACGGTGGAGAAGAGGTAAATTGGACATGAAATATGATTTTTCAAAAATTAAAGGGCTGCTTTTTGATAAAGATGGAACATTATTTGATTTTGATAAAACTTGGAATTCATGGACCAAAAGAATTTTGCGGGAAGTTTCTGAAAAATCTGGGGTGGATCTGGAGAAATTAGCAGCATCAATCGAATTTGACCTGAATACTGAAAAACTTATGCCGCAGAGTATTGTGATTGCCGGAACACATAAACAAGTTACGGCTGCCCTTCATAGAGAGCTCCCGGATTGGGATTTTGATCATCTGGAAAGTTATCTTTTGGATATTGTGATTGAAACGCCACAGTATGAAGTGATCCCGTTAAAAAGTTTTTTTGAAAATCTGAAGTCAAAGGGATTTTTACTTGGTGTAATGACAAATGATGCCGAAAAGAGCGCTAGAGCTCACCTTATAAACGCAGGAGTTTATAGCTTATTAGACTTTGTAGCAGGTAGTGACACAGGGTACGGAGTTAAGCCTCACGCAGAACCTCTTTTGGCATTTTCTAAACAGACAGACTTACAACCAAATGAAGTAGCAATGGTAGGAGATAGTTTACATGATTTGAAGGCTGCTCATGCAGCTGGAATGGTAGGAATTGCCGTGCTGACTGGGATGGCTACTGAAGATCAGCTAAAAAAACATGCTAATATGGTATTTCCTTCAATTGCTGAACTTTCACAATATTTATTGACAGAATCTGTTTGATTGCGACGAAAAGAGTCGGGATAAGACGGGATGACAATAGGTTATCGAGGCTCTCTCTAAGCAAGGAGATTTTTAATGACCGAACAAGTACAGAAGCGAAAAAGAGGAGGGGGCAGAGCTGGTAATGCTCTACGACGTGGTTCCGCTTCAATAGATCAGATGCCATGGCATTTGCCTATTAACACTGACAAGCCGACTGAGCCCCTAGATGAAGAAGGTGTCGTTGCTATTCATGAAGGTGCAATGCGTATTTTAGAAGAAATCGGTGTTGAATTTCTAAATAAGAAAGCTTTGTCCATTCTGAAAAAGGCGGGTTGTGAAATCAGTGAACAGAATGTCCGAATGGATCGAAATTTTGTAATGGAAATGTTAGAAAAAGCGCCTTCTACTTTTGAAATCACTCCCCGTAATGTGAGTAAAAAAATAACAGTAGGTGGTCCCTATATTTTATTTGGGAATGTTTCTTCGCCTCCTGCTTACTGGGATTTAGAAAATAATAAAAAAATTCCTGGTTCTAGAGAAATGTGTGCTAATTTTTGCAAGTTGAGCCAATATTTCAATTGTATTCATTTTCTTGGTGGTTACCCCGTTGAACCAGTAGATTTGCACCCTAGCACTAGGCATTTAGATGCGGTTTTTGATAAATTAATTTTATCGGATAAGGTGGCCCATGCTTACAGTTTGGGAAAAGAACGTGTTGAAGATGTGATGGAAATGGTTCGTATCGCGGGTAACCTGAACCATGATGAATTCGAAGCAAGTCCAAGAATGTTTACGAATATTAATTCAACATCACCACTGAAGCATGACGAACCTATGCTGGATGGTTGGATGCGATTAGCAAAAAAAAACCAAGCCCTAATTGTGACACCATTTACCTTAGCGGGTGCTATGGCCCCGGTAACAATGGCAGGAGCAGTTGCACAGTCAATAGCAGAAGCCTTATGTGTTGTTGCTCTAGCCCAATATATTAGGCCGGGTGCTCCGTGCGTTATAGGTACATTTACCTCTAATGTTGATATGAAGTCAGGAGCGCCTGCTTTTGGTACCCCTGAATACATGAGAGCAACCCAGATGACGGGTCAACTTGCTAGGTTTTATGGACTACCTATGAGATCCTCTGGAGTCTGTGCAGCGAATGTCCCTGATGGGCAATCAATTTGGGAGACATCAAATAGTTTATGGGCTGCAGTACAATCTGGGACTAATTTAGTCTATCATGCTGCAGGCTGGTTAGAGGGTGGATTGATCGCTAGTCCAGAAAAATTTGTAATGGATTGCGAAATTTTACAACACATTCAACGCTACTTTGATCCAATGATCACGTCAACAAATGAGCAAGATGTAGCTTTTGATGCAATCAAAGAAGTTGGAAACGATGGCCATTTTTTTGGCATTCAGCATACTCAAGATCGTTATTCAGATGCATTTTATCAGCCATTTCTCTCTGACTGGCGTAACTTTGAAGCCTGGGAAGCTGCTGGGGGAGTTTGGACAGCAGAACGAGCGCATAAAAAGTATAAAACTATTTTGAATGAATTTGAGGCACCTTATATTGATGACAGTATCAAGGAGGAGTTAGAGGATTTTGTTGCTAGGAGAAAATCAGAAGGCGGGGCGCCTACAGATTATTAAAAATTTTCATCGTCTTGGTAATTTTGACAGATTATACAGATTAAAAAAGCATAAAGCACTTATAATAATAAAACCGCCGATGATAGCATATTGACCTGGATGTTCGCCTAAAATCAACCAAACTAAAATTGGAGCTAAAACAGATTCTAGTAAAATAAGTAATGCGACCTCTGAAGAACTAATGAACCTTGGGCCAAGTGTGAGTAGACATGAGGAGGCACCTATTAATGTACCGTGCATCAAAATTAAATTCCAATCCTGTGGTCGAACTTCAAGTGGTGAAATGAAAAAAGATAAAACTAATGCTCCACCTAAATAGGCAAATGGAATTGCGGGAACCATAGAAACAATCTTTGCAGAGCGTACTAACGTTAAAGCAGCAGCAAAAGCCGCTGACACATAAATTGCCCAGATGTCACCGTTCCAAGAAGCAATTTGAACTTTGGTCGAGCCATAAGCTATAAAAAATAAACCAACTGCAACAACTCCCATAGTAATTACCAGTAAAATTTTTATAGGTTCACCCAAAAATATACGGCTAAAGATTGCAGCGAAAACTGGCATAGAGGCAAATATAAAAACGACATTTGCGACGCTTGTATTCGAGACTGCCAAAACGAAAGCGGGAGCCGTGCTGGCTATTAAAATTCCATAGAAGAGGCCATAAAAGCGTGTGTTTATAATATCTTTGAAGCCACTTAGTCCATAAAAATAAATGACAATAATTAAAACAAATATTCCGGAAGTTAAGCTCCGCCAAAATGCTATTACTATAGGTTCTGCATAAATTAATCTAACAAATAGTGAGTCTGGAACAACCAATAAGACACCAATGGCCGTAATCAAGATACCCTTAACATGATCGTTCAATTATTATTCCCACTCGAATTGTAAAAAACTATGAGACAAAACCGATATTGCCATAATTAAATTTTTGACCAAGGAAAAGGTTTATAGTCACTAGATGCTAACATAAATTGGATTGCTTGCCCAAACCAATTACGTAGACCTGACGCAAGATCAGCAATAAATAAATTTTTTTCTCTGTTTATAAGAAGCCAGAAAAATTGAACAAAAGCCAGAAAACTAATCACTGTCAGTCCTAAATTAATAAAAAAACCAAAGAGAAGCATTTGTAGACCGCGGATTAGTATATTTTTCCGTTGTAATCTGGTTGAATTTTCCATGACGTTTGTCTCCTGTTTTTGATTAATAAGGTCATTAAAAAAATAGTCCGCGTTACCTTCGGCAAGTATACTTTAGTTAGTAAATATAATTTGTGAAAAGAATAGATTTAAGTTGCTCAAACGGCAGGGCCCGCTTTTAAGCAATGATGACGTTTTGGGCATGAAAATGCAAATTTGATTTTTTTCTTCTTTGGTCTAATTTTAAAAGACGGAGAAGATTATGCGCAGAGTTAAAGATATAGAGTGTGAAAAATGTGGCAATGAGTTTAGCGCCAGTGAGCATACGCAATGTCCCAAGTGCGTAAAGGCTTCGGGAAAAGATTAAGCTCCAGTTTGGTTAATTAGTCTCTAATTGCTTCGATTTAAGTTTCTTTAAGAATTAGTAGGGTCTTTTCAAACAGACCCTGCTAAGTTTGGATTAATTATTTGATTAATCATCTGGCGAGTTGACGGACTACTTTCAGCAGCGTCTAAGTCTTTCCTGACACTGTTGACAATTTCACTGACAAAAGTCGCTCTGGAGAGACCCATATCATCCAATTGGCGGTCTGATAATGTTTTTAATGTTTCATTAGCTGCGCTTGCGGCACGGCTCAAAATCATTGCTCTATAAAATTTTTTAAACATAATTTTTCCTTTCATGTTGTGCTTCTACATGTAGTCAAAATATTATTTTTTACTTCAGATAAATTAGTATTGCCGCTATGCATTTTATGCATATATCTGATATCAGTTGGTATTTCCTTTTTGCATGCTGGAAGGGTTGCATTTTACCGCAAGGACCGAATGTCTCTCTATTAATTGATGGCTATTTCATGGGGGATGGTAGCCCGTAGGGGAATCGAACCCCTCTTTCCAGGTTGAAAACCTGGCGTCCTAACCGATAGACGAACGGGCCACATAGTGGTGAGCGGGTTGTATGCAATCAACTAAAAGGGCGCAAGTCAAAAAAATAGATTTTTAAAAATTCTTTTTTTAACCGATCGCTAAACCGCGAATTGGGCATCGTCTAAAAGCAACTGAACAGTTCGTTTGCCACGCCAGTAGTTAATATCAAGTCTTCCACAAAGATGTATTGAGCGGCCATCATGCTTTTCAAGAGCTCGGCCAATTTCTTTTTCGAAAGCGTTGAAGCAAATTGCCTCCAATGAGCCAGTAATATCACCAAACTTTATTTTTAAATGAGAAGTTCCTACACGTTTCACAAAAGAAATTTGCATGTTTGTAAAAACAAAGGTTGGTGCTTTAGCACCAGGACCGTACGGCCCTGCAGAATTTAATAATTCTACAAGTTCAAGTGTTGCTGCGCTGGGTACTAGCATAGAGTCTATATTTATCTTGGGTGAGCTATCTATCTTCGTACCCTGCTGTTTTATGATGTTATTCAGGCGACGCATCGCTTTTTCTAAATTATTTTCTGTAACACTCAAACCTACGGCCATTTTATGCCCACCCCCAGCTAATAATAATCCCTCGCTGACTAATTTTTGAATTGCAAAACCTAAATCTACACCAGAGACTGATCTTCCAGATCCTTTTCCAATTGAGCCATCAAATCCAATAACAATGGAAGGTAAGTTGGTTAAATCTTTCATCCTGGAGGCAACAATTCCAACAACGCCAGGATGCCAAGAATTACCAGCAGCCCAAGCTAATGAGTCATAGCTCTTATGGCTAATTGCTTGTTCTAGGGCAGCTTCTTTTATTTGATTTTCAAGGTCTCGCCTTTCGGTGTTTAACTGGTCTAAACGCTCTGCTATTGCCTTAGCCGTATCCAGATCCTGAGAAATTAACAATTTAGCGCCTAAATCTGGCTTTCCTATTCTTCCCCCTGCATTTATGCGTGGTCCCAATAGAAAACCCAGATGATATGCGGAAGGTTCTTGATCAATTTTTATTTGATCTGAAAGGGCGGCAAGCCCAAGTCTTTTTCTTTTGGCCAAAATTTTTAAACCTTGTCTGACAAAAGCTCTATTTACGCCTATCAATGGAGCTACGTCTGCAACAGTCGCAAGGGCTACCAAATCGAGAAATTCTAATAAATCAGGAGTTTTTTGATCATTATTCCTTAGAAGACGGCACATCTCCACTAAGCATAAAAAAACAACTGAGGCAGCGCAAAGATGGTGTAAATTTCCCAATTCGTCTTGTCTGTTTGGATTCACAATTGCGTGACATTTTGGCAATGTCTCATTAGCTAGATGATGATCTAAAACAATTATTTCTGATTGATGCTCACTTTCAATCGCCTCATGGCTGAGTGTTCCGCAATCAACGCATATTATTAAAGAGTGCTCGCTTCCTAAAAGTTGCAAGGCTTTAACGTTAGGGCCAAACCCTTCCTGAACTCTGTCAGGTACATAAAGAGTGCACTCGACATTAAAAAAACGAAACCAATTAATTAAAAGGGCTGCCGAGCAAGCGCCATCCACATCATAATCTGCAAAAATTGCAACTTTTTCTGAAGTTTCTGCTGCATATAAAATTCTTTTTGCAGCCACGGTCATATCTTTGAGCTTAGCGGGTTCCGGCATTAGCTCTCTGAGGGTTGGTTTTAGATATTTTTCTGTTTCAGTTACATCTACACTCAAACGGCTTAAAACAGCGCACAGAGCAATAGGCAAACCTGTTTCCTGGAAAAGCTTCTCTTGATTTCTCTCCTGCTCAGGACTGGGTCCAATCCATTGCTTTGCTAATATTGATTTTTCAACACCGAGGTAGCTCAAAAAGATTTATCCCGTTGGGTTTTTATAAATCATTCGACGTATTGATCCTGTTTTCGATCGCATAAGAATTGTTTCCGTGGTAACGAAACCAACTTCTCTTTTTATTGCTGGAAGTAAAGAGCCTCCAGTAACACCAGTAGCTGCGAAAATAACATCTTGTGTTACCATTTCATCTTTGGTGTAAATACGGTCAAAATCCTTAATTCCTGCTTTAATAGCACGTGCTTTTTCGTCATCATTACGAAAAATTAGACGGCCGTAAATCTGTCCGCCCATGCATTTTAAGGCAGCAGCAGCCAGTACACCTTCTGGAGCTCCACCAATTCCCATATAAATATCGATCCCCGTTGTGGAAGGCTCGGCGCAATGCATTACTCCTGCCACGTCGCCGTCGGTTATAAGACGAATAGCAGCGCCTGTAGAACGAACGTCTTCAATTATTGTTTGATGACGAGGCCTATCTAATACACATACGGTTATGTCTTTTGCTTCACATTTTTTCGCTTTAGCTAATGCTAGAATACGTTCACGCGGGGACATTTCTAAAGAAACTACGTCAGTTTTGTAACCTGGACCAATTGCCAATTTTTCCATGTAAACGTCTGGAGCGTGTAGCATTGAGCCACGCGGCCCCATAGCAATCACAGTTAAAGCATTGGGCATGTCCTTTGCTGTCAAGGTTGTGCCTTCAAGTGGATCAAGTGCTATATCGACCCCGGGGCCATGCCCGCTCCCAACTTCTTCGCCGATATATAGCATGGGTGCTTCATCCCTTTCGCCCTCGCCTATGACAACAACACCAGAGATATCCAATTTATTTAACTGATCTCGCATTGCATTTACTGCCGCTTGATCAGCTGCCTTTTCATCACCTCTGCCTATTAAGTCTGCGGAAGCTATAGCAGCAGCTTCAGAAACGCGAGCTAAACCCAATGACAACATACGGTCATTAAAATCTATTTTATTAGTCATAATTTCGACACCATTTCTGTAATTTCACACTACTTCTATTCTGATTGCTACCGGCTGGGCCTTCAAAACTTCAGTATTGGGCATTTTTTGGATCGCTTTCATTAAATCTTCATGTCTAATTTCATGCGTTACAATTAAAACAGGTGCATTTTCATCTTCATGACCATATTGGCGCATACGATCAATGGAGACATTAAATTCACTTAGAATTTTAGTTATTTTCGCGAGAGCGCCCGGTTCGTCATGAAGTAACATCCGTAAATAGTATGGAGCAAGCGTTTGCGACTTTGAAGATATTGCCTTTGTAAGTGTTTTTGCGGGTTGACCAAAAGTTGTTAACCTGTTTCCGCGGGCTAAATCTGCTAAATCAGCGATAACCGCACTTGCCGTTGGTCCTTCCCCTGCGCCGGCGCCTCTTAGTACAATTTGGCCTACCTGATCACCTTCTATAACTATCATATTGGTCCCGCCTTCGAGTTGACCTAGAGGTGAGGAGGCTGGAACCAGACACGGTGCCATTCTTTGTTCCAACCCATTACTGGTCATTTGGCTAACACCCAACAGTTTTATTCGATAACCCATATCAGCGGCCTGATGAATATCATTAATTGTTATTTTATCTATGCCGTCTAACTCGACTCCATTAAAGTTTACTTCGGTACCAAAAGCAATTGATGACAGTAATGAAAGTTTGTGGGCAGCATCTATGCCCCCGATGTCCAGATTGGGGTCTGCTTCCAAATAACCCAAATCATCGGCTTCAGAAAAAACTTCTTCATAACTTAATCCTGAGGACTCCATTCGCGTCAGGATATAGTTGCAGGTACCGTTCATAACTCCCATTATTTTACTAATGGAATTCCCAGCCAAACCCTCTGTTAAAGATTTGATGACCGGGATACCTCCCGCAACCGCTGCTTCAAATCGCAAGGCAGATCCACTTTCTTCTGCAATTAGAGCTAAACTTTGACCATGATGAGCAAGAAGAGCTTTATTTGCTGTGATAACATCTTTTCCATTTTTTATTGCAAGCTCTAAGGCTTCTTTCGCAACCCCTTCGTGACCACCGATAAGCTCTATAAAAACATCAACATCGTCTCTTTTAACAAGGGAAATTGGATCCTGTTCCCATGGGTATGGGGTTAAATCTACGCCTCTTTCTTTATCTTTATTTTTTGCCGTAACGGCCGAAATTATGATTTGTTTCCCAGTACGTGCTTCCAAAAGGGATTTTTTCTCTTGAATTATTTTAATTACGCCAACACCAACCGTGCCTAACCCAGCAATTCCAAGCCTCAAGGGTTTAGTCATTTCAAATCCTTTTCGAAAGATCTCTGTGTGGCCGGTGTATATTGAGATCTCATGCCTTGCAATCTATAACATCTTTTAATTATGGTTATAATAAGGGTTTTTTTTGAACAACTGTTCAGTTAAAATAAAGAAATGGCCCGCACATTAGGATCTCACGCAAAGCATACTAAACCTAAAATTAGTGCGATTGCGTTAAATCTATTTTCAGAGCAAGGTTTTGCAGCAGTCTCTATGAGACAGATTGCTGCAAAAGCGGGATTACAAGCCGGAGCTTTGTATAATTATTTTCCTGATAAACAAACGATCTTATCAGAATTGTTAATAAACCATATGGAAAATTTGTTGGAAACTTGGTCAGCGCAAGTATTACCGGATGAACCCAATGAACTATTAAAATTTTTTGTTGATTTTCACATTGATTATCACCTTAACCGACCAGAAGAAGTTTTTATTGCTTATATGGAACTTAGAAATTTAAGTGACGATAATTTTAGAAAAATAGAAAAGCTTAGAGGTAAGTATGAACTTATACTAAGCAAAATTTTAACTGATGGCGTAAAAGAAGATTTGTTTTCTTGCAAAGATATCAAAATAACAAGTTTGGCAATTATAGGAATGCTTAAAGAGCTCAATACTTGGTATAAAAAAGATGGTAGGGTTTCTGTCTTAGAGGTGAAAAATATTTATAAAGAAATCGTTTTAAAAGCCGTAAGTTAATACAGCTTTTGTGGCAATGAGTGTCGCGTTTTGGCGTGCTTAGCTTTCCATTTCTAATAATATGGTAGGAAATTGTTTATAAAGGTTATGATACATGCATGTAGGATTTATTGGCTTAGGAAATGTCGGTGGCAAATTATCTGGAAGCCTGCTGCGAAACGGTACTAAGCTTTCAGTTCACGATTTAAATAAAAGTTTAGTGACTGAATTTGTCTCCAGGGGAGCAATAGATGGTCAAAATCCACGAAATATAATGCAGACGTGCGATGTGATAATCACCTGCTTACCAAGCCCGAGCGCATCAAATGAAGTTATGCAACAGATGCTTGAATTTATAACTCCTAAAAAAGTATGGATGGAAATGTCAACTACGGATGAAGCCGAGGTAAAGAGATTAGGGGCTTTGGTAAAAGAGAAAGAAGGATCGGCTGTTGATTGTCCTGTTTCGGGTGGTTGCCATAGAGCTGATACAGGAAATATAAGTATTTTTGCAGGATGTGAGCGAGAAACTTTTGAATACATTCTCCCACTTCTAACAAAAATGGGACGCAGAGTACTTCACACTGGGGAGTTAGGTTCTGCCAGTGTGCTTAAAGTTATTACAAATTATTTAGCTACTGCAAATCTTGTTTCTTGTGCTGAAGCATTAACTGTCGCAAAAGGTGCAGGCATGGATTTGCAAATCGCTTATAAAGCTTTTTCCATTTCGTCTGGAAACTCGTTTGTAAATGAAACCGAAAGTCAGGTTATTCTAAATGGAAGTAGAGATATCTCTTTTACGATGGATTTAGTCGCAAAAGATATTGGCTTATTCCAAGCAGTTGCTGATCGAGCTCAAATTCCTTTAGAATTAAACCCTTTGTTAATTTCGATATTTCAGGATGGGATAAAACGTTACGGTCCACGAGAATTATCGCCTAACATCATTAAAAGACTCGAAGAAACTACTGGTCTGGACATACGAGCTCCTGGTTTTCCAGCAGAGATGGTGGATGATGAGCCAGAGGAAACTGGTTACGAAGTTACCATCTAAAACTTAAATACTACGTTGTTGCAACAATTAGCGTCGTCGGTCACGACGACTGTTCATTGGTTGAAAAGCTACCCCCACATGCGCCTCGCAGTAGGGCTTGCCTGACTGAGTGGCTAGGCCACAAAACCAAAAATCTTCAGTTGCCGGGTCACCAACTGGCCATTTACAGGTCTTTTCTGTTAGTTCAAGCAGACTTAATTTTTTTGCTTTTTTTTCGATTTCGTTTACGCGAGCTAGCGCTTCTGGGCTGATTTCGTTTGCTGATGGTTGTGGTGGAAGAGGCTGGCCTGCAGGTATTATCTGCCGCCTTAGTGAAGTAACGTTGTCCGTTTTTTGTTCCGTAGCTTCAATTTTACGTGCTTTTTGTTTTGCTTTGGTGCTGCTTTTGGGAGCGGTCTTAGTTTTGGTATCAGATTTATTGGCTGTATTTGTTGTTGCTCTATTAGATAAACCAAGGCGGTGAACTTTACCAATGACTGCGTTCCTAGTTACTCCACCAAGCTCTTTAGCTATTTGACTCGCGGAGTTGCCCTCAGCCCACATTTTGGTCAATATTTCAACTCGCTCATCTGTCCAAGACATTCTTTCACCTCAATTTTATCGTTGGGCATAATAGTTAATCGAACAGGAGATACAAGGTGCCCAGAAAGTTTTTGTAATAATTGTAAGAATGTTTTCTGAGTTTTTAATTAATTTTCTCTACGAGTTGGCAAAACCTGTTGAAGAGCGCCCGCCAAAACTAAATATGATGAACAAAATATGAGCCCGTAAATTGCTAAACTATTAGGATCAAAATTTACCCAGGCTGCCCAAGCCCCAAAACTAGTCCATAATAGTGCTACTGGAAAATTTACTATGCGCCACCTTGCAGTTCTTATTGGATGTATGAATTTTATTGGTAAAAACATGGATAAGGCCAAGACAGCGACTATTGCAATTATAAGCCAAAAACTTGGTTTTATCGCAAATAGGACGAGAATGACCATATTCCAGCAGCCAGGAAACCCCTGAAAGCTGTTATCTTTTGTTTTCATATTAGTGTCGCAAAAGTACAAAGCTGACGAAAAAGTGATTATTATGATTGCGAACCAGCCAGTCCATCCAGGAAGCAGTCCGGATTTAAAAAGTGCAAATGCCGGGATAAAAACATAGGTTAAGTAGTCTATTATCAAATCAAGTAGTACGCCATCGAAGCGAGGAGCATTTTTTTTAACATCAAAATGCCGCGCTAAAGGACCGTCTATTCCGTCTACTGCAAACGCAACCACTAACCATAAAAACATCAGGCTCCACTTTTCTTCGGCTGCCGCTAGCATAGCCAACATGGCAAAAACGGCTCCGGTGGCAGTAAAAAGGTGAACTAATAAAGCAGTAAAATTTTCTTTTGATGGTCGTTTGTTCATGGAATGCTTAATGCCCAGTTTTTAATTAATTTAGACTATTCTTGGATTTGGCTTTAGGATGTGTTTTTGAATATACATCCATCAAATGCGCAGAGTCGACAGACGTATAAATTTGCGTTGTGGATAAGCTGGTATGTCCTAATAGTTCTTGAATGGATCTAAGGTCTGCTCCAGATGTCAAAAGATGAGTTGCAAAGCTGTGTCTCAAAGAGTGGGGAGTTGCATTTGAAGCTAAACCAAGTTTTTCACGTAATAATTTCATAATTAATTGTATTGACCTTGGGTTTAAACTCCCGCCGCGAACACCCCTAAAGATATTATCGTTACCATCCAAAGTAAACGGTAATAGCTTGAGATAGTTTTCAACACTTTCTCTAGCAATTTGCAATATTGGAATAATCCTAAACTTATCACCTTTTCCTTTTACTTTAAGGTTATTTGTTAAAGGCATATCATTATATTTTATGCTCAAAGCTTCTGAAATTCGCAGACCGCAACCATACAATAACAATATCACTGCGGTATTCCTTGCTACTATCCATGGCTCATTGCTTGTTAAATCAACACTACTAGAAATTTCTTTAGCAGCTTCCTGCGAAAGCGCCCTAGGTAATTTTTTTTGAAATTTTGGAGCTTTTGTTATTAAAACTAAAGTTGGATCAATCCCACGTCTTTTTCCTAACCATCTATAAAATGATTTAACTGATGAAAGCTGTCTTGCAATAGATCTGGAGGACTTTCCTGATCTGCGATTTTCTGCCATCCAGGCCCGCATGGAAGCTTGGTCTACTTTTTCAAGCTGACCGACACTGCTTTTTATTCCAGTGTGTATTGTTAAAAAAGAGAAAAAATCCATTAAATCTCTGTTATAGGCGGCTAATGTATTAGGTGATGTCCCTTCCAAAGCGGATTTTATATCAAGCCATTCCTTTAGTAAGGCTGCATTTGCGGAAGATATAAGCTCTAGTTTAACCAATGACTAATTCTTCGCTCAAATACGTTTCCCATAAATTTAAGAAGTTCAACTCCTTGTTGAGCGGTAAATTTTTCTTTTTCTTTGCTCGCTATTGCCAGAATACCTATGATTTTTTCATTGCCAATTTTTAGTTTTATGCAACCTTCTGATTTTAAATGTTTAGACATTTTTCCATACAGTTGTTCTGATCCCTTCGGGGTGGGCCTCAACACTATAGCATCAGTATAGTTGTTTTTACCTTGAGAAATATAGGTATCAACAAAATTTGTAGGATATAAATCTGAAAGAGCAGGGAAATTAGAAACATTCTTACCAGATTTTTTGAGTGAAGAATGGGTTTCTAAAGCCAGTTTAATGCAATCAACTTTCAAAATATCGCACACTTCTGTGTTTAAGATTGTTATAAGTTCATCAAAACTGGTTTTTTCCAACAATTTTAGTACGACATGATGAACTTGCTTCATACCTACCAAATTTTCGTATGCTGTTGCGATAACTTGTTGGTTAGATCTCTTTAGTTTTTTTAGTTCTCCATCCATTTTCTGCATAGCTATGCTACGAAGATCTACTATTTTGCTACCTAAGTTTTTATCGCCAGCCTCTATAAGTGCACTTAATAAGATTTCATCATTTAAAATTTCATGTGCGTGTTCCAGAATTTCTTCACGAAGCTTTTTATCCATTAATTTCCAACCACTTTTAAAAATTCTTACCTTGGTGACTTCTAAATTATTTTTTGCCCTGCTTCTTTAATATCCGATAAAAAAGCTGCTAAACCTTTGTCTGTTAGTGGATGCGATGCTAAGGATTTTATAACTGAAGGTGGAGCAGTCATTACGTCTGCGCCAATTAAGGCGCTTTGAGTTACATGATTGACTGTGCGGATAGAGGCAGCCAGAATTTGAGTATCAAAGCCATAGTTATCATAAATTAAACGGATGTCGCTGATAAGATCTAGCCCATCTAAATTTACATCATCAAGTCTGCCAATAAATGGCGAGATAAATGTTGCTCCAGCTTTTGCGGCAAGCAGTGCTTGATTTGCAGAAAAGCAAAGGGTGACGTTTACCATATGCCCTAAGCCCGATAGTGTTTTACATGCTTTGAGCCCATCCCAGGTTAGTGGGACTTTAACAGCTATGTTGTCTGCTATTTGAGCCAGCTTTTTACCTTCGGCTATCATTTGTTCGGCCTCCGTAGCGGTAACTTCTGCGCTGACAGGACCAGAGACAATGTTACAGATTTCTTGAGTTACTTCGATTATGTCCCTACCTGATTTGCGAATTAAAGAAGGGTTGGTCGTTACGCCATCTACCATCCCAAATTCGTTTAGTTCTCTAATTTCGTCAATTTCAGCGGTGTCTACGAAAAATTTCATGATATTTATCCTTTTTGGGATTGGCCAATGTTAAGTCTCTTCGTTATACCAAGTGATTAATGCAAGATCGTATTCTATTAAAGTCTTTTGCTCCACATTCGTAAAATTAATTTGAGGTTAATTTGAAAGTGCAGGATTTTTATAATGAAAATGAACCCATTGCTGTTGTAACAACGGAACCATTTGCTCGTTTTTTAGACTATTTAGCTCCTGAAGGCGGTTGCCAAATTGGGTCTTTTTTGTTGCTACCACTTGGCAAAAGAAGGGTCTTGGGTGTTGTTTGGGGGCCTGGTGAGGGCAAGTACGAACGTGCCAAATTGCGCAATGCTCTTAGCGTAATTGATGTACCCCCTATGTCCTATACGATGCGAAAATTTTTAGAGGGTGTTTCGGACTATACCGTTACGCCTTTAAACTTAATTTTAAAATTATCTACACGCGTATCACAATTGCATAAGCCAGCTGTAATGCAGAAAGTTTTTCATATTGCAACAAATCATTCTCAATTTAAAAAAACTCCCAAGCGCAATCTTTTGATATCTTCATTAATTAAATCAAAGAAAAATATGTTAACGAAGAAAGAAATAGTTAGTATTTCTGGGGTTAGCACTGCTGTTATAACAGCCGCAGCTCGAGCAGGACTTTTAAAAGAAGAGCTTATTCCTCGCGATAGTCCATATCCTTTGCTGGATCCAAATTTTAAACCAAAAGAAATGAATTCCAGTCAAAGCGATGCGTGCAAATTAATTAGGGATTTTCAAAAACAGGCAAAATTTTCTGCAATTCTTCTACAGGGAGTTACTGGTTCAGGAAAAACTGAAGTCTACCTTGATGCAGTGGCAACGGCTCTAAAAAATGGAGAGCAAGTTTTAGTTCTTCTTCCAGAGATTGCTCTTACCTCTGAGTTTTTTAGGCGGGTTAAAGATAGGTTTGGTGCTATTCCAGCGGAGTGGCACTCTGGAGTTAGTGTCGCCGAACGTAGGCGTGTTTGGAAGATGGTTGGAAGTGGTGGCGCTAAACTAGTCATTGGTGCTCGGTCGGCTTTATTCCTTCCATTTATGAATTTGGGTCTGATCATCGTAGATGAAGAGCACGATCATTCTTATAAACAGGAGGATGGCGTTATATATAATGCCCGAGACATGGCTGTTCTTAGATCTTCTATTGAAAGTTCAACTGTCATTCTCGCTTCTGCTACCCCTAGTCTTGAAAGTTGGGTTAATGCAAAAAATGGAAAGTACCATCATATTTATTTAGCTGAACGATTTGGGCAATCTTCTTTACCAGACGTAGCTGCGATAGACCTGAGAAAAGAGAGTCTTCAATCAAATGAATGGATTTCCAAAACTTTGGAAAAGTCTATTTTGAAATGCCTTGATAACAAAGAGCAAGTCCTTCTTTTTTTAAATAGGAGAGGATATTCTCCAACCACAGTGTGTAGAGCCTGTGGAAATCAAATATCCTGTAGTGAATGTGACGCTAGAATGGTTGAACACAGGTTCATTAAGCGTCTAATGTGCCATCAGTGTGGCGATACAAAGCCTATGCCTGAAAAGTGTCCGTCTTGTGGAGAAATAGGTCAATTATCAGTAGTTGGACCGGGAGTAGAACGCCTTGCTGAAGAGGTCCAACATAAATTCCCTGCCGCTGTGAGGTCAGTTTTATCTTCGGATCTTTATGGATCAGCAAAATCACTAAAAGCTGAAATCCAGAATATTTCAGAGGGGAATGTGGATATCATTATTGGTACTCAATTAGTAGCAAAAGGACATAATTTTCCAAAATTAAGGTTGGTTGGAGTAATTGACGTGGATATTGGCCTACAGGGGTCCGATTTAAGGGCATCTGAACGCACTTATCAATTAGTGCGGCAGGTTTCCGGGCGAGCAGGAAGAGTAGACAATCAAGGAAAGGCCTTAATTCAAACATATCAACCAGAGCACCCAGTCGTCGAAGCAATTTTAAAAGGTAATGATGAAGAGTTTTGGAAATCAGAAGCAAATCAAAGAGAATTAGCCGCTATGCCTCCATTTGGCAGGTTAGTTGGTATTATTGTATCATCTTCTAATTTCGAAAAAGCCATGGATACAGCTAATCAACTCAAAAAAAATACTGATGCGTTAGATCGGCTTTCTGCAAAAGTTTACGGCCCGGCTTTAGCGCCAGTTGCAAGAATAAAAGGGCGTCATCGTTTGCGTTTTCTAATTAAATCTCCCAAAAATTTAGGTCTTCAAGAAGCAGTTCGAAATTGGGTTGCCACTATTTCCTTAAAAGGTGATGTGAGATTGGTCATCGACATTGACCCTCAAACCTTTTATTGACGGCTTTTAATGTAAAAATTCCAATTAATAGGTTTTTATAAATGGCCCGTTTGGTTTCAGTTTTTGACGTGAGTGGGTTGCCTTATTGGCGTAGGCCAATTTTTCTTTTGTTTATGATGTCAGTAGCGATGCCTATCGCATTTAATGTTTGGTCGGCACTATTAAATAATTTTGTTATTCAGATGGCTGACTTTGACGGTTCTGACATAGGTTTATTGCATACTGTGAGAGAAATTCCTGGTTTTTTAGCAGTTGGCGTAATTTTACTTTTGTTAATATTGCGTGAGCAAACGCTTGCTTTAATTTCTCTTTTAACACTAGGTATTGCTACGGCTGTTACTGCATATTTTCCATCGATGACTGGCTTGCTGATTATAACTTTAATAAGTTCATTCGGCTTCCATTACTTTGAAACTTTAAACCAGTCGTTGCAATTGCAATGGCTTCCAAAAGAAGCAGCACCGCAGATTATTGGTTGGTTGGTTGGGGCAGGGTCAGTAGCCACACTTCTTGCTTATCTTGGGATAATATTTGGATGGCAAATATTGGAACTGTCGTTTAATATTTTGTATGTGTCATCAGGTGGATTAACCGCCTTATTAGCAATATATTGTCTATTTGTTTTCCCAAGTTTTAAAACTGAAACTGGCCAATTAAAAAAGCTGGTTATTCGTCGTCGATATTGGCTGTATTATGCTTTGCAATTTTTATCTGGAGCTCGAAGGCAGATATTTGTTGTTTTTGCAGGTTTTATGATGGTCGAAAAGTTTGGATTTGAAGTTCATCAGTTGACAGCGCTTTTTCTTGTAAACCTGGTAATAAATATTTTTGCTGCCCCACTTTTTGGTTATTTTGTGGCTTTTTTTGGAGAACGGCGTGCTCTTTTGATTGAATACTCTGGTTTGATTTTTGTTTTTTTAGCTTACGGCGGTATTTATATTTTTGACTGGGGCGTTATGTTAGCCGCTACCCTTTTTGTGTTAGATCATTTGTTTTTTGGACTGCGAATGGCTCTGAAGACATATTTCCAAAAAATTTCTGCTCCTGAAGATATTGCTCCTACTGCAGCTGTTGCATTTACTATAAATCACATTGCGGCTGTCTTTCTTCCCGTATTTCTGGGTCTTTTATGGTTAGTGTCTCCCGCTTTGGTATTTATTATTGCAGCATTTATAGCATTTTTATCCTTTTTACTTGCGTTATTGGTCCCCCGATTTCCAGACAACGGTAAAGAGACTTTATCAATATTTCAATTTTCCCCTAAATCAGAAAACGGACTTTAAAAGTGATAACCTACTCAGCGATTACAAAAGTTAACAAAAGAAAACACGCAGAAGGTCTAGGTTTAGCTTTAGAAAAACTTGATCCAGCACCCAGCGGTGTAGGGGTTTTTGAGTTGGAAGATGGTTCTGGTGAATGGGAGGTAGGTGCTTACTTTATCGAAAAACCAGACGAAATATCGCTTCTCTTATTGGAAAATGCTTTTGATGCTGGAGGGTTTGTAATCTCTAAAATACCTGAAACAGACTGGGTGGCAAAGGTAAAAAGAGAATTAAGTCCAGTTGAAGCTGGCCGATTTTTTGTTTGCGGTAAACATGATCTTAAAAAAACGCCAACTGACAGAGTTGGTTTGCTTATTGAAGCTTCAATGGCTTTTGGCACTGGTCACCATGGAACTACAAAAGGTTGCTTATTAGCTTTAGATAAAATTCTTTCAGAAGTAACAAATTTAAAAAATGTTATTGATATAGGCTGTGGTACAGCAGTACTCGCTATGGCGGTTGCAAAAGCTTCTTCCGCCAAAATTATGGCTAGTGACGTTGATCCAGTTGCAGTTGAAGTTGCGTTAGCAAATTTGAAAGCAAACAACTTAGAAAATCGTGTCGATTGTATTGAGGCAATGGGTTTTGAAGATTTTAGAATTAAGTCCCGCGGACCATATGATCTAATATTTGCAAATATTTTAAAGCGTCCTTTGATTGATTTGGCACCAGATATCAGTGGTCACATGAGTAGCGGTGGTCTAGCTATTATTTCTGGTATTTTAGATGAACAAGCAGAGGAAATTATTGATTTTTATCAACAAAATGGTCTGGTGGTTTTTGACCGTATTGATATTGGCGAATGGGTGACACTGACCGTTGCATCTGGAAAATAAAATTTTTTAAAACTAATAATCTGCAAAATTATAATTTAGCTTGCGATAGAATTTTTTTATCTCAAAGTTAAACTAACCATCCCAGAGTAATAATCCATTGGATTTTGTTCACGTTTCGTGCTACTTATTGATAAAATAAAAAGGGCAGTAAAAAATGCGAGTTTTAGGGATCGATCCAGGCCTGAGAAACATGGGCTGGGGTATCGTTGATGTAAGTGGAAATAAATTATCGCATATTGCAAATGGCGTATGCCAGTCTCAAGGGAATGATCTAGCAACCAGATTGCTATCTTTATTTAATCAGATGGAGACAATACTAGAACAGTGGCAACCTACGCATGCTGCCGTGGAAAACACATTTGTTAATAAAGACAGCGTAAATTCGCTTAAACTTGCACAAGCAAGAGCCATTGCCATGGTGGTTCCAAGAAAATTCGGGCTTGAGGTATCAGAATATGCTCCCAACAAAGTAAAAAAAACTATTGTTGGCGTTGGACATGCAGACAAACAACAAATAATGCATATGGTTAAGCTTCAGCTTCCTGGTGTTCAATTAAACGGTCCGGACTCATCTGACGCTTTGGCTGTTGCAATTTGCCACTCTTACCATGCACAATCAAATGATCGATTTTTGCAAGCTCTAGAGAAGGTTTGAATATGATTGGGAGACTGCGTGGTCGAGTAGATTATAAAGCACATGATCATTTTTTATTGGATGTCAGTGGTGTTGGATATTTAATTTTCTGCTCAGAACGAACTCTTTCAGAAATACCTGGCAATGGAGAATTCACAACAATTTATACAGACTTGCTAGTTCGAGAAGATTTGCTTCAGATATTTGGGTTTTTATCGCAAGTTGAAAAAGAATGGTACAGGTTACTAATGTCTGTTCAAGGGGTAGGGGCAAAAGCCTCTCTCGCCATTCTTAGTGCGTTAGGAGAAGATGGAGTGAGTAGAGCCATTGCATTAGGGGATTGGACGTCTGTCAAGTCTGCTAAGGGTATAGGTCCTAAAACTGCCCAAAGAGTGGTTAATGAATTAAAAGACAAAGCAGCCCATGTTATGTCACTGGTTCCTCATAAAGTAGGTAATCAAGAAGAAAAGGTTAGTGACGCCGATATTATCGAAAGAATAGATGACAATCCCTCTATTAATTTGGCCATATCAAATAACTCGGCGCAGGCTGATGCCTTATCAGCCTTACAAAACCTTGGCTATACCCCAAGCGATGCAGCTGCAGCTGTAGCTAAAATTCTAAATCAAAGTTCGGATTTAAGTACTGAAGAATTAATCCGGAGTTCACTTAAAATGCTCAGTCCAAAGGGATAATTATGAGTGATATTAATCCACTAATCCGCGAAGAGTCAGTACCCGATGATAATGATCGAGCACTTCGGCCAAAATCTCTTAATGAATTCATAGGACAGTCAGAAGCTCGATCTAACCTGAGCGTTTTTATTGAAAGTGCAAGACGGCGAAATGATGCTATGGATCACACCTTATTTTTTGGACCTCCAGGTTTGGGTAAAACTACGCTTGCTCAAATAATTAGTAGAGAGCTGGGTGTGAATTTTAGAATGAGTTCGGGTCCAGTTTTGGCAAAGGCAGGAGATCTTGCTGCAATATTAACTAATTTGGAAGCCAATGATGTTTTATTCATTGATGAAATCCATAGGCTTAATCCTGTTGTTGAAGAGATTTTATACCCAGCGCTAGAGGACTTTGAGTTGGATCTTGTTATTGGTGAAGGGCCAGCAGCAAGAACGGTGCGAATTGAACTTCAACCTTTCACTTTGGTTGGGGCAACAACAAGGTTAGGGTTGCTTACTACGCCTTTACGTGACCGATTTGGTATACCAATTAGACTTCAATTCTACTCTGAAGAAGAACTTTACCAAATCGTCAAATTGAATACAGAAAAACTTAATATTATTGCAGACGAAAGTGGAGCAAGAGAAATCGCAAGGCGTGCGCGAGGAACACCGAGAATAGCCGGTCGGCTTTTAAGGCGTGTGGTTGATTTTGTTTTGGTTGAGGGCACTGGTGTTTTAAATAAAAAAATAGCTGATCATGCGCTGAGCCGTCTTGGTGTTGATAATTTAGGCCTTGATGCTGCAGATCGTCGCTATCTTAAATTAATTGCAGAGCAATATTCTGGAGGTCCTGTCGGAATAGAGACTTTAAGCGCAGCAATATCTGAAAGTAGGGATGCGCTAGAGGAGGTTATTGAGCCTTATCTTTTACAAATGGGATTAATACAACGAACACCGCGAGGTCGTATGCTTGCGAAGAATGGTTGGAAGCATATAGGGATGACACCACCAAAATCGCAAGGGGACATGTTTGAGTAAATTTGAAATAAGTATTTTGAGTGAAAAATTTGAAATACCAAAGTGACGCAATCGAAGAATATTTCACTCGATCAGATGGGCAATATATTTTTGCTAGATGGGGAAGACCCATCGCTCCTGTTGTTTTTGGTGTGCAAGATAAAACACTTGTCACATTGAAGACAGCCATCCAATCATTGACGATCATAGCTAACCATGAAATGGCGGAAACTGATCCCGAGTTAGGATCAAACGCTATGTTTTTTTTCTTTCTATCTTGGGATGAGTTGCTTGAAGTTAAAGATCTGGATAGAATAGTTCCCGATCTTGGTAATTTAGTTGGTAGATTGAAGTCTCTAAACGCCAATCAATATAGATTTTTTCGGTTTGATGAAAGTGGTGGAATAAAAGCAGTTTTTGCGTTTGTGTGTATGGATGAAAACTTAAAAACTGTGTCTGCTGAAGTTTTGTGTTTAAATCAGGTTGTCCAGATGTTTCTTCTTTGGTCTGATGAAGCTTTTAAATCTAAGTCCCCAACTTTAATCGCTAAAAATGGACGCGTTATGCTCAATCCAGTGGTAAGTGACATTATAAAAGCAGTTTATGATCCAACAATGCCAATAGTTTCAAACGATAAAAGCCATGCTTTAAGAGTTCGAGCTAGGATTGATTTATTTAGGAATAATTAATCATGAAAAACCACTCTATGAATATTCGAGTATATTATGAAGACACAGATTTGGGAGGAGTCGTATACTATGCTAACTATTTACGCTTTATAGAAAGAGCACGCAGTGAATGGATCCGTGAAATTGGAATAGATCAAATAAAAATGAGAGATGACGAAAAAATCATTTTTGTTGTCACTAAACTTAAAGCAGATTATCTGGTACCTGCTAGCTTCGATGATGTGTTAACTATAGCTTCAAAAATAAAAGTTGTGTCTCCAGTTAGGGCATATTTTTATCAAAATATCTATCGGGGAGAAGAGCTGTTATTTAAGGCAGAAGTATGCGTGGCATGCACCTCGATGTCTGGTCGAGTGAAAAGATTGCCAGAAAAGATTAAGATTTTAAAGACATAAACCTATACTCGGTGCCTTTCATCATGTTAACAGGAAACCGATTTTATAATCTTGAGACGATGACCTATGATAACAGAAGCATTAATATTCAAAGCTATAGTAACAACACAAGAAATTGATTTTTCATTTTGGGCTCTTTTTGCTCGAGCAACACTCACTGTTAAAATTGTAATTTTAATGCTCATTGGGGCATCATTTTGGGCATGGGCGATTATTATTCAAAGACATTTAGTTTTCAGCTCAGCTCGCAGAGATGCCGCTAGATTTGATCGAGCTTTTTGGTCAGGCGAACCTTTGGATGAATTATATCAACAGTTAGGACAAACTCCCCGCGGGCGAGCAGCAAAGATTTTTGTGGCAGGCATGAAGGAGTGGGAGCAGTCTCAACGTGCGGATGGTGGATTGATTGCAGGCATTCAATCTCGAGTTGATAGATCGATGGATGTGGCCGTTTCAAGAGAAGCTGAAAAACTGCAGTCAGGATTGACTGTCTTGGCAACCGTTGGCTCGACCGCCCCTTTTGTGGGCTTATTTGGTACAGTTTGGGGTATCATGAATGCTTTTATTGAAATTGCTCAGCAGCAAAATACAAACTTGGCTGTTGTTGCTCCGGGTATCGCTGAGGCTTTGCTAGCTACAGGTCTAGGCTTGTTGGCTGCTATCCCTGCAGTAGTTTTTTATAACAAACTGAATGCTGACTGTGATCGGCTGGTGGCTGGCTATGAAAGTTTTGCCGATGAATTTTCAACAATCTTGAGCCGTCAGTTGGATAGTTAATATGGGTGCTACTACCAATTTGAAAATCATTAAGCAGTCCAGGAGAAGACATAGTCGTAGATCAGTACCAATGTCTGAAATAAACGTTACACCTTTTGTAGATGTAATGTTGGTTCTTTTGATCATTTTTATGGTAGCTGCCCCTATGTTAACAGTTGGGGTGGATGTTGACCTGCCAAAAAGTGCAGCTAGTGCCTTAGAGTCCGAAAACGAAGAGCCATTAACCATTACAATTACAAAAGAAGGGCAAATTGTTTTGCAAACAAGTACCATTCCAAAAGAGGAATTGGTGACCCGTCTTAAAGGTGTTGCGAATGAACGGTCAAGTAATCGTATATTTTTGCGAGCTGACGGAGAAATTTCATACGAATTTGTTATGCAGATAATGGGAGCTCTTAATGCTGGTGGGTTTGAGGATATAGGGCTAGTCACAGATATTGGAGGTCCTGCTTTAAACAACATTTCTGACGAGTGAAACAGATATGCACTTTGGATATTATATATCTGGATTTGCACATTTAGGACTTTTAATGGGATTATTAATAGGTCCTATCTTCCAAAAGGATGTAGAGCCTGTAGAATACTCAAGTGTTTCATTGATTTCCGAGCAGGAATTTATTGATCTTACAGCATCAAATATCTCACCTAAAGTATCAGAAGAGGCTAGTGAACTTACTCCTTTGGATGAAAATGAAGATAAATTAGATTTGCTTTTTAACAAAGAGTCTGAAGTTTTAAAATCAGAAGGACCTGATGTAATTCTAGATGAGCCGTTAGAGCCAGTAATAAAAAAACCAGACGTAGAAATCGCTCTCACCGAAAGAACACCTGAAATAGCTGACGAAATAAAGCGCCCTGTGTCCGATACAGTAAATAATTTATCCGATCTACAAACTGAGACAGCTGAAATTAATAAGCCTAGCAAAGTTGTGAAACCAGCCCCAATAACCCAACCTGAGGTTGAAGTCAGTCAGACGCTTGAAAATACAACCAAATCAGTCGATAAATTGAGTGTTACAGAAAAAAAAGAAAACTCTATATCTGATACTCTAGTTTCATCTCTTAAACCTAAAAGTCGTCCGCCACGGGTTTCTAAGCCAAATTTTGAAAATAAATCGGAAAGTAAAGTCATAGAGTCAGACGCCTCTGATGCAATGCAAAAATCAGTGACGCAAAATACTTTAAGCAAACCATTGACGGAGACTGAAACAGAGAATTTACAAGCAGCAATAGAAGCTTGTTGGTTAAGAGATCCTGGATCACTAGCTGAAGATGTAAAGCTTACAGTACTTATGGCTCTTGATCGAAATGGAAGAGTAAATCCAAACTCAATTCAGGTTATCGAAATATCAGGGGGTGACGAAAATGCACAAAAGGTGGCATTTAGAAGAGCAAAAATAGCAATTATAAGTTGTGGAAAAAATGGCTATAAGTTACCACCAAATAAATACGAACGTTGGCGAGAAATAGAAGTGGTATTTGATCCAACCAACTGATGTAAAATTGAAACAACGGGCTGAATATGAGGAATTAGCGTTGAAATCACTCTTAGTTTTTATTTTCATAAGTTTAACGACAACGGCTCTATCTGCACCGCTTAGGATTACAATAACTGAAGGAGTAATTGAGCCTTTACCGTACGCTGCTCCCACTTTTATTGGCGAAACGGGTGCATCGAATGAAATAGCTGCTGCGATAACAGAGTTAATAAAAGATGATTTGTTAGGCACGGGTTTGTTTAGAGAAGTGCCTAGATCGTCGTATATATCTGGGATAGATAATTTCAGTTCTCCTATTCAGTACTCGGACTGGAAAGCTATAAATGTACAGGCTCTTTTAACTGGCTCAGTACTTCTTTCAGGGGAAAAGCTGTCAGTAAAATTCAGACTTTTTGATATTTTTTCAAATAACGAGCTTGGAAAAGGCTTGCAGTTCAATTCTACGAAACAAGGTTGGCGGCGTATAGCTCATAAGGTTGCTGATGAAATTTATTCGAGAATAACGGGAGAACAGGGATACTTTGACAGTCGGGTCGTATATGTTGCTGAAACGGGCAAAAAGGGCTCTCGTAAAAAGCGTTTGGCTATAATGGATTTTGATGGTGCTAATTCCAAGTATCTAACAGATGGTTCATATATTGTACTTGCTCCTCGCTTCTCACCCACAGGAAAGCAAGTGTTATATACTAGCTATGAAACCGGCACACCGCAGATATACGTCATAGATGTCGTATCTGCCAGGCGGACGGTTTTGAAAAACCGCAAAGGAACTATGAGTTTCGCTCCAAGATTTTCCCCAGACGGGCAGTCTGTTGTTTACTCTTTAGAGCAAGGTGGAAATACAGACATATATGTGATGAATTTGAGAAACGGTTCAAGCAGTAGATTAACATCAGCACCATCTATTGAAACAGCGCCTAGTTTTTCTCCAGATGGATCTAAAATTGTTTTTGAAAGTGACCGATCAGGGACCCAGCAGCTTTATGTCATGTCGTCAGTGGGCGGTAGTGCAAAAAGAATTAGCTCAGGAGATGGTCGTTATGGTACTCCTGTTTGGTCACCTCGTGGTGACCGGATAGCTTTTACTAAGCAAAGTCGAGGACGCTTCCATATAGGAGTGATGCGCACTGATGGATCTAAGGAAAGGTTATTAACGGCATCTTTCTTAGATGAAGGTCCAACATGGTCACCAAACGGTCGCGTAATCATGTTTACCAGAGAAACACAGGGAGAGGCTGGAGTTTCGGCGCTCTATTCAGTTGATATTTCAGGAAGAAATTTAAAGAAAGTGACGACTAGAGACGGTGGTTCTGACCCTTCTTGGTCGCCACTTGAAAAATAACATGATTTGCAGGCTTCTTGATTCATGTTATTAATAACTCCGAAAGGCAACTGATGAAATCACTCCTTAAATATTTTTTCGCGATTTCGCTGCTAGTTTTAAGTGGCTGTTCACAAAACGCCTCAACTCCATTCACAACAAACAGTACCTTAAACAGCTCTAATGCGATATTTGATGGGGATGTTAATGATCCCAACTCGATAGCCTTTTTCAAGAAAAATGTCGGAGATCGTGTATTATTTGCTGTTGATCAATCTGATTTAGATCAACTGGGAAAAAATATTTTACTTGGTCAAGTAGAGTGGCTGCAAGCGAATAAAGACTATAAAATTATAATTGAAGGGCATGCTGATGAAAGAGGCACAAGAGAATATAATTTGGCACTTGGAGCTCGTAGAGCCAATTCAGCGCGCGAATTTTTGGTGTCAAGAGGAATAAAAAGCTCCCGAATTCAAACTGTAAGTTTTGGAAAAGAACGCCCGGTGGAACTCTGCAGTAACGAAAATTGTTATAGTGAGAACAGGCGTGCAGTTTCGGTGGTTTCAAACCTTAAATTTTAATTGGAATACAAAATGGCAAAGTGTGTCACTTTAATTATCGGTTTGTTAGTTGCGCCAATCTTTGTTTTTGCCCAGGATAATACAAATACCTTGGCAGACCTAAGACAAGATCTTAATGTTCTTTACGTTGAAGTGTTAAAATTGAGGCGAGAGTTATCGACAACACAGTCTTCATCCATAAAAACAAATGATAATCAATCAGTTTTGGCACGGATTGATAGTATGGAGCAGGAGTTGAGACGTTTAACAGCTGAAACTGAAAGGTTAGAGTTTAAAGTAGACAGAGTAGTTAACGATGGCACAAATAGGGTTCGTGATCTCGAATATAGGTTGGTTGAATTAGAAGGCGGTGATGTAAGTAAAATTGACTTCAGCACAACCCTTGGAGGAGATTTAGAATTAACTTCTGAAAATACGGTTTCAGCAACGTCTGAGCCAGAGTTAGCAATTGGAGAGAAAGCAGATTACGAAAATGCACAAACGGCTTTATTGGAGGAGCGTTTTGAAGACTCCCTGATACTTTTGGAGCGGTTTTTGGAAAATTATCCTGATAGTCCTCTGAGCGCCTCTGTTATTATAGCAAAAGGAAATGCTTATGAGGGATTGGGGGAAATTAAAAAGGCTGCTAGGGCGTATCTTAATAGTTTTTCACTATACGAGGACTCCAGCGTAGCGCCGGAAGCTTTAACATTGTTGGGCAATGCACTTGTAAGCTTGGGACAAACCGATGCTGGATGTCAAACTCTTGCGCAAGTCATTATGCGCTTTCCAGATTCTGATTACAGTCTCGAGGCAGAAGAAATAATGTCGGAGCTGCAGTGTCCCTAACTGATAAAATTCAGTCTTCATTATCTAGAACACTTTCGGATTTCAAAGAACAGTATGGTTTCAATGAGCTGGGTTTGGCTGTTTCTGGTGGAAGCGATAGTTTAGCTATGCTTTACCTGTGTAAGGAGTGGGCAGAATTAAACAAAGTTACATTGAAATGCGTGACGGTGGATCATCAGCTTCGTAAAGAGGCGCTTATGGAGGCTAAAACTGTTGCAGCGCATTGCAGTGAACTTGGTATCAAACATGATATCGTTAAATGGACCCATAAAGATAATTTTAATGGGAATCTTTCCGATTTAGCTCGTTCGGCTCGGTATAGATTAATCAATGAATGGCGCAAAGATATTAAATACGTTTTGATTGGTCACACTCAAAATGATCAGATCGAGACCTTCTTAATGAATTTAAAAAGAGGATCAGGAATTGACGGTTTAAAAGGTATGGCGGCTGTATCAAAAAGGCCTGAGGGATATTTCATTCTAAGACCACTGTTAAATACTAAACGAGAAAGTTTAAAACAGTTTCTTAGGGTGAGAAATATAGAATGGCTAAGTGATCCTTCCAACTCTAATGAGGAATTTGAAAGAATAGTGCAACGCAAGACTTGGGAGTTACTAAAGTCTAAAGGTTTTTCAGAAAGCCGTGTTGAATTAGCTGCGCAGCACATGCAAAGAGCCCATCATGCATTAAACCAAATGTTACCAATTCACTTTAACCAAATTGGGAAACAGGAGCTAACAGATTTATTCTTACAATATGATGGGTTTTTTTCTCTAGCTGATGAATTTCAAGTTCGCCTAATTTCTGCAATTGTAATGTGGAATGTAAGTTCGCAATATCGTCCAAGATTTAAGGCGGTTCTAAATGTTCTAAAACAGATTAAAAGTAAGAAAACTGCTGTTCTGGGTGGTACAGTATTCTACCATCATGATGGTCAAATCAGAATTACAACGGAACTGAAATTTATTCAAAATATTAGTGTTAAATGTAAATCTAAAAATGCTTGGAGAGATATTTGGGTAGTAAAAAAAGAAATTAAAGAAGCTTATGTCTCTGCGATAGGAATAGAGGGTAACAAACAGTTATCAAGAACGCAGAAATCTATGATGCCGTATCGCTCTAGGGTTATTCAGCCAGGTATATTTATCAAAGAAAAGTTAATATGTGCTCCGACAATTGATAGTGAATGTGCAAACTATTTATCGTTTTGTGGAATAAAGTTCATTGATTTCTTAATGAGCCATTGAACCTTGTCTATGAGTTTCTATATAAAACAATAACAGAAGTAGATTTGACAATTTTGGAGAAAATCCTTGGGAAATAATCGAAACATAGCATTTTGGGTAGTCCTTTTCTTACTAATAGTGGTACTATTCAATGTTTTCAGCACTGGTAGCAGCAGCATGCAAAGTCGTGAAGTTCCTTTCTCAGAATTTGTCAAAAATGTCAGTGGAGGAGAGATAAGAGCTGTCACACTTGACGGAGAAAGAGTGAGGTTCACTGGACCAGACAACAGAGAACAGTTTACTATCCGCCCCGGAGACGCCGATGTTACTAGTTTGTTAATAGCAAATGATGTTGCAATTAGAGCTGAGCAGCAAGAGACCTCCGGCTTTCAATCGTTCTTAATGACCGTTTTCCCCTTCCTCTTGTTAATAGGCGTTTGGATTTATTTTATGAACCGGATGCAGGGTGGTGGTCGCGGTGGAGCAATGGGTTTTGGAAAGTCCAAAGCTAAACTGCTTACAGAAAAACAAGGTCGCGTAACATTTGATGATGTTGCAGGTATAGACGAAGCCAAAGAAGAGCTGGAAGAGATTGTAGAGTTTCTAAGGAACCCTCAAAAATTCAGTAAATTGGGTGGTAAAATACCCACCGGTGCATTGCTCGTTGGCCCTCCTGGAACTGGTAAAACCCTTCTGGCACGGGCAATCGCTGGCGAGGCGGGCGTGCCATTTTTTACGATTTCAGGTTCAGATTTTGTTGAAATGTTCGTTGGTGTGGGTGCCTCCAGAGTTAGAGATATGTTTGAGCAGGCAAAGAAAAACGCTCCTTGTATAGTATTCATTGATGAAATTGATGCCGTCGGGCGTAATCGTGGTAGCGGATACGGTGGTGGTAATGATGAACGTGAACAAACTCTAAACCAGCTTCTTGTTGAGATGGATGGGTTTGAAGCGAATGAGGGAGTCATTATCTTAGCTGCTACCAACCGAAGAGATGTGCTAGATCCAGCGCTTCTGCGCCCTGGCCGATTTGATCGCACAGTAAATGTGCCAAACCCAGATATAAAGGGCCGAGAAAAAATTCTAAATGTGCATGCTAAAAAAACTCCGTTAGGTCCTGATGTCGATTTGAGACTGATAGCAAGGGGCACACCTGGTTTTTCTGGTGCTGATCTGGCGAACCTAGTCAATGAAGCAGCCTTGATGGCTGCAAGGATTGGTAGATCAGTGATTACAATGATTGATTTCGAAAATGCGAAAGACAAAGTAATGATGGGTTCAGAAAGGCGCTCTATGGTTCTTACCCAGGAGCAAAAAGAAAAAACAGCTTATCATGAAGCTGGCCATGCTGTCGTTGGGTTGGCTTTGCCTCAGTGTGACCCAGTTTACAAAGCCACTATTATACCTCGTGGTGGAGCACTTGGAATGGTTGTGTCCCTTCCTGAAATTGATCGACTGAATTGGCATAAATCAGAATGCGAAGAAAAACTTGCAATGACTATGGCTGGTAAAGCCGCTGAGATTATAAAGTATGGCTCTGATAATGTATCTAATGGACCGGCTGGAGATATACAGCAAGCGTCTGGTTTGGCTAGGGCTATGGTGCTTCGTTGGGGAATGTCTGATAAAGTTGGCAACATTGATTACACTGAGGCTCACGAAGGATATCAAGGTAACACAGCTGGATTTTCTGTATCTGCGAATACTAAAGAGCTTATAGAGGAAGAAGTTAAAAATTTCATACAGCAAGGCTATGACACAGCATTCAAGATTTTAACGAAAAAGAAAAAAGAATGGGAGCGGTTGGCAGCGGGCTTGCTAGAATATGAAACTTTAACTGGAGATGAAATAAAAAGAGTTATGAAAGGTGATCCGCCATTTTCTGATGATGATGGTAAAGATGATGGCAGTGCTGCCGCACCATCAGTGACTGCAATCCCGAAAACAAAACCTAAGGCTAAGCCTACTGGTCCAATGGAGCCAGAGCCAAGTTAAAAAAGTTTTAAAAGGTTATTTACAAATAAATTTTTGCGGGCTTAAGCGTGTATAGCTCCTGTGCCGCAGGCCAATGCCGCTTCACGTATGGCTTCAGAGTAGGTCGGATGAGCGTGGCATGTGAGAGCTAAATCTTCAGCTGATGCCCCAAACTCCATTGCAACGCATAATTCGTGTATTAGATCCCCTGCCGCTGGTCCTATTATATGAGCACCCAAAATTCGATCAGTATCTTTATCTGCTATGATTTTTACAAAACCGTCGGCAGCAAAGTTTGCTTTTGCCCTTCCATTTCCCATGAACATAAATTTTCCAACCTTGATTGATCGGTTGTTTTCTTTGGCTTGTTCTTCAGTCAACCCAACAGATGCTACCTCTGGCGCAGTGTAAATTACGCTTGGTATAACTTGATAGTTGACATGGCCGCTTTTACCGGCAATTTGCTCTGCCACTGCCATGCCCTCATCCTCTGCTTTGTGAGCTAACATAGGACCCTCAATTACATCACCGATCGCGTAGATGTTTGGAAGTGTTGTTTCCCAACTAGCATTAGTTATAATATGGCCTCGGTCGTTTAATTTAATGTCTAATGCCTCCAACCCAAGACCATGGGTATTGGGTTTTCTTCCCGTTGCAACCAAAATGACATCTGATTCAATTTCATGTGCGCTATCATCTTTATTAAGCTTATATTGTACTTTTCCTTTTGATTTTGATTTAGTGGCTGACTGAACAGCTGCTCCCATAATGAATGATATATCTTGTTTTTTTAAGATTCTCTGAAAGGTTTTTTGTACCTCGGTATCCATGCCAGGTGTAATATGATTAAGGTATTCCAAAATCGTAACTTTAGTTCCAAGCCTTGCGTAGACCGATCCCAGCTCCAAACCAATAACCCCAGCGCCGATAACTGTCATCGTTTTTGGTATTTTTGGTAATGAAAGTGCTCCAGTTGAAGAAACAATTATCTTCTCATCAATTTTTACATTAGGAATTGTGCTTGGCTCTGAACCCGAGGCGATGACAATGTTGTTTGCTTCAAAAGTTTTTTCATTTATTTGGACTTTTCCCTCTCCCGATATTGAGGCCCAACCTTTTAAATGTTCAATTTTATTTTTCTTAAATAGAAATTCTATGCCTTTTGTATTAGCTTCAATTGTTTCAGATTTATAATTTTGCATTTTAGCCCAGTCCACAGATGGCGTTTTTGCTATTAATCCCATTTTCTCAAAATTATGTTCTGCTTCATGAAGTTGATGACTTGCATGAAGTAAAGCTTTTGAAGGGATGCAACCTACGTTTAGGCATGTTCCTCCAAGAGTATCCCGCCCCTCGACACAGGCTGTCTTGAGGCCAAGCTGTGCGCAGCGAATAGATGCAACATATCCTCCTGGACCACCTCCTATCACTATAACATCATACTTAGACATTTGTTATTTCCTTCCTGAAAATCATTAGAGATCCATAAGAAGTCTTCTAGGATCCTCGAGCGCTTCCTTAACTCTTACCAGAAAAGTAACGGCGCCTTTTCCATCTACAATGCGGTGGTCATAACTCAAAGCAAGATACATCATTGGACGAATAACTACTTCACCATTGACTGCTACGGGACGGTCTTGAATTTTATGCATACCAAGGATTCCTGATTGAGGAGGATTAAGGATTGGAGAGGACATAAGAGATCCATAAACTCCACCGTTTGAAATAGTGAATGTTCCACCTTGCATTTCATCCATACTTAGTTTTCCGTCTCTTGCTCTTTTCCCCTTTTCAGCAATAGACTTTTCAATTTCGGCAAAAGACATGGTGTCAGCATTTCGTATGACAGGAACTACTAATCCTGTCGGTGTACCAGCTGCTATCCCCATATGAACGTAATTTTTATAAACTATTTCCGTGCCATCTATTTCAGAATTTACCTCAGGAACTTCTTTGAGGGCATGGCAGCATGCCTTTGTAAAGAATGACATAAAACCTAACTTGGTGCTGTGTTTTCTTTCGAATAAATCTTTAAACTCACTTCGTAATGACATAACTTCTGTCATGTCGACTTCGTTGTAAGTAGTGAGCATCGCAGCTGTATTTTGACTGTCTTTGAGACGTTTTGCTATTGTTTGCCTTAAACGGGTCATTTTTACCCGTTCTTCTCTATCAGCGTCCTCCGCTGGGCTTGGTGGGCGGGATATTGTTTCGTTTGGTTTTATTTCTTGTGACGCTGAGTTTGCCATTTGCTCTACATCACTTTTCATTATTCGACCATCCCTGCCTGACCCAATTATTTTATCTGCAGAAATTCCTTTTTCAGCCATCAACTTTTTAGCTGACGGGGCATTTTCAAAATCAGATTTCTTTTCTCCGGCTGGTGATTTTGAACTATCTGTAGTCACGCCTTTTGTCTTAGCAGGTAGGCTGCCCGCAACTATTGCCAGACTTCCTCCAGCGTTTACTAAATCACCTTCTGGGACTAAAATTTCTTCAAGGAAACCTGATACTGGCGAGGGGACTTCAACTGATACTTTGTCGGTTTCTAGCTCACAAACCATTTCATCTTGTTTAACTTCGTCACCAACACTTTTAAACCAAGTGGCAACAGTAGCTTCACTAACGGACTCACCTAGCGTAGGCACATTTATTTCTGTACGTGAAATAGTTCCAACTTCATTTTCCTTTTTAGACGTGTCTTTTGCTTCATCATTTGATTTTTTGGTGGTCCCTTCTCCTATAGTTGTGAGAAGTGCGTCCATGCTAACGACTGTTCCTTCTTGGGCTATGATTTCCCCCATAATTCCAGCAACGGGGCTTGGGACTTCTACCGTAACCTTATCGGTCTCAAGCTCACAAAGCATTTCATCTATATTTATGCTATCACCAGGTTGTTTAAACCATGTAGCGACTGTTGCTTCGGTTACGCTTTCGCCAAGAGTTGGAACACGCACATCGGTCATTTTTTGTTTTCCTTTAAATTCAAAGCCTCTTCAACGAGCAGTTTTTGTTGTTCTTTGTGCTGGCTTGCCAGTCCTGTAGCCGGCGAAGCACTCGCTGGTCTTCCCACATAAATCGGTCTTTTAAATTTGGCTTTCATTCTGCTTAGAACCCACTCAATATTTGGTTCCATGAAAGACCAAGCCCCCTGGTTTTTTGGCTCTTCTTGGCACCAAACCATTTCTGCATTTTGGAATCTTTCAAGTTCTTTGAGGGCAGACATTGCAGGAAAAGGGTAAAATTGCTCAAATCGAAGGAGATAAATGTCATTTAGCCCTCTTGCATCTCTTTCTTCCAATAAATCAAAATAGACTTTGCCAGAGCACATTACTACCCGTCTTATGTTTTTATCGTTGGCTAATTCAGTCGATGAACTTCCCTTTTCAGCATCGTCCCATAGTACTCGATGAAACGAGGAACCATTTGTAAAGTCTTCTATTTTAGACGTACATAGTTTATTTCGTAAAAGTGACTTGGGCGTCATAAGAACGAGTGGTTTTCGGAAATCCCTATGTACTTGCCTCCTTAGTATATGAAAATAATTAGCGGGTGTTGAGCAATTAGCGACGATCCAATTATCTTGGCCACACATTTGCAAAAAACGTTCTAATCTAGCTGAGCTGTGCTCTGGACCTTGCCCTTCAAAACCATGCGGTAATAACATCGTTAAACCGGACATTCGAAGCCATTTACTTTCACCAGAACTAATAAATTGATCAAACATTATCTGAGCACCATTAGCGAAATCACCAAATTGTGCTTCCCACAGAACTAATGCGTTTGGTTCGGCCAGAGAATAGCCATATTCAAACCCTAAAACTGCATACTCTGATAACATTGAGTCTATAACTTCGTATTTTGCTTGGCCTTGCCTGATATTATTAAGTGGATAGTAACGTTCTTCTGTTGACTGATTAATCAAACCGGAATGTCTTTGACTAAAGGTTCCTCTTGTGCTGTCTTGTCCTGCTAATCTTACAGGATAGCCTTCTGTTAGCAGTGATCCAAACGCAAGTGCTTCAGCTGTTGCCCAGTCAAAACCTTCGCCGTTTTTAAACATTTTTTCTTTTGTGTCTAAGAGCCTAGAAACTGTTTTATGAATTTCATATCCTTCGGGCACATGAGATAGAGCTTTGCCAATGTCAGTGAAAGTTTCTGTGCTTATTGCTGTTTTTCCTCTTTGATAATCATCTTTATTTTTATCTAAATGCGACCAACGTCCATCTAACCAATCAGCCTTGTTAGGTTTGTAATTTCGCCCAGCTTCAAACTCATCATTCATTTTTGCTTGAAACGAAGCTTTCATATCCTCAATTTCGCCTTCAGGAATTAGACCATCTTTAACTAATCTGTTGGTGTATATTGAAAGCGAAGTTTTTTGTTTTTTTATGTGCTTGTACATGAGGGGGTTTGTAAACATTGGTTCATCCCCTTCGTTGTGTCCAAAGCGCCTGTAACAAATGATATCTAAAACAACATCTTTTTGAAATTTTTGTCGAAATTCCGTCGCTACTTTGGCTGCATGAACAACGGCTTCCGGATCATCTCCATTTACATGAAATATTGGAGCTTCGACCATTAATGCTATATCTGTTGGGTAAGGGGAAGATCGGCTGAAATGGGGCGCTGTTGTAAAGCCGATTTGGTTATTGACAACGATGTGCATGGTCCCGCCAGTTTTATGCCCAACCAAACCGGATAATCCGAAACACTCAGCAACAACGCCTTGGCCAGCAAATGCAGCATCTCCATGAAGAAGTACTGGCATTACAGAGGTTCGATTATTGTCTTTTAATTGTTCTTGTTTTGCGCGTGCTTTACCTAAGACCACAGGGTTAACTGCTTCCAAGTGACTGGGGTTTGCAGTTAAGGATAAATGAACAACATTTCCATCAAATTCTCGATCTGATGATGCGCCAAGGTGGTATTTTACATCTCCTGATCCATCTACAGCATCTGGTTTAAAAGATCCTCCCTGAAATTCGTTAAATATCGCTCGGTAAGGTTTGTTCATAACGTTGGCCAGTACCGATAAGCGGCCTCGGTGAGGCATTCCTATAACGATTTCTTTAACCCCAAGTGCACCTCCACGTTTTATAATTTGTTCCATGGCAGGAATTAGGCTTTCTCCTCCATCCAAACCAAAACGCTTGGTGCCCATGTACTTAACATGAAGAAATTTTTCGAAGCCTTCTGCTTCTACAAGCTTATTCAAAATTGCCTTTCGGCCTTCCCTGGTAAATTTAATTTCTTTTCCAAAGCCTTCTATCCGTTCTTTGAGCCATGCTGACTGCTCTGGATCGGATATATGCATGTACTGTAAAGCAAATGTTCCACAATAAGTTCTCTGAACGATTTCAACGATTTGCCGCATTGTTGCGATTTGAAGGCCCAATACATTGTCAATGAAAATTGGGCGGTCCATATCTGTATCCGAAAACCCATAATTGTTGGGCTCTAACGAATTCTTTGCATCAGAAACGTCGCGCATTGCTAGAGGGTCTAAATCAGCTGCAAGGTGGCCCCTTATCCTGTAGGCCCTAATAAGCATAAGCGCTCTAACGCTATCTAAAACGGCCCGCTGTATTGCGTCATTAGATATTTCAATATTTTTTTCTTCTGCAACCTTATTTATTTTCTGTGCAATCTGGTCGGCCTCTTCATCGGGAGCCCATTGGCCGTCCATCGCAGCCGTAAGATCATCATTTAGAGTAGGGGGCCAATCCCGTCTTCCCCAACTTGGGCCTTCTGCTTCTCTTTTGATGCTTACTTCATCATCACCCATCGCCTCAAAGAAATTTTGCCAAGTCTCATCAAGGGCTTTAGGATCTTGTGCATATTGTGCATATAGCTGCTCTAAATACTCAGCATTGTGCCCTTGCATAAAGGAAGAGGCTTTAAATTGTGAGTTGGGGGACTGATCATTCATAATTTGCGCCTAAATTTTTAGTTTCCTGAATTCATTAAATTTTGTGTATCTAACCAATCGCTTTCAATACGGCTTCGCCTAAACTGCCGGGGCTTTCCGCTACTACTATACCAGCAGATTGCATAGCTTCGATTTTGTCTTCGGCGCCTCCTTTGCCTCCCGCCACAATTGCTCCCGCGTGACCCATCCGTCTTCCAGGAGGTGCCGTGCGCCCTGCTATAAATCCTGCAGTTGGCTTTGCGCGCCCTTTTTTTGCTTCGTCTTTTAAGAACTGTGCAGCTTCTTCTTCCGCAGAGCCCCCTATCTCTCCAATCATTATAATGCTCTCTGTTTCATCATCCTTTAGAAACCATTCTAAGACGTCGATATGTTCTGTTCCTTTTATGGGATCCCCGCCAATTCCAACACAAGATGATTGCCCTAATCCGACATCAGATGTTTGCTTAACAGCTTCATAAGTTAAAGTGCCTGACCTTGACACAACACCAACAGAACCGCGTTTATGGATGTGGCCAGGCATAATGCCTATTTTGCATGCATCAGGAGTTATTACGCCAGGGCAGTTTGGCCCAATAAGTATAGAAGAAGTATTTTCTAGTGCTCTTTTTACTTTCAGCATGTCTTGAACGGGTATACCTTCAGTGATGCAAACAATAAGTTCCATTTGAGCATCTATTGCCTCTAAAATGGAGTCTGCTGCGAAAGGTGGCGGTACATATATCACACTAGCATCTGCATTTGTTTGATCTTTTGCTTCATGCACAGAATTAAATACAGGCAACCCAAGGTGATCACTCCCGCCTTTGCCTGGGGTTACCCCACCTACCATTTTTGTTCCATAAGCTATGGCTTGCTCAGAATGAAAGGTTCCTTGCGAACCGGTAAAACCCTGGCAGATTACCTTAGTCGTTTCATCTATTAAAACTGCCATTATTTACCCTTTCACAGCCTTTACGATTTTTTCTGCCCCGTCTTTCAAGTCATTTGCAGCTATCACATCGAGTCCAGAGTTATTAATTATATCTTTTCCTTGCTCCACGTTGGTTCCTTCCAATCGTACGACTAGAGGGACTTTAAGTCCGACCTCTTTAACGGCAGCAACTACCCCTTCAGCGATGACGTCGCATCGCATGATCCCCCCAAAAATGTTTACTAAGATACCTTTTACTTTTGGGTCAGATGTAATTATTTTGAAAGCTTCAGTGACTTTTTCTTTTGTAGCTCCTCCGCCTACATCTAAAAAGTTGGCCGGTTCGGCTCCGTACAATTTAATTATGTCCATGGTCGCCATAGCAAGTCCTGCTCCATTTACCATACAACCAATCTCGCCATCTAGAGCGATGTAATTAAGGTCATATTTGCTAGCTTCTAACTCTTTAGGATCTTCTTCGGTTGTATCTCTCAAATCTGCTATATCTTGGTGTCTGTAAATTGCGTTGCTATCAAAACCGACCTTTGCGTCTAAAACCGTTAAATTGCCAGTTTTAGTAACAATTAATGGATTGATTTCTAACATTTCCATATCTTTATCTACGAATGCTCTGAAGAGTTGCCCCATGAGTTTTACGCACTCTTTTACTTGGGAATTCTCTAGGCCTAGGGCAAAAGCAATTTTTCTACCATGGAATGCTTGATAACTTGTCGCCGGATCAATTGAGAACGATAAAATTTTCTCTGGATTTGTAGCAGCAACATCTTCAATATCCATTCCACCCTCAGTCGAACAAACAAAAGATACTCTAGAAGTTGCTCTGTCCACCAAAAGAGCAAGGTATAGTTCTCGTTCAATTTCAGCGCCTTGCTCAATATAAACTCGGTTTACTTGCTTTCCTATCGGACCGGTTTGATGGGTGACTAATGTACGGCCAAGCATTTTTTTTGCTTCTTCAGCAGCTTGCTCAACTGATGTTGCTATTCTTACGCCACCGCTTTCACCTGCATCCTGCTCTTTGAATGAGCCTTTTCCTCGTCCACCAGCGTGGATTTGTGCTTTGACAACCCAAATTGGGCCATCAAGCTCACCAGCTGCTGTCTTTGCATCTTCAGATTTTACGACGATTCTTCCGTCTGATACAGGCGCTCCATAGGAACGGAGCAAGCCTTTAGCTTGATATTCGTGGATATTCATTTTGCAACCTTGTGTTGGTGGGCTGCATGCTTAGTGACATCAAACTAAAAATAATAAAAACAATTTATTCAAAAAAAATGCAAAAAACACTTATTAAAATAATTTGTGATCACTAAAATTTTTTATGTGATCACAAATTAGAAGGCTTTCTGATTATGCAATTAGATTTGTCAATGTTACTGTTTGAGAGTCTCGTCTATTTCTTTACACGCTTTGACAAGACCGTTTACTGCTTGAACTGATTTATCAAACATAATTTGTTCATCTTTACTCAGTTTAATTTCAACTATTCTCTCAATGCCGTTTGCTCCAATTATTGTAGGTACACCAACATACATACCATTCAGCCCAAATTGGTTTTCACAATATGCTGCGCACGGTAAAAGTCGTTTTTGGTCTTTAAGATAAGCTTCGGCCATTTCAATTGCTGCTGTTGCTGGTGCATAAAATGCTGACCCTGTTTTCAAAAGCCCAACAATTTCTGCGCCTCCATCCCGCGTTCGTTGAATTATTCCTTCCAATTTTTCTGATGTTGTCCATCCCATCTCAACTAAGTCCGGCAGGGGAATTCCTGCTACGGTGGAGTAACGTGCAAGAGGGACCATTGTATCCCCATGCCCACCTAAAACAAATGCAGTTACATCTTTCATTGAAACTTTAAATTCATCGGCAAGAAAATGTCTAAATCTTGCGCTATCCAAGACGCCGGCCATACCACAAACTTTTTGGTGAGGTAGCCCAGAAAATTCACGTAGTGCCCAGACCATTGCATCCAGTGGATTTGTAATACAGATAACAAACGCATTTGGAGCATAATCTCTGATACCCTCTCCGACAGATTTCATTACCTTCAGATTGATACCGATTAGGTCGTCACGGCTCATGCCAGGCTTTCTTGGCACTCCGGCAGTGACTATGCAAACATCCGCGCCGGCAATGTCGGAATAAGACTGAGTTCCCTTCAGTTGAGCGTCAAAACCTTCAGCAGGACCTGATTCCGCTATATCGAGCGCTTTACCTTCGGGTATGCCTTCGGCGATATCAAAGAGAATAACATCACCCAGTTCCTTGATTGCTGTCAGATGGGCTAATGTACCACCAATTTGGCCGGCTCCAATAAGAGCTATCTTTGGTCTGGTCATGAGATTTACTCCTTAAAATAACTTATGTTTTTGGGTGCTAATCCCTAATTAGGCATTCTGCAAGCCTGTGATCATACTCCAAGCATGAAAAAAGAGGTTTTTTGTCCCAAATACTCATTATTTACATATTAAATCAAAACTAATTCAGATAAATCGTAAAGGATGTACCTTAACTTTGAGTTTATACTGATTGCCGCTTCTGCGACTGTTTTTGCAGGAATAAGTAAAGGCGGTTTTGGGTCTGGCGCGGCTTTTGCTTCGGCTGCCATTTTAGCAACAATTATTGAACCAGGAAGCGCTATTGGAATAATGCTTCCCCTTCTAATCCTAATGGATTTAGGAAGTTTGAGGCCATATTGGAAGAAATGGATGCCCCGAGAGTCTTGGATACTTATCTTAGGTAGTATTCCCGGGGTTATTTTGGGCGCTGTGCTTTACTCCAACGTAAGTGCTGACTTTTTTAGAATATTGATAGGAATTATTTGTCTTGCTTTTGTTTTTTGGCAGGCACTTCAAAAGTGGAATATTATCCAGAAATCTATTCGTCCAATTAGAAATTTTTATGGAATTTTGTTAGGATGCTTTGCTGGATTTACAAGCTTTATTAGCCATGCAGGTGGTCCACCGGCGGCGATTTACCTTTTATCTAAAAACCCTACGAAGACCGAATACCAAGCAACGACTGTTATTGTGTTTTGGGCTGTCAATTTAGCAAAGGCTATACCATACACATTTTTGGGCTTGTTTACACTCGACACACTTCTTCTGGATCTTGTTTTATCACCTTTTGCTTTGCTAGGTGTTTGGATTGGCGTAAAAGCCCACTACATGATTTCAGAGAAATTGTTTTTTGCGTTTACCTATATTTTGCTGACCTTAACTGGTTTGAGACTCATTTGGGTTGCGATTATTTAGCTAAAATCCGTTTACGAACGCAAAGATCAGTAGTAAGCCTTTGGTGTCAAAATTACTGTGTCGAGAGGAGTCTGAGATGGGAACATTGATATTTGGAGTAATGTTGTGGGCTCTTCCGCATTGGTTTAAGCGTATTATGCCTAGTATCAGAATTACTCTTGGCCAACCAGGTCGTATTATTGTTGCATTGGCAATACTAGCTTCAATTATTCTTATGATTTTTGGATATCGTTCTGCCCCTGTTATTACTATCTGGACCCCCCCCGCTTTCTTAGTGCATCTCAATAGTCTTTTAATGTTGATCGCCTTCGCCGTTTTTGCAGTATCACACACTAAAGGAAGATTTAGGGGCTTACTCAGGCATCCGATGCTCCATTCAGTGCAAATTTGGGCTGTAGCGCATCTTTTAGTTAACGGTGATCTTGCTTCAATTATTTTATTTGGATCCATGCTTCTATGGGCAACTGGCTCTATATTGTTGATTAACAGAGCAGAAGCTTGGAATAGGCCCGCGCCTGGAGATAAGCCTAAAGACATATTGTTTATTGGTATAACGATTGCATCATTTCTAGTCGTAGCTGCAATTCACGCTTTTTTCGGTGTTTGGCCGTTTCCTAGCAGCTAAGATTCCTTTAGCGAAATTTAAAGAGATTTTAAGTTTGTTACGTCAACAAATTATCGTCCTTTTAACTTCTAAAATCTCTGTAGTTCTTTAAATTTATCAAGTCAAAATGCCACAGACGTTTTCCACTGATTACAAGAAATCGCACTGGTAAAAGCCGAAAATTATACTATTAATGTAGGTGCACGACGAAAATATGGGTGAATTTACCATGGCTGATACGGACCAGAGCAACAGACCTCTGTCGCCCCACTTAACTATTTACAGACCACAACTAACGTCTGTGAGCTCAATATTGATACGTATTACTGGGAACGCTCTTATTTTTTGTGTTTTTTTGATTATTTGGTGGCTGTTTGCCGCAGCCACTTCTGAGCAGTACTTTATATTTGCAGATGCAATATTAACGAGTTGGTTCGGTGAACTAGTATTACTCTGTTCGCTCTGGGCAATTTGGTACCACTTCCTGGGTGGTGTGCGGCATTTAATTTGGGATAGGGCAATTGGTTTAGATTTAAAAACTGCTGAGATCTTTGGGTGGATAGTAGTGATTGGGTCGTTTTTGTTAACAATTTTAACGGTAATCCTTTTATGATAACAAATTCAGTGTTTTTTGATTTGAAGGTGTAAAAATTATGAGTAGCTCTAAGCCTATTTTTGGACATCATTCCGAAATGAAAATCACCTCAATTTTACTGTTTTTTTTGGTTCCCGCTTTTATTTTCATGTTTGGATCAATTGTTGGTGAAGATTATGCGGCCGTGGTAAAGTATTTTTCCAGACCTTGGCCTGCTATAATCACTTCACTCACTATCGTCATAGGCCTGCAACATTTTCAGTCAGGTGCCCAGGTTCTAATTGAAGACTATATTCGTGGTTCAGCTCATAAATTAGCTATAATCTTCGTCAAATCAGTTAGTTACTTTTTAATGGTCGTTGGTCTCTACGCTATTGCTAGAATGGCGTTTTAAAGGTGAATTAAATGTTAGCATATTCTTATGAAACCCATGACTATGATGTAGTTGTTGTTGGAGCGGGCGGAGCTGGACTAAGGGCTACCCTAGGAATGGCTGAACAAGGCCTAAAAACAGCCTGTGTGACAAAAGTATTCCCGACCCGTTCTCATACAGTTGCCGCTCAAGGAGGGATAGCGGCTTCTTTGTCTAATATGGGCCCTGATCACTGGCAGTGGCATATGTATGACACTGTAAAAGGGTCTGACTGGCTAGGAGATACCGATGCAATGGAGTATCTCGCTCGCGAAGCACCTAAGGCGGTTTATGAACTAGAGCATTACGGAGTGCCCTTTAGTAGGACTGAAGAGGGTAAAATTTATCAACGGCCATTTGGTGGTCATACGACTGAATTTGGAGAAGGACCACCAGTTCAAAGAACTTGCGCTGCTGCCGACAGGACGGGGCATGCAATCCTTCACACGCTCTATGGCCAATCTCTAAAAAATGAGGCTGAGTTTTATATAGAGTACTTTGCGTTAGATCTTATGTTTTCGGATGATGGCGTATGTACGGGGGTGGTCTGTTGGAAGTTAGATGATGGATCCATTCATGTTTTTAATGCTAAAATGGTGGTTCTTGCTACTGGGGGATACGGGCGGGCTTACTTCAGTGCAACCTCTGCGCATACATGTACAGGCGACGGTGGTGGTATGGTTGCCCGGGCAGGCCTTCCACTTCAAGACATGGAGTTCGTTCAATTTCACCCAACTGGGATATACGGATCTGGATGCTTGATAACGGAAGGTGCTCGCGGTGAGGGAGGCTATCTTACTAATTCTGAGGGTGAACGTTTTATGGAACGTTACGCGCCTCATTATAAAGATTTAGCACCTCGAGATTACGTATCGCGGTGTATGACAATGGAAATTCGAGAAGGTCGTGGTGTTGGCAGGGATGGTGATCACATCCACCTAAATTTAAGTCATTTACCACCTGATGCTCTTGCAGAGCGTCTTCCTGGCATTTCTGAGAGTGCTAAAATATTTGCCGGTGTTGATGTAACTAAACAGCCCATTCCAGTGTTGCCAACAGTCCATTACAATATGGGTGGTATTCCTACTAATTACTGGGGTGAAGTCATTAACCCAAGTGCAGAGGATCAAAATGCGACAGTGCCTGGTTTGATGGCTGTCGGTGAGGCGGGATGTGCCTCTGTGCATGGTGCCAATAGACTGGGATCCAACTCACTAATTGATCTTGTTGTATTTGGTAGGGCGGCTGGTTTGAGAGCAGGTCAAGTTATAGATCGAAGGAGTAAAATCCCAGCAACTAATGTGTTAGCAGTTGAATCCGCATTAGACCGTTTTGACAAGTTACGATATGCAAAAGGCTCTGTTCCCACATCAGATTTGCGTTTAGAAATGCAAAAAACAATGCAAAAAGATGCTGCAGTTTTTAGAACTTCAGAGACTATGTCCCAAGGGCTCAAGGACATGGTAAGCCTAGCTGAAAAGGTAAATGACCTAAATGTTACTGATCGGTCTTTAGTTTGGAATAGCGATTTGATGGAAACCCTAGAATTAACAAACCTTATGCCAAATGCCTTAGCTACTATTGCTGGAGCAGAGGCTCGAAAAGAAAGCCGAGGTGCACATGCTCATGAGGATTATACCTCTAGAGACGATGAACAATGGAGAGTTCATACATTGGCGCAAATCGATGGATCAAACATAAAGTTATCATACAGAGATGTAATACGTGATCCATTGACAGATGAAACAGAGGGAGGGATCCAAGTTGAAAAGATCGAACCCAAAGAAAGAACTTTTTAATTTTTTGTACTAGGTTTAGCCCAGAAATGTTTTTAAAAATTATAAAATTGAATTTGAGTAAGAACGGAGTTGGTTGATGGTTCAGCTAAGATTGCCAAAAAATTCTAGAGTTTTGACAGGAAAAACTTGGCCTAAGCCAAAAGGAGCTACAAATATCCGTAAATTCAAAGTTTATCGCTGGTCTCCAGATGATAATGAGAATCCCCGCGTTGATACATATTTTGTTGATGTAGACACCTGTGGGCCTATGATACTTGATGCACTTATTAAGATTAAAAGTGAGATTGACCCCACTTTAACTTTTAGGCGCTCTTGTCGAGAGGGTATTTGTGGGTCTTGCGCCATGAACATTGACGGTATAAACACTTTAGCCTGTATTTATGGGCTTGATGAAATCAAGGGCGACATAAATATATATCCTCTTCCTCATATGCCTGTGATCAAGGACCTAATCCCTGATTTAACTAATTTCTATGCCCAACACGCTTCCATTATGCCTTGGCTAGAAACCAAAACAAATAGGCCTAGTGAAGAATGGAAGCAATCAATTGAAGATCGAAAAAAATTGGATGGTCTTTACGAATGTGTGATGTGTGCCTCTTGCTCAACATCATGTCCTTCTTACTGGTGGAATAGCGATAGGTATTTAGGTCCAGCAGCACTTTTACATGCTTATAGATGGATAATTGATAGTAGAGATCAAGCAACCGATGAACGACTAAAAGATCTTGATGACCCTTTTAAGCTCTATCGTTGTCATACGATTATGAACTGTGCAAAAACTTGCCCAAAAGGCCTCAATCCTGCATTGGCCATAGCTGAAGTCAAAAAGCTAATGGTTGAAAAAGCAAACTAAAAAATAGTGTTGATTATTTAGTTGAAATTGCCGCCTCAAGGGCAATTTCGACCATATCGCCAAACGAGCTTTGCCTTTCCTCTGGAGGAAGGGCTTCACCCGTTTGCAGGTGATCTGAGACTGTTAAAACAGCCAATGCGCGACAACCATGTCTAGCAGCCAAATTGTAAAGCTCAGCTGCTTCCATTTCTACTCCTAAAATGCCATGCCTAACCATTTGTTCATTAAGATCTGGTCTCTCATCATAAAAAACATCGGAGGAATAAATTCCTCCAATATGTATTTTGCTTTTTTTATCTTGAGATGCTTTGGCAGCAGCCGAAAGTAAATCAAAGTCGGCGCATGGAGCAAAGTTTAGTTCACGAAAAATCGTAGATGAGGGTGTTTGCGTAGATGATGCAGTTTGAGCTAAAATAATGTCGCGAATTTTCACAAATTTTTGCATTCCTCCGCAAGAGCCAATTCTAATAAGAGTTTTTGCACCGTATTCTTTTATAAGTTCGTTTACGTAAATCGACAGAGACGGCATTCCCATTCCTGATCCGTGAATGGTAATTTCAGTATCTTTATAATTACCTGTAAAACCAAGCATCCCCCTTACCTGGTTTACTAATCTTGGTTTTGTTAAAAAGTTCTCAGCTGCCCATTTTGCACGATATGGATCTCCAGGCATCAATACAATGTCTGCGATATCTTC
>JAAXIY010000070.1:56871-105486 GCA_012270125.1 Paracoccaceae bacterium
AGATGTTTCATAGAAATCCAAGTATGCGATCCAGAGCTTTCGCCATTCCACATAATCGACTTTAGCTAGAGGTCTTATATTCATTTCTTGCAGCTTAAAATTATTTTTTCTAGGCTACCTGATTACATTTTAAATAATATTTTTCAATCAGGTTTCGTTTCTGCTCTTTCTTGAAAATAACTTTTTACTCGGCAGCAATTTCTCTTGGTTCAGCTAAATTTACTATATCCATCATTATAGTATTCATCTCAAAATCTTTTGGCGTATAGACTTTGGCAATCCCCATTTGAAGCAATTTGGATTTATCTTCCTCAGGAATAATTCCTCCAACCACTACTGGTATATTCATTAACCCCTCTTCTGCGAGTAAGGTCATCATATCTTGGACAAGTGGTATATGACTTCCGGACAAGATAGACAGTCCTATAACATGGGCTTTGCTCGTTTTTACTGTATCAACAAGTTCTTGGGGTGTCAGACGGATACCTTCATATTCAATCTTCATTCCACAGTCGCGAGCTCTGGACGCAATTTGCTCAGCCCCATTAGAATGTCCGTCCAGCCCTGGTTTTCCTATTAAAAATTTAAGTCTTTCGCCTAACTTATCGCTCACAGCATCGACTGCACTACGAATTTCGTCTAAACCTTCTGTTTGATTAGAAATACCCGCTGCCACTCCTGTTGGACCACGATATTCACCGTATATATTTCTCATTTCCTGTGCCCATTCACCAGTGGTGGCCCCAGCTTTTGCAGCCTCTATGCTAGCTGGCATAATATTTTTACCGGCTAACGCCGCTTTTCTTAAATTATTTAAAGCGTTTTCTACGGTCGTTTGATTTCGGCTGGCTCTCCACTTATTCAGTCGATCAATTTGGTCCTTTTCAACTAATGGATCGACAACCATAATTCCCCCATCGCCTGAAACTAGTGGCGACTCTTCAGTGTTTATATATTTGTTGACGCCAACCACTGTCGTTTGTTTGCTTTCAATATTTTGCAGCCTGAGAGTGTTGCTTTCCACTAAACGTGATTTCATGTAATCTATAGACTCCAAAGCACCGCCTTGGGACTCGATCGTTTTTAACTCATATCGCGCGCTTGTTTTTAAAGCTTCTACTTTCGTATCAACGACTGAGTTGCCTTCAAATAAATCCTCGTACTCTAATAGATCTGTCTCAAAGGCCATTATTTGTTGCATTCGCATAGACCACTGTTGGTCCCAAGGTCTGGGAAGGCCTAAAGCTTCATTCCAAGCGGGCAGTTGCACTGCTCGAGCTCGAGCCTTTTTCGATAGAGTTACTGCCAGCATTTCAATCAAAATACGGTAAACATTATTTTCAGGTTGTTGTTCTGTTAATCCGAGACTGTTTACCTGTACACCATATCTGAAGCGGCGGAATTTAGGATTTTCAATGCCGTAACGTTCTATTAAGATTTCATCCCATAAATCAACAAAAGCTCTCATTTTACACATTTCTGTAACAAACCGAATGCCAGCGTTTACAAAGAATGACAGCCGACCACATAGTTCTGGAAATTCGCCGTTTGGAACACGGGTTTTTAATTCATCCAGAACAGATATTGCCGTTGCCAGAGCATATGCTAACTCTTGTTCGGGAGTAGCTCCTGCTTCCTGAAGATGATAGGAGCATATGTTCATAGGGTTCCATTTGGGTATGTTATGGAAACAATATTCCGCTACGTCTCCAATTAACCTCATTGAAGGTCTTGGAGGGCAGATGTAAGTGCCTCGGCTCAAGTATTCTTTTACAAGATCATTCTGAACAGTGCCTTTTAGTTTAGAAATATCGGCTCCTTGTTCCTCGGCTACGGCCACGTAGAGTGCTAAAAGCCAAGGGGCAGTCGCATTAATGGTCATCGAGGTATTCATGTCTTCTAAGGGTATTTGATCGAACAAAGTTCGCATATCTCCTAGGTGACTAATAGGTACTCCTACCTTTCCAACTTCTCCTCGAGCTAAAATATGGTCACTGTCGTACCCTGTCTGCGTTGGTAGATCGAATGCAACTGAAAGACCGGTTTGCCCTTTATCAAGGTTTGATCGATAAAGCTTATTAGAAGCTTTTGCCGTAGAATGGCCAGCATATGTTCTTATCAGCCAAGGGCGATCTTTTTCTTTTTGTGACACTTAGAGTTTCCCAGATAATAATATTACGCATTTTCACGCCTTTATTTAGAAATTTAAATAAAAAGTCAATTTTCTGCGGTGCAGAGTAGAGAAATTGCTGATAAATCTTCATTATTTTCAATAAGAATACGAATTTTGAAAAAAAAATTAGTATAAAAAACAATAAATTATAATATTTTTAATTTCCTTTTGAAATAAAATTACTAAAATATATAAAAATAGGTTGTAATATTACCCTATAAATTATAATGCTTTTGCGGCGAAATAATATTTCGCTTTATTTTGAATTGATGGAGAAACTAATGGCTTTAGATGCAAACGATTCTTTACTTCGCTATAATGCACCTGAAAAAGAACTTTATGAGATAGGGGAAATTCCTCCTATTGGCTATGTTCCTCCAAAGATGTTGGCTTGGACGATACGCCGTGAGCGACATGGTGAGCCCGACCAATCTTTCAAAGTTGAGATTGTCGATACACCTAAGCTTGATAGTCATGACGTTTTAGTTTTGGTGATGGCTGCTGGTGTAAATTATAATGGTGTCTGGGCCGGGTTGGGTGTTCCCATTAGCCCATTTGACGTGCACAAAGCTGAATATCACATTGCTGGTTCGGATGCATCAGGAATTGTATGGGCCGTGGGCGATAAAGTCACTCGTTGGAAAATTGGTGATGAAGTGGTGATACACTGTAATCAAGATAATGGCGATGACGAGGAATGTAATGGCGGTGATCCAATGTACTCTAATAGCCAGAGAATTTGGGGCTATGAAACCCCTGATGGCTCCTTTGCCCAATTTACAGCTGTACAAAGCCAGCAATTGATGCCCAGGCCTAAGCATTTAAGTTGGGAGGAAAGTGCTTGCTACACCCTGACCTTGGCGACGGCTTATAGAATGTTGTTTGGCCACCAGCCTCATGATTTAAAACCTGGACAAAATGTTTTAGTTTGGGGAGCTTCAGGCGGCTTAGGTTCATATGCTATTCAATTGATCAAAACCGCTGGGGCAAATGCAATCGCTGTCATATCTGATGAGGATAAGAGAGAGTTTGTGACTAAGTTGGGTGCAAAAGGGGTTATAAACCGAAAGGATTTCAACTGTTGGGGGCAGTTACCGACAGTAAATAGTCCTGAATTTAAGGAGTGGTTTGCTGAGGCTAGAAAGTTTGGTAAGGCGATTTGGGATATAACTGGTAAGGGTGTAAATGTAGACATGGTGTTTGAACACCCTGGTGAAACGACGTTCCCTGTGTCAACCTTTGTATGCAAGACTGGTGGGATGGTAGTAATATGTGCAGGCACCACTGGATATAATCTAACTATGGATGCACGTTATGTTTGGATGAACCAAAAAAGAATACAGGGAAGTCACTTTGCCCATCTTAAGCAAGCTTCCGCCGCCAATCAACTAATGATAGAACAAAGGCTTGATCCATGTATGTCAGAAGTTTTTACTTGGAATGAAATACCAGAAGCACATATGAAAATGCGCAGAAACGAACATAAACCAGGAAACATGGCTGTATTGGTTCAATCGCCCCGTAAAGGCCTGAGCACATTATCTGAGGCACTGCTAAATTAATTTTATGATCTTGTTTATATCGTCGTCGTCAATTAACGAGATATGAAGTTGCAATTACTTATCAGCGTTAGTTGCGTTTAGACAAAAAAATTTAAATTAATAATTAAGGCCACTGAAAATAGTTAAATGTAGTGGTCTTAATAAATTGAAGTGTATAGACCTTGGTTTATGACCAATGACTTAGAAAATTTCTCAAAAGATCAAATATCTGCCTATGATGCTGTTACTGAAACGTTAAAATTTGCAGGCGTAGATCTTACTCAAGAACTTCTATCCCCAAAAGCTACCAAAAATTCTTTCGTTCTGGGCGTTATTGGCAGAGCAGGAACAGGAAAGACCTTATTGATTTCAAAGCTTTTTCACGCTTTGGAATTATTGGGCGTAAATATTATAACTGGTGATTACGAAAGTAGAAAAGTAAGGGAAGAACGTTCTCTTGCCATTTTGGCACCTACAAATAAGGCAGCAAGCGTTCTTAGAAATAAAGGTGTTCCAGCCACAACGCTTCATCGTATTTTATATACCCCAATATACGATCCTGAGTATGAAAAAATAGCTGAGTGGTTGCTTGGTAATACTGAGCGTCCAGACAATGATAGTTTTGAAAAATCAATTCTGGATCGAATTATTGAATTTTATAAAGTGAACAAATCTATTCCAGGTGCTTTGGCCTCTGCGGGCTTAAAAGGTTCTGATTTTATAAAAGGTTGGAAACGAAGGGATGAGCCTCTTGATATTGGTTTTGTCGATGAGGCTTCAATGCTGGATAATCAGCAATTTGAAGATTTGAAAGAAATTTTTTCTTACTTAATTTTATTTGGTGATCCTGCTCAATTAGCTCCCATAAATCAATCTGAGAAGATGATTTTTGATGCAATCCCGGAAGATAATAAATATTTTCTTAGCCAGATTCATCGTCAAAAAAACGATAATCCTATTTTAGAATTGGCAAATAAATTACAAGATCCAGATGTGGATTTTCACTTATTTGATCAATTAGTCAAAGAAGCCTCAATTATAGATGATAGAATTATTTACAGCCAAAGAGTAAATATTGATCTAATGGCGTTAAGCCCGGTCTTAGTATGGCGTAATTCCACCCGTATTCGTCTTATTAATGCGTTTAGAGAAGCACACATGATAAATGAAACTGAATTATTAGTAGGGGAGCCACTAATCTGTGACGGGATCGAATTACCTCTTAAACACAGGAAAAAAAGAATAGACTTGGAAGCGAGGGGACTCGTTAAAGGTGCACATGTCATTTATTTAGGACCTGGGAGGAAGCCGGGATTTTCCAGGCTTCACATCCTTGGTTCGGAGGACCCACAAGTTTCGGCTGCGTCAATTGTGAAAATCGAAAAGCCTGATATTGAGGAGCCATTCATACCATTTGCTGCTAGAATGGGAGCTATATTCTTACACGGGGCAGCTGTTACGATTCATAAATCGCAAGGATCTCAATGGGAGCAAGTACAGGTTATTGCGAATGATTTAGCTGTTGCAGCAAATACTGGGAGAATTGAATCGGGTCAGCCTCTTTGGAAGCGTTTAACTTACGTTGCAATCACAAGGGCACAACATCGACTTCATTGGGTGACAAGAAACCGTCTATCAAAGCCACAAATTGCACTAGACACTATTAAATTAATATAACATAAATTTTTTTTATTTTATTTCGCTTACGCAAGAAATTTCCTGAAAAAGGAATAAGCGAACTTTGGAGGAAAATATAATGCTTGGCCAGATGATGCATCGAGATCTCTCAATCATTGATATTTTAAAATTTGCATCTGAAAATCATTCTTTGAGTGAAGTTGTGTCACTACGAACGGAAGGTGATATGCATCGCTATAACTATACAGACTGTTTATCCCGAGTTTGTAAATTAGCTAATGCCTTGGTCGGTTTAGGGATCAAAAAAGGCGATCGTGTCGCCACCTTGGCATGGAACGGCTATCGGCATTTGGAGTTGTATTATGGGATAAGCGGCATTGGTGCTGTCTGTCACACCATTAACCCACGTTTAAGCCCTGAGCAAATGTTGTACATCATCGAGCATGCTGGAGATCGTTTATTATTTGTCGATACAACTTTTGTACCGATCATAGAAAAGCTTATTCCTAAGTTACCCAAAAATTTGGTGATTATTGTTATGGCTAGCAGTGATGATAGTTCCACATTAAGTGATAACTTTTTAAACTATGAACAATTAATTTTGGAGAGTTCTCACGACATTATTTGGCCAGAATTGCCCGAGAATACAGCGGCGGGTCTGTGTTATACTTCTGGAACTACTGGAAATCCAAAGGGCGCACTTTATTCTCACCGCTCAACTGTGCTGCATGCGCTTACTACTTCATTAAATTTGGGTCCTTCTCTTGGCGATGGAATGAAAGTTTTGCCAGTTGTTCCTTTATTCCATGTCAACGCTTGGGGCCTTCCTTATGCGGCTCCTTTAACGGGCACATCTTTGATTTTCCCGGGACCAAATTTGGACGGTGCATCGTTATTTGATCTGATGGATCAAGAAAATGTTAATTCTGCCTGGGGCGTCCCAACAGTATGGCTGGGACTTCTTGAAGAAATTCGCAAACAGGAAAGAGTTCCTTCTCAATTCCAAAATGTAGTTATTGGCGGGTCTGCAGCGCCTAAATCAATGATTGAAGAATTTGAGAGTCTTGGAATTACTGTCTGTCATGCCTGGGGTATGACTGAAATGAGCCCAGTTGGCACCCAAGGTTTTTTACCTGGCTCCATGAAAAAGGCTCTCTCCCAAGATGAGCAAATTTCAAAAAAATGCTATCAAGGTCGTAGAGTTTTCGGAGTTGATTTAAAAATTGTAGACGAAAATGATAATTCTTTGCCGCATGATGGAATAGCTTCAGGAGAACTCTACGTTCGAGGGAATGCAATAATATCAGGTTATTATAAAAATAATGAAGCTACTGAGGAAGCCTTTGATAAAGAGGGATGGTTTGGAACAGGTGACATTGCCTCAATAACTACTGATGGATTTCTTAATATTCAGGATAGAGCTAAAGATCTCATTAAGTCAGGTGGTGAGTGGATTAGTTCAATTGATATTGAAAACATTGTTATGGGTCATCCTAAAGTTGCGAATTGTGCGGTTATTGCCGTGCCTCATCCGAAATGGGAGGAGAGGCCGCTTCTTGTAATAGTTTCAAATGGAGATACCTGTGTTACAAAGAAAGAGATTGATGAGCTACTACTCACTCATATTGCGAAATGGCAGCTACCAGATGCTATAGAGTTTTTAGATGCTTTACCACTTACAGCCACTGGTAAAGTTTCTAAACTTACGCTTAGAAAAAAGTTTTCAAATTATAAATTAAATTAATCAAGGTCAGAAAATGGATTTAGGTATTACAAAAAAAGTAGCGCCACTCATCGATGCTGTTCGAGATATGGTGTCGAATGAAATAGAACCGTTGGATGCTGAGTTTCATGCTGAGGTTGGCAAACATCCAAGTGGAGATAGGTTTCAGCATACTGATCGGCAGCTTGAAATTCTTGATCAACTAAAAGCCACAGCTCGTGAGCGTGGCTTATGGAATTTTTGGCTTACTGACAGTGAAAAGGGCTATGGTTTGACAACTGTAGAGTATGCTTATTTAGCCGAAGAAATGGGGAAAGTTAGCATAGCTGCGGAAATTTTTAACTGCAACGCTCCGGATACCGGAAACATGGAAGTTCTTGAACGCTATGGCACTGACGAACATAAAAATCGATGGCTTTATGATTTATTAGATGGAAAAATTCGGTCAGCCTATGTGATGACAGAACCCAATACTGCATCGTCTGATGCTGCTCAGTTGGCTTTCAGCGCTGTTAAGGAGGGTGATGACTGGCTTTTGAATGGCGAGAAATGGTGGATTTCTGGGGCTGGAGATCCCCGTTGTGGATTGTATATTTTATTAGCTTGCACAGATCCGGCTGCGACTAAGCACAGTCGTCATACTATGTTTGTTATTGATCCAAAAACACCAGGTATTGAGGTTTTAAGGCCTATGCAAGTTTTTGGAAATGATGATGCCCCACATGGGCATATGCACTTGAGGTTTAAGAACGTTCGTATTCCAGCTTCAAGTATCGTGCTTGGAGAAGGTAGGGGATTTGAAGTTGCACAAGGAAGACTTGGCCCTGGTCGTATACATCACTGCATGCGTGCAATTGGACAGGCCGAAAAGGCCTTAGAAATGATGTGTCGCCGTGGTCTGTCACGTGAGGCTTTCGGAAAAAGGCTTACTGATTTAGGGGGAAATTATGATATTATTGCAAATGCTAGAATGGAGATTGAAATGTCTCGATTGCTGTGCCTCAAAGCAGCGTTCATGATGGATACAGCGGGTGTAAGGGCTGCACAGCCTTGGATTTCAAAAATTAAAGTTGTTGCTCCACTGATGGCTGGCAAAGTAGTAGATGAAGCCATGCAATTGCATGGTGCTGCTGGAATAAGTCAAGATTTTGATTTGGCAAATATGTGGACACACATTAGAACTCTAAGATTTGCAGATGGCCCAGATGCCGTGCACCGAAGACAGGTTGCACGTGCTGAATTAAAAAAATACACAAATTCGGTAAAATGAGCCAAACTACATTATTTACAGGCTCCAGTAAGCGCATCATATTCTAAAATTGGTCTGTATCCAAACAAATGGTTACTGGTCCGTCATTAGTTAGATCCACAAGCATTTCACTGCCAAATTTTCCGGTTTCAGTGGATATTCCAGCTTGCTCAAGACATGAAACAAAATGATTATAAAGTAATTTCGCATTTTCTGGCGATGCAGCTTCTGAAAATCCTGGACGATTTCCCCGCTTTAAATCAGCAGCTAGAGTGAATTGGCTTATAACCAAAGCTGATCCTCCAACATCTAATAAAGAGCGGTTCATTTTTTGCTCATCGTCTTGGTAAATTCTCATTTTGGTAATTTTACTTGCAAGTTTTTCTGATTCAATCAGGCTGTCGTTTTTCATTGCGCAGACAAGTATTAAAGCTCCAACTCCACATTTACCTACTGTTTTTTCTGATACGGAAACATTGGCTTTTTTAACTCTTTGGATAACGGCTCTCATTAAGGTTTTCCTTTCCAGGTTTTGGAATTGAAAGTTTTTAAGTTAATACGATCGCTTAAATCTATATTTTATCTTTTATTAGAAGTTTTTCTTGAGACAGCCGAAAATTTTTTTTGCTCAGTTGATTGTCTAATGTTTTCTCTGGCCACATTAATATTTACGCTTTTTAAAGAGCGTCTCATAGACTTTTTGTTAATTTCTATTATTTCACCTTTTTTAATATTTCCCAATTTAAATGGGCCATATTCGACTCTTATCAGGCGATTTACTTGCATCCCAATTTCGCTCAAAGCGCGCCTTATTTCTCGATTTTTACCTTCTTTTATTTCAATAGTCATCCAAGCATTAGCACCCTGCTGGCGGTCAATTGAAACTTTCATGGGTTTAAAAAAATCTTTTTCTACAGAAATACCAGATCTCAACAAATCTAAGTCAGATTCCTTAGGTTGGCCTTTGACACGTACTCTGTATATCCGACCTAACTGGGAACTTGGCAGTTCTAGTTTTCTTTTTAATTCACCACTGTTTGTTAAAAGTAATAATCCTTCAGAATTTATATCTAACCGGCCAATTGGCATCATACGGGGTAAACTTGAAGGAAAATAATCATAGATTGTCTTTCTGTTTTTATCATCTCTTGCAGTAGTTATTGCACCTACTGGTTTATGAAAGCACCACAGTCTGTCGTCCTCTGGCTTTGCAATGGGATTATCGTCGATCAGAATAATATCACTTTCGCTAACATTGAAAGCTGGGGAGGTAAGTATTTCTCCATTTACTTTCACGCGTCCCTTCAAGATTATTTTTTCGGCATCTCGACGACTTGCAACGCCTGAACGCGAAAGGACTTTAGCAATACGGTTGCCTTTAGGTGATTGATTATTCATATCTGTCACTTATGATAAAAAATTAGATCGTTAAACCCCTTCTTAAAATATGAAAAAATATTATGTTTACAACGTACATGAACGAAGCCCTTGCTGAAGCTACTAAAGCTTTAGAAAGAGGGGAAATACCCGTTGGTGCTGTTGTTGTTGGAAGTTCAGGAAATATCATTGCCCGCGCTGGTAATGAAACACGTAGTCGACTAGATCCATCTGCCCACGCCGAAGTTTTGGCTATCCGACAAGCCTGTGAAATCTTAGAAACGGAGAGGCTTGTTGGCTGTGATCTTTATGTGACTCTCGAACCTTGTGCAATGTGTGCAGCTTTAATTGCTAACGCTAGGATACGGCGGGTTTACTTTGGTGCCTCAGATCCTAAATCTGGTGGAATACAGCAAGGTGCTAGAATCTTTGAACATAAACAGACGCATCATGCACCTGAAATTTATTCGGGAATAGGTGAAGAAAAAGCCGCTAAACTTTTAACAAACTTTTTTGCAAATAAACGTAAACAAAAGTAATTTTTAAAAGCTTAGGTTCTTAAAGTTTTCTTGGGCCTTTAAAGCATTGTTACATCGACCACAAATTGGCTTTGTTGTGTTAACTTCAGGAAGTATTTTCCAACATCGTTGGCACTTTTCTCCAGAGGCTACTTTGAAATCGACAGCAATTCCTTTAACTTCGTCAGAGGAAAATGCCGATTTTGGAGCTTTGTCGAGAGAAAGTGTAATCGATGAAGTTATGCAGATGTCTGCAAATGGGATACTGTTTAATATATCAAAGGTTGTTTGATCTTCTAAATAAACCACTGGAGAGGCTTCGAGGCTTGAGCCTATAATTTTATCAGTGCGTTTGAGCTCGAGTGCTGCAGTTACAGCTCTCCTTGCTTGTCGAACTGTAGCCCATTTTATTGCTAAACTTTCATCTCTCCAAGTTCTTGGTGTTTCAGGTATATCGATTAAATGGACTGAGCTTTCATCACCTGGATATCTTTCTAGCCATACCTCTTCCATTGTAAATACAAGCACAGGAGCAAGCCAAGATGTTAATCTATGAAATATCAGGTCAAGTACAGTTCGCGCCGATCGCCTTTCCGGTGTATTTCCATCACAATAAAGAACGTCTTTTCTTATATCAAAATAGAAAGAGGACAGTTCGACGGTTGCAAATGTGAACACAGATTGAAAGACTCCTTGAAAGTCATATTCACTGTACCCTTTGCGAACTTTTTCATCGAGTTCAGATAAACGATGTAAAACCCATCGCTCTAATTCTGGCATATCTTCAGGATCCATCCGTTCATCCTCTGAAAGCTCAGAGAGTGAACCCAAAATAAATCGCATTGTATTTCGTAATCTTCGGTAGCTGTCTGAAACACCTTTTAAAATTTCTGGGCCTATACGAAGATCTGCTGTGTAGTCAGCTTGTGCAACCCAAAGGCGTAGAATATCTGCTCCATATTGTTTTACAACTTGCTCTGGAGCGATGGTATTTCCTAAAGATTTGGACATTTTCATGCCTTTTTCATCCAAAGTGAAACCATGAGTTAAAACACCTCGGTAAGGAGCTCTTCCATTTGTTCCGCAAGACTGAAGCATAGATGAATGAAACCAGCCTCGATGTTGATCTGTGCCTTCCAAATACAAGTCAGCAAGTCCATCATCAGAACCATCCTTACGTTCTTTCAAAACGAATGCATGAGTGGAGCCACTATCAAACCAAACATCAAGAATGTCATACACTTGTTCATAGTCAGCAGGATCTACAATACCCTCTAAAAAACGCTCCTTGGCATTTTCAAGATACCATGCATCTGCGCCTTCACTCTCGAATGCCTTCGCTATCCTGTCATTCACAGCATCATTTTTTAAAAGAAAATCTTTATCAGTAGGTGACGCTCCTTTTTTCGTAAAGCAAGTTAAGGGCACCCCCCAAGCTCGTTGTCTCGATAAAACCCAATCAGGACGTGTTTCAATCATAGAATATAATCGATTTCTTCCTGTTTGAGGCGTCCATGAAACCAACTTATCAATAGAATTTAAGGCGCGTTCTCTTATCGTGCTCCCAAATTCATCTTTATTATCACCAACAGCTCGATCTATTGATGCAAACCATTGCGGTGTGTTTCGGTAAATGACTGGAGCCTTTGAACGCCATGAATGGGGATAGCTATGTTTGATTTTACCACGAGCCAATAGGCCCCCAACTTCTATCAATTTATCTATAACAGCCTTGTTTGCATCGCCTTCACCGCCTTTTCTGCTGAGGATATATTTCCCACCAAAGAACGGCAGATTGTCTCTAAAGCTTCCGTCATCTTTTACGTTGTACGTTATGACTTCATCCAACATACCCAATTCGCGGTATAGTTCATACTCTTCCATCCCATGAGAGGGAGCACAATGAACAAATCCTGTGCCTTCGGTATCAGTTACAAAATCTGCAGGTCTGAAATCTCTAATTTCATCCCACTCGCCATTGGCTTCTTTGGCTGAAAATAACGGATGTCTTAACTTAATTGTTGTAAGACTTTCTACTGAAACATCACGAAGGCGACGATACATAGTTTCGTCTAGCCTTGCCTTTTCCATAACACCGGCAGCTAGATTGTCAGCTAGTATATATCTATCACCTATATTTGCCCAACATTCATCAGGCCGCGCAATTACTTCATACAAACCGTATTTTATATCTGGACCGAAAACGACGGCCTTGTTTGATGGAATAGTCCATGGTGTAGTTGTCCATATAACCACGTCAGAGCCATTGAGTTCCGTATCTTCATTGTCAGTTACTTTGAACTTGACCCAAATAGTGAAACTTTCTTTATCGTGGTACTCAATTTCAGCTTCAGCCAATGCCGTCTTTTCAATAGGTGACCACATAACTGGTTTTGAACCTTGGTAGAGAGTACCATTCATTAAAAATTTCATGAATTCGCGGGCAATGGTCCGCTCTGCCTTAAAATCCATTGTTAGGTACGGATTTTCCCAGTTACCGGTTACACCCAGCCGTTTAAACTCTTCTCTTTGGATGCTGATCCAACCATCTGCAAATTTTCGACATTCCTGACGAAAATCCACGATAGGTACATCATCTTTATTTTTACCCTTCTTACGATATGTTTCTTCAATTTTCCACTCTATCGGTAATCCGTGACAGTCCCAACCTGGTATGTATCTTGCGTCATGGCCCATCATTTGTTGGCTTCTAACCACCATATCCTTTAAAATTTTATTTAAAGCATGTCCGATGTGAAGATTGCCATTTGCATACGGTGGCCCATCATGCAGTATGAACGGTTTTCGAGAGGCTTTTTCTCGCAATTTTTGGTAGATTCCAATATTTTCCCATCTCTCTAGCCAAAAAGGTTCTCGATTTGGCAAACCCGCTCTCATTGGAAAATCGGTCTTTGGAAGGTTTAAAGTATCTTTGTAGTCGGGTGCTTCAGCAGTCATTGCCGCTTTTCCTCAATTTTTAATGTTCTTTAGTTCTGGAGAGTAAGTCGGTGCGCGACTGCGATCACCTTGACCCGGCTCCTCTTATCAGAGTGCCGGGCTAATAATTCGTATTATTAGATTTACTATCAAATTCATAACGTCCTTATAGGCTAGAGACATGATGCGGTCTAGTGCCAGAATTAAATTTTGTTTTGTCCAAAAAATATCAACGCGAAGCCAAATATTGAATGATTTTTTCTCGTACTGAGTTATCGTTGTCCACTTTTGCTTTATCTATAAGTTTCTGAACTTCACTTAAATCGCTTTTCAGTAAAATATTTTTTACTGGGCCGATTGAAGCCGGTCTCATAGACAAGGTTTTTATTCCAATTGCAGCCAAACAAAGTGCCTCGATCGGTCTACCCGCATCCTCTCCACAAAAAGATAGCTTGGTGCCATTTTTTTCGCATTTTTCAACAACTGTTTTCAAAAAATCTAGGAATGAAAGATTAAGTGTATCATATCGCTTACGAACCAACTCATTTTCACGATCAGCTGCGAAAAAAAATTGCTTTAGATCATTCCCGCCAATAGACAAAAAATCAACTTGCTTAAAAAAATCATCAGATGAAAATGCCAAGGATGGGGTTTCGAGCATTGCTCCAATGTTAATTTCATTGGGTATTTTATGACCTAACTTTAGTTCTCTCTCTTTAACTTTTTCCATTTCACGTTTTGCGAAATCAAATTCACTCGTTTGAGCAATAAAGGGGAACATAACTGATAATGGCCGCCCCTCCGCCGCCCGCAACAGGGCTTGAAGTTGCATACGCAACACACCGGGTTTGTCGAAGCCTACTCTAATCGCTCGCCAGCCTAAAGCAGGGTTTGGTTCTTCTACGTTTGGCATGTAAGGTAATACTTTATCTGAGCCAATATCTAAAGTTCTGAAAACCACTGTTTTCCCGCCAGCTGCGTCCATCACCCTTTTGTACATTGCGCTTATTTCGGACCTTTTCGGCATTTGGTTGCGAACAAGAAACTGCAACTCTGTTCGAAAAAGCCCCACGCCTTCGGCACCTGAACTATCAAGGCTGGGCAAGTCTGCCATTAATCCAGCATTCATTAGAAGTTGAATTCTACTTTTATCTAAAGTTTTTGCCGGCAAATGTCTTATTGCGGAATAACGCTCTTGCGCTTTGGCTTCCATCGCGATTTTGTCTTTGAAAGCTGAACTGACGCTTTCATCTGGTCGCAAATGGACGAGCCCTTGTTCTCCATCTACTAATATTTCATCGCCATTTAAAGCCTCAGCGGTAATATTTTGAGCATGGATAACAAGCGGGATTGCAAGTGCTCTCGCCACTATTGTTGCATGGCTACCTACCGACCCTTCCTCAAGAACAATACCTTTTAGTGATTTTCCATAATCTAATAATTCTGCAGGTCCAATATTACTCGCGACCAATATTGGATTTTGTGGCATTGACGCACCGGTCTCTTTGCCTTGGCCTGTTAATATGCGCAGAAGGCGATTTGATAAATCGTCTAAATCATGAAGCCGATCTCTCATATAGGGATCAGTTACTTGCCCCAGCCGTGCTCTTGCAGATGATTGTTCTTTATCAACTGCCGCTTCTGCACTTAGCCCAGAATTGATGTCGGTCACCATGCGTTTCATCCAGCCTCTAGAATTGGCAAACATTTTATAAGCCTCAAGGATTTCAGCTTGTTCTTTATCCATCTGCTTATTTTGCTGCAGCATAACGTCGACATGGTTCTTGAGTTCTTGTACGGCTTCTTCAAGTCGAGATATTTCAGCTTCTGGATCATCTGTTACAAGGTTAGTAACCAACACACGAGGCTCATGTAGCCAAACATTACCTTTAGTTGCACCTTCTTGGGCAACTGATCCTCGAATAAGTACAGATTGCTGGTGCAAAGCTTTTAGGCCACTTTCTTCACTGACAAACGCGCCTAGCTCTGCCATTTCTGCCAAAACCATGGCTACAACTTCTAACGCGTAGATTTCATCCGAATTAAATTCCCTAGCTGTTTTGGACTGGACGACTAAAACGCCTAAAAGTTCGCCTAATCTTTGTATTGGAAGACCTAAAAAAGAGGAAAACCGCTCTTCTCCTGTTTCTGGCATATAACGGAAACCAGGGAACGAGGGAGCATCGGCAGTATTTATTGCTTTATTTGTCTTTGCTACGCGACCAACCAAGCCCTCACCAATTCTCATTCTTGTTTGGTGAACAGCTTCAATTTCTAACCCTTCTGTAGCGCATAATTCCAACGTTTCGGGATCGCGAAGTAAATAAATAGAACAAACTTCGGTCCCGGTAGTAGACGCTATGAGTTGAGTTATTTTGTCTAAGCGATCTTGCCCTTTAGCTTCCTCAGCCATTGTATCACGTAGGCGACCAAGAAGCTGCCGGCTATTGCTTTCAATTTTGTTCGGCATAGGGATCAGGTCCGAATTTATATGTGATATATCTATCAGTTAAACTCATTCAGCAACTTTTTCCAACTCAAACGCATCATGTAGTGACTGAACAGCCAGCTCCATATACTTCCTATCAACTAAAACAGAAATTTTAATTTCAGACGTTGCAATAACTTTTATATTAATTCCCTCGTTGGATAACGTCCGGAACATTTTAGCAGCTACACCTGATTGACTTCGCATGCCGATACCAACAGCTGATATTTTTGCCACATTGGTATCCGCAACAAGTTGCGAAAAATTAATTTCGCCTTCACTCTTTGCATCATTGAGTGCTTTTTCCGCCCTTAATACTTGGTCAGTGGGGCATGAAAATGTCATATCAGTTCGACCTTCTTCCGCAATGTTTTGGATAATCATATCAACATTAATCCCAGCTTCTGAAAGAGGTCCAAATATCGCTGCTGCAATTCCTGGACGATCAGCCACTGAAATTAATGTCATTTTTGCCTCATCTCTTGAATATGCAATGCCTGAAACAACATTTGACTCCATAATTTCCTCCTCACTACATACGAGTGTTCCTGAACCAATTTCTGGTGAATCAAAACTTGAAAGAACACGCAGTTTGACATTAAAGCGCATTGCCAATTCAACAGATCGCGTTTGCAAAACTTTCGCTCCTAGGGAAGCCAATTCTAGCATTTCTTCGAACGAAATTTTATTTAATTTTTTAGCTTTCTCGGTTATCCGCGGGTCAGTCGTATAGATACCATCCACGTCGGTGTAAATATCGCACCTGATAGCATCAAAAGCTGCAGCAAATGCAACAGCCGTCGTATCGGAGCCGCCACGACCAAGAGTTGTGGTGCGGTCTGTATCACTTACACCTTGAAATCCTGCCACTACAGCAACGCGCATTCCTTCTTTAAATTTGCTTGTTATGTTTTCAGTCTGAATTTCTTCAATTCTGGCTGCAGAGTGTGCTGATGTTGTTATGACTGGTACTTGCCAACCTTGCCAGCTGCGAGCCGGGATGTCCATTTCTTGTAAGGTAAGAGCCATAAGCCCAGCGGTCACATTTTCACCAGAGGAAACAATAGCATCATATTCTCGAGCATCATAAAGTGGTGATGTCTCATTAACCCACCCCACGAGTTCATTTGTTTTTCCAGCCATAGCTGAAACAATGACAATAACCGAATGGCCTGCTGATACTTCTGAAGCAACACGTTCTGCAGCGCTCTTTATTTTATCAAGGGACGCAACAGACGTTCCGCCAAATTTCATGACCAAAACAGGCATAGTAACACCTTATTAAACGAATATGCTCTCCGTGTATTTCACCTAGAATGATAGCACAAGTCTGAAAGACAAAGGAAATAACCAGTAAAATTATGGAAATTCAACTGACAAAAGTTACTAGTTAGTCTTCCTGTTTGGAGTGAAGGGTAAAGGTGTTACAGGGATGCCATCATCTATAAGCGACTTGGCTTCGTCTGCTTTAGCTTCACCATAGATTGGCCTTTCGGGCAGATCCCCAAGGTACATTGCTCTGGCTTCTTTTGCAAAATTGGCTCCAACATAATCAGAATTTTGTTCAACGTGCTTTTTCAGTTCTGCTATTGCCTTTTCTGCAGCATTCTTTCTTTTCTTTACATTTATCTTCTGATTTTTATTTACTCTAGGAGCCATTATGGCTTTCTCAACGTTTGAGCTACCACAGACCGAGCAAACGACCATTTTAGCAGATTTCAGTTTTTCAAACGCAGAGCTAGATTGAAACCAGCTATCAAAGGTATGTTCCTTTTCACATTTTAATGTGTATTGGATCATTTTTTCAAAAATTCCTAAATTTATCAAACACCTGATGGAGCCTATCTAGATATATATCAGATTTGCACGACTATTTTGTTACCTAAAGCCTCTGGTAAAATAAATAGGTAATTTATGAAGAATTTCAATCAGTATGAAAGACATAAAACTACTTTATAGATAAATAAAACGAATTTTTATTACGTTTTCGCTTGCCGCTAGCATTTTTTAAGCTAAATACAGCGCACCTGTATTCGATAGGAATCGAATTATAATTTTAACGACTGGGAGACATTTTATGGAACGTCGTAATTTTCTTAGAGGTGCTGCGTTAGCGGGAACCGGCGCTGCCCTCGCAACACCTGCTGTGTCTGGTGGACATGGCACTGTATTAACAATGGTGCAATCATGGCCTCGCGGTTTTGCTGTTCTTGATGACGCTGCGCGCTACTTTGCTGACATGGTTTCACAAATGTCAGAGGGATCTTTGACAATCGACAGAAAAGCTCCAGGAGAGCTTGTTGGTGCTTTGGAAGTGTTTGACGCTGTGACTTCAGGTCAAGCCGATATGTACCACTCAGCAGACTATTATTTTATCGGTCAGCATCCTGCATTAGCTTATTTCACAGCGGTACCTTTTGGCGGAACTGCTCAGGAAGTGACTAACTGGTATTATCATGGTGGTGGAGAGCAGATCCATGATGAAATCGGTCAAATCTTTAACTTTAAAGGTCTACTTGCTGGAAATTCAGGTGGTCAGTCTGGCGGTTGGTTCCGTAAAGAAATGACTTCGCCCGACGACTTTAACGGTTTGAAGTATCGTATGCCTGGCCTAGGCGGTAAAGTTTTGGGTAAACTTGGCGCATCTGTGCAAAACATTCCAGGTGGCGAGTTATACCAAGCTCTATCTTCAGGCGCTCTAGACGGTCTTGAGTGGGTTGGTCCTGCAGCGGATGAAAGAGCAGGCTTCTACGAAGTTGCAAAAGTATACTACACAGCGGGTTTTCACGAGCCTGGCTCAGCGCTTGCTGCAAACATCAATTTGGATAAGTGGAACACTTTGTCAGATACGCACAAAGCTATTTTGCGATATGCGTCTATGGCGACCACACTGTATCAGTTAGCTGAAACTTTTTCTGCGAATGGTGCAGCTCTTCAAAGAATGCAGGCGCAAGGCGTTAAAGCTGTTCAGTTCTCAGATGAAATCTGGGACGCATTTGGTGCAGCTTCTGCTGAAGTTATGAACGAAAATATGGATGACGAGTTGTTCAGAACAACCCGTGCGAGTTTTGAAGCTTCACTAGCAGACTCTGCAGCGTGGATTAGTAAGTCGGACGGTTATTACGTGCAACAACGTGTTCGCGTTCTAGGCGGATCATAAGAAAAATAATTCCTGGGGTCGAATAGACCCCAGGACTTCCAATTCAGAGTTTTTCTATGGAAAATGAGCAAACATTAAGTGTAGCTACCACTGTTGCAGCTATTTACGACGGTGTTATTTGGTTTTTCCAAAACCTTTTATTTGCCTTTTACAATATTGGATATGCAGCTTTAAATCCGGGCCTCTGGCTGGACTGGAGCGAAAAAAAGTCAATTATGAGGTTTGTTTATTACGGTGGGTCTGTTGAGTTTTTTTTCGCCGTATTACTAGTTATATTAGTTTTATTCTTTATCGGTGTTTTAAGACCGTCCTTCATGTGGGGACAAATTAGAGTTCTTGAGGGTTTTGCAAATACCGTAGGGCGCTTTTTTGCTTGGGCCGGCCTCATAATGGTTTTGCAGCAAGTATTAATCGTTGTAATGCAGCGTATATTTACTAGACCCGACATTGTTCTTAGTTTTGGAGTCCCTCTAAGCTATGACATTAGTTGGTATGCTGAAGAGTTGAAGCTTTATAATGCGTTGGTCGTTAGCCTTTGTGCCACTTATACATTTGTTCAAGGTGGGCATGTTCGCGTAGATTTGTTTTACGCCGGTGCGAAATTTCGGACAAAAAAAATCGTCGATATGTTTGGTTCAATAGTGTTTATGCTTCCAATGGCAGTAATTATTTGGATGTATGGTTGGTACTTTTTATGGCGACATCTAATTGTGCCCAAACCTTCTGCATCAGATGCTTTAGACAGACTACTAGCTAAATCAAGAGTTTTAAAATGGAATGTTGAGACAATTGGTTTTTCACCCAACGGGTTCACTGGATACTTTATTTTCAAGATCTTGCTAGTCGCGTTTGCGGGAATGGTATTTATTCACGCAGTGGCCTTTTTTATGAGGTCTTTTCAGGAACTTCGAGAAGGTCAAGCGAGCGAAAACAAATACAGAGATCTCGATGAACTTCCAGATTTAACTGAAGTTGCAAAAACCAATAATTAGGAAATGTAGTTATGTTGTTTGGTCTTGATGGCGTAGAAATTGGTTTAATAATCGTATTCGTATGCCTTTTTGGAGGCATACTTTCTGGGTTTCCAGTTGCATTTGCCATCGGTGGCGCTGGCGTTGTTGCTTTTGGTATTATAGCCGTTTTGGACAGCGCTGGTATATTAGTCCATCAAGCTATCGATACGACGTCCCAGATGTATAGGGAGTTATTGGCTTCGGGAGTGAAGGCTGACCAAATCTCTACTTTTCGGTATCCAGACTTGCCAAGAATTATTGAACCGCTGTTTAAAGGCGGCTGGGAAACTGCCTTAGAAAGGACTATTTCATTCATTGTAAATCGGATCAATGAACGAGTTTTAGCGGGACAGTCCATTGAAGTTCTTCTTGCAGTTTTGATGTTCGTTTTGATGGGCATCACTTTAGAAAGATCGAAGATAGCAAACGACTTACTTACCACGATGGCGAGAGTTTTTGGACCTCTGCCTGGTGGCCTGGCTGTTTCTGTTGTAGTTGTGGGCGCTTTTTTAGCAGCATCAACGGGTATCGTTGGTGCCACGGTGGTTACAATGGGTTTGTTGTCCCTGCCTACAATGCTTAGGAATGGATATTCGCCTGAGCTTTCTACTGGTGTGATAGCTGCCTCCGGGACGTTAGGTCAAATTATACCACCGTCAATTGTGATCGTTCTATTGGGGACGCTAACTGGTGATTTATATTCTGCCGCTCAGGAAGCGAGGGCACAGAGCATGGGTTGTACAGATGCTCTAACCTATCTTGGAAAGCCAGCTGTTGTTTCTGTTGGTTCTTTATTCCAAGCAGCTCTCCTTCCAGGTATAATGCTTGCTCTTTTATATGCAATATACGCATTTGGATACGCTTTATTAAATCCTTCAAAAGCTCCTGCCGTCGCTGGCGAGGTTATGGATACCAAAACGGGCACAGCCCAACAGTCGCTGACTTGGTTTGTTTATGTGCCTGTGGGAATTATTGGTGCATCAATTTTGTTAAACATGGGGGGCTTAGCAGGTAGTCAATCTATTTATGTTGAATCCTACTCAGATATCGGTCAGGAGGCGAGTTTAAGGACAAACGTTTCCGAAGAATGTCAGCAATCCATGATCGAGCTTCATGGACAGGAAGCTTGGGATAAAGCGGTTGCGCAGCAACAAGCTATTGATGCGTCAGGTGGTGTTGCAGAAAGTGAGAAACGTTCTGATGAGGAGATAGCTGCTTTAGTTGCTGAGAAAATTGCATCTGCTCCTCCTATTGGTACCGGTATACTTGTGCTTTTCGTATTATCGGGAGTTGTCCTATCTTTTGCGAAAGGTGTTGCACCTAACTTGGATCAGAGAGTTTTGCTCATTGGTGGTCTAGGAACAGCACTTTTATTAGTCTCTGATATTTTACTTATTCAACCTGATGCTTCAGCTTCATTGACGTGGGCACTTTTAGCCGTACCTGTAGTTTTAATTCTCTACTCTTCTAAGACCGCGGTTTCACGACTTGCAGATAATGAACTTTTGAGAGTGGTTTTTCCTCCTCTTGTACTTATCGTTGCAGTGTTAGGGTCTATCCTTGGTGGAATTACTAACCCCACACCTGCGGCTGCTCTTGGCGCTGCCGGAGCAATCATGCTGGCAGCATATCGAAAGCTAAAAGAAACGGACCGGTCGGGAAAATTTATAATTAATGCCACATTCGCTTTGATTATTATGTTGCTTGTTGGGATTAATTTTGATTTGCGGATCAACACTGAACAAGTGTCCCTAGAAAGCTGGGTAGCGTTTTTCGTTGCCTATGGCGCGTATTTAACCGCAATAATTGGTCTAATCTATGCCTGTTGGGTTTTGTATGCCGCAGGTGTCATGACGTCAGTCGTTCAAGAGACCAGTAAGGTGACAACAATGGTATTTGCGATCTTAATTGGTTCGCAGTTACTAAACTTAGTTGTGATTTCGTTTGGTGGTGAACATTACATCCAGCAATTCCTTCGCTCTTTCGATAGCGAAGTGACAGTATTCTTAATAGTGATGCTCGTTTTATTTATTTTAGGATTTGTTTTAGACTTTCTTGAGATTATTTACATTGTGATACCAATTGTTGGGCCAGTAATATATGGTGGAACTTTTGATCCTCTTTGGGTCACCATTATGGTTGCGATTAATCTTCAAACATCTTTTCTAACCCCACCTTTTGGGTTTGCATTGTTTTATTTAAGGGGTGTTGCGCCAAAATCTGTCACGACTGGGCATATTTATAGAGGAGTTATTCCATTTGTTTTAATTCAAATTATTGGACTAACCATGCTCTACTTTGCTCCTTCTATCGTGACGATTGTTCCTCAACTGCTCGGTGGAAACTAGAATAAAGTTCACCCATTGATAGTTTTAAGGGTATTAAGCCTTAGAATCTTTGCAAATATTAGCTTATATTAGCCTTATAACTTAGTTGATAGTTTTTTTGGGTGGGAAGACGGCAATGCTTTTGGGCGTTAAAATCATTGAGTTTGAAGGTTTAGGACCAGCCCCTTTTGCAGGACGCATGCTAGCAGAGCTTGGTGCAGATGTTCTTGTAATAAAAAATGCCGGTCAAAAAGAAAAAACGCCCAAAAATAGTTTATTAAATGCTGGAAAAAAATCAGTATTCCTAAATCTGAAATATGATAATGATTATTCTATTGCTTTGGACCTGATAAAAAATAGTGCTGCTATCATTGAGGGTTTCCGTCCTGGAGTAATGGAACGTTTAAAACTTTCTCCTGATGATCTAAAAAAAATCAATAAAAAATTGATCTATGGGCGGATGACTGGTTGGGGTCAAAGTGGTCCTCGTTCTAAGCAGGCTGGTCATGATCTTAACTATATTGGTTTAAGTGGTGCTCTTCATTACGCTTCACAAGCAGGTAATATACCGCAAACCCCACCGACATTATTAGGTGATATCGGAGGAGGCGCTCTTTATTTGGTCATTGGAATTTTATCTGGGCTCTTGCGCGTAAAAGAAACAGGTGAAGGCAGTGTAGTTGATGCAGCTATTGTTGACGGTTCAGCTCATTTGATGAATCTTTGGATGTCTATGCAGGAAACTGGTTCAGTTGAAATGAAAAGAGGACAAAGTTTGTTAGATGGGCCTCACTGGTCGCGCTGTTACATTTGTTCTGATGGAAAATATATTTCTGTTCAATGTTTGGAGCCTAAATTTTATTCCATATTTCTGGAAACCTTAGGGATTAATAAGGATCCTTTATTCCAATCACAGCATGAAAAAGATCAATGGAGAGCACAAACTGATTATTTAAGTAAGATATTCAAAAAAAAGCCTCTGGCTTACTGGGTTAATCGTTTTTCTGATTTAGACGCGTGTGTTGCACCGATTTTAGATCCAGAAGAAGCTGAAAGTGATCCTCACATGAAATCAAGAAAAATTTGGGCTAGAGAAAACGGATATTTAATGGCCTCTCCAGCTCCGCGGTTTGATAACAACAAGCCCAAGACACTACAACCTGAAGCAATCGTTGATAAAAAAGATATTGTTTCTACTTGGACCTGAAAGAAAATCATTATGTCACCAAAGCTCAAAAACCTTAACGAACTAATGGACAATCGCTTTTCCTGTCGTGGATTTTTAAAGAAAGAAGTTGAACAAAAATTTATTGAGCAAATAGTTCAGGTCGCTCAAAAAGTCCCATCTTGGTGTAACTCGCAACCATGGGAAGTAACTTTGCTCCGGCCAGAGACAAGAAGGTTACTTTGTGAAAAGTTGAGTTTATCATCCGATCAAGCTTTTGAAACTCCTGACATCGATTTCCCTAAGCGTTATGCCGGTGTTTACAAAACCCGTCGATCTATTTGTGGGTGGCAGTTGTATAATGCCGTTGGCGTTGAAAAGGGTGATAGAAAAGGTGCAAGCCAACAAATGGCAAAAAACTATGAATTTTTTGGGGCTCCCCACGTTGCTGTAATAACAACACCAAAAGACCTAGGAGCTTATGGAGTTTTAGACTGTGGAGCTTTCATCACTGCCTTTACTTTGGCAGCTGCTGCACTTGGGGTATCATCAATACCACAAGCAGCGATTGCTGGTCGCGCACCTATTGTTCGAGAAGTCTTGAACATTGGAGAAGATCGGGATGTCTTATGTGCCATTTCATTCGGTTTTGCTGATACAGATCACCCGGCAAATAGCTTTAGGACTGAAAGGGCTGATTTAGCTGAATTTGTAGAATGGGTATAAAATTGCTCATTTTTCAACGTTAGTTTTTCTTAGAATGTAGATGGATTTAACCAAACCAATTGATATTTACTGTGAACGGCTGGACAGCAGTATATGGGCCGAACCAATAAACGCGGTTACCAATTTTGCTTTCGTTTTAGCCGCTATCATTATGTGGTTTAGATGTAAAAATTTAGTTGAGGGCAAGGTGTTAGCCGTTCTGTTGTTCTCAATTGGTTATGGATCTTTTCTGTTTCATACTTTTGCGCAAACCTGGGCTGCCATATTGGACGTTACATCAATTCTTATTTTCATATTAGCGTATATCTTTGTAGCAAATCACAGGTTCTTGGTTTGGTCAAAATTGGCTAGTATTATTGGCGTAATATTATTTTTTCCTTATCAGTTTCTGCTGGTAAGTATGTTATCAAATTTCCAACTTTTTGGTTCTTCTGTACAATATATTCCCATTGCAATTTTGATATTTATTTACGCGGCGCTTTTGCGTAAATCTGAACAAAATTTATCTGATGGATTATTTATCGGTGCGACTATTCTCTGTGTATCTATTTTTTTTAGAACTATTGATGAGCCAATATGCCAAGTGGTTTCGACGGGAACTCATTTTGTTTGGCATATATTGAACGCTGTAATGTTAGCGTGGATGATTGAAGTTTTAAGAAGACATATGCTTGCGGGTCACTTGATAGGGCGTTAAACGGGTTTAGGAAATGGAGTGTTGATATGTCAATTGATGCAAATACTGCAGCCAAGGTTGCGAAACTTGCCCGCATTGAGGTTGAAAATCAGGATTTAACAGCTCTGGCGAAAGAGTTTAATGACATCTTGGGTTTCATTGAACAATTGAACGAAGTTGACGTTAGTGGTGTGGAGCCAATGACATCTGTGACACCACAAAAGCTAATTAGACGCAGTGACAATATTACGGATGGAGATAGGCAGGCTTCCGTTTTGAAAAACGCGCCTTTGTCCAGAGAAGGGTTTTATGCTGTTCCAAAGGTTGTAGAATAATGGGAGAGTTAAACAAACTTACGATTTCTGAGGCACGAGATCGTCTGCGATCGAAGGAGATATCTTCAGTTGAGTTAACCAATAGCTGTCTTGCAGAAATAGATGCGGCGGATCCTTTGGGGGCTTTTGTGCACAAGACCCCTGAACTTGCTTTAGCACAGGCAGAGAATGCTGATGAGCGGCTGTCTCAAGGAAATGCACCCGATATGTGTGGCATACCGCTAGGTATAAAAGATCTTTTTTGTACGAAAGGTGTTGAGAGCCAAGCAGCCAGTAGAATTTTAGAGGGCTTCAAACCAGAATATGAGAGCACAGTTAGCCAGAATCTTCTTGATAATGGCACTGTAATGTTAGGCAAACTTAATATGGACGAGTTTGCCATGGGGAGCTCAAACGAAACGTCAGTTTATGGGGATGTAATTAACCCCTGGAAAATTGATGAACGTAATTTAACCCCAGGCGGGTCATCGGGTGGTTCAGCAGCGGCCGTTGCTGCTGATTTATGCTTGGCTGCTACTGGCACTGATACTGGTGGATCAATTAGACAGCCGGCCGCATTCACGGGTATTGTTGGGATCAAACCAACATATGGGCGGTGTTCGCGTTGGGGAGTAATTGCTTTTGCCAGTTCGCTTGATCAAGCAGGTCCAATGACAAAAACTGTTCGAGACGGTGCAATTATGTTGGAGGCTATGGCGGGACATGATCCCAAAGATAGTACTTCTGTCAGTCTGCCTGTTCCAAACTTCGAAGCAATGTTAACAGGTAATATCAAAGGTAAAAGAATTGGCATTCCCAAAGAGTACCGATTAGAGGGCATGCCCAGTGAAATAGAAAAATTATGGTCAGACGGAACCGAAATGCTGCGGCTCGCTGGTGCTAAGATTGAAGATGTTTCTTTGCCGCACACGAAATACGCTTTACCGGCCTATTATGTTATTGCGCCAGCAGAGGCTTCTTCAAATTTAGCCAGGTATGATGGAGTCAGATATGGAAGAAGGGCAGCTTTATCATCGGGAGACGGCATAAATGAAATGTATGAGCGTACGCGCGCAGAAGGTTTTGGATCGGAAGTAAAGCGACGTGTAATGATTGGCACTTACGTTTTATCTGCTGGTTTTTACGATGCTTACTACAATAGAGCTCGTCGAGTTAGAGCATTAATTAAAGAGGACTTTGATAAGGTTTTTTCTACTGGAATAGATGCTATTTTGACACCAACCACACCTTCAGCTGCATTTGGTTTGGGTGAAATGTCTGATGCGGACCCCGTGCAAATGTACTTAAATGATGTATTTACCGTCACTGTAAATTTAGCGGGTTTACCTGGCGTCTCAGTGCCCACTGGATTTGACAAATCAGGTTTGCCACTTGGGTTGCAAGTCATAGGCAGGCCATGGGAGGAAGCTGATATGCTGAACATTGCTTATTCATTGGAGCAATCTGCAGATTTCTCTGCTAAGCCATCCAAATGGTGGTAGTTATATGTTAAAAATGCAAAAATTGAGTTTCATTTCATTAATTTTAATGGCTTTTATTGGTTGTGAACCCAATATTGATACCCAACAAATTGCACAAAGCGCCCAAAACTTGAGAGAAAATGTTCGAAATATTGACACTCAGAGAATTACGCAAGGTGCGCAGAATTTGAGAGAGAACCTTCAGAATTTGTCACCGTCTTCACCGTTAAAGAAACAAAATCAAGAATCTACTCCAGAAAGTTTAAAAAATACGGATCCTGTGTTAGCAGAAATTTTGGGTGATGTGCTAGAGGAAGAGCCATTAAATGATACTCAGGCAAATCAAAGCGTAGGAGAATTAGATACAACAAGGCTATCTGATGAGAATGATTTTGAAGCTGTTTCTGAGCGCCAATCTATCGAGAGTGATGCTGAGCGCATAGAAAGTAATCGCGCCAAATATGTTCTTATTGAGCCTACATCGCTTCCTCGACGGCCTGGTTCTAACGTTCCTAGTATTGTTGAGTTTGCTATAAAAACAACTAACCCGATCGGAACTCAGCTGTACGCAAGGCCATTTGCAAGTAAAACGCGTTTTGATTGGAATTGTGCAAAATATTCTTCGCAAAGCGCGGCTCAAGAAGCATTTCTTGTTTGGGGTGGTCCAAAAGTCGACCCTAAAGGTATTGATCCGGACGGTGATGGGTTTGCCTGTTATTGGGACCCCAAACCTTTCAGAAGTGTTTTAAAAGATAATAATTAATATTCATTCATGGAAATTTTAAAGTATCCATCTCCAAATTTTGGTTCACGCAGAGAGGATACAAAAATACAATTTATCATTTTGCACTATACAGCTATGGATAAGCAATCTTCTCTAGATAGACTATGCAGTCCCGACTATGAAGTGTCCTGCCATTATTTAATAGATTCAGGTGGCACTTGTTACCAACTTGTAGATGATAACAAACGGGCTTGGCATGCAGGAAAATCTTTCTGGCGTGGGTTGCGAGATATCAATTCAAGGTCACTTGGAATAGAGCTAGTGAATTCGGGCAATGAGGCCTACCCAAAAGCTCAGATGGAAAGTCTAATGGTTCTTTTACGAGACCTTTTAGCTATACACAAAATTAGTCCACAAAACGTTTTGGGACATTCTGATATAGCACCGTCTCGCAAAACTGATCCTGGGAAATGGTTTGATTGGCGATTACTTTCGGAAAATGGTTTAGCAATTTTGCCAAAAGTAAGTTTGCCAATAGACACTGATAAACAATCATTTTTGCTAGATGCTCAGCGTGCTGGTTTTGAACCAGAAGCTACTTTTGAGCAAATTTTGCAAGCTTTTAGAAGCCGTTGTCGGACAAACTTTGAGGGGGCATTTGATGGATATGATTGTGCCTTAATGAAAAAGTTTGCAGACATATTTGATGTTGACGAGTTGTCAAATCCGCAATAATGGCAAACAGTGCGGATGGCTGGATGGTCGCGAGTATACTCGAGGAAAGTCCGGACTCCTTAAAGCAACGGTGCCGGGTAACGCCCGGGCGGGGTAACCCGACGGAAAGCGCAACAGAAAGTAAACCGCCCGCTTAATTCGGGTAAGGGTGAAAGGGTGGGGTAAGAGCCCACCGGGGTTTTGGTAACAAGGCCTGCATGGCAAGCCCCACCGGGAGCAATGCCGAATAGGAACCTGCAAGAAGGCATTTAATGCTTTCTACTTTGCTTTGAAGTAAGGTTCGGGTAGGCAGCTATAGGGTTTGTAGTAATACAGACTTTAGATGAATGATCATCCATAAGGTTTTAAGACCTTGGGACAGAATCCGGCTTACAGGCCATCCGCACTTAAAATTTTTGTTTAACAAAGTAGATATTTTCATTGTCTAAGTGTTGACTCGGGACGTGGCTCAGTTAAAAGGCAGATCTCATATAAGATATTCGGTCAGTTATTTGGCCCAATACAGGAGTTAAATTATGGCTAAACCTACAACCATCAAAATCCGGTTAAATTCAACCGCTGGAACTGGCCACTTTTACGTGACTAAAAAAAATGCCCGCACGATGACTGACAAGATGGTTGTTCGAAAGTATGACCCGGTTGCTCGTAAACATGTTGAGTACAAAGAGGGAAAAATTAAGTAGCTTTAATTGTAAAAAGGCCGCTGAAAAGCGGCCCCTCAAGTAATATGTAGCGCCATCAACTTATTTGATGGCGTTTTTATTTATTCAGAGTTACCCATAAACATGAGTAAAAACTGAAACATGTTTAAAAAGTCCAAATACAGACTTAATGCTCCGTGTATAGCTGACTTGTCCAACCATTCGGTATCACCGTGGTGCGCATGAGCAACGTACATGTTCTTAATATTTTGTGTATCGTACGCTGTCAGGCCAGCAAATATGAGAACTCCAAGCATGGAAATGATCATCATCATCATGCCTGAGCCAATGAAAATATTTATAATCATTGCCACAATTAGTCCGATAACACCCATGATAAGGAATGAACCCCATCCGGAAATATCTTTCTTTGTAGTGTAACCCCAAAGTGATAAGCCGGCAAAAGCGATTGCTGTTACCAAGAATGTTTGGGTGATTGAAAATGTGGTATAAAATATGAAGATTGAGCTGAGTGAAACACCAATAAGCGTCGCAAAAACGTAGAAAAAAAGCTGTGCCGCTTGTGCTGTTGATCTTCTCATGACCGCACCAAAGCCGAAAATCATTAGAAGAGGCGCAAACATAATCACCCAACGTAAAGGCGAGGTATAGATTGTTGCGCCCAAGCCGGTTAGCATTGTGCCATTTTGCATTTGTCCTACAGCAAGAGCTGGGTCAGTTGTTGTTGCTAAGCCCGAAATAGCCCAAGCAGCTAGCGCTGTAATAATCATACCTACGGACATAGTCCCATAGACTTTATTCATATGAGCCCTGAGGCCCTCGTCGATTTGACTAGCTCGAGCGCCTGAAATCGAACGCGTTGTTTCAAATTCTGCCATTAATACCTCCAGAAACAGGGATAACTTTCATTACATATAATATTGGTAAACTCGTTAGAATTTTCAACCCATTATTGAAAAAACTAATTAAAATATTTCAAAATTTTAAATTTTAGTGGATTTTTACAACAACTTTCCCAGTTGCCTTCCTTTGCCTGAGTATATTTAGAGCATCCTCTGCATTTCCTAACTCAAATACATGGCTGATGTGAGGCTTTAATTTGTTAGAACTATACCAATCAAATAGTTGCTTTAGACTTTCGATGATCACCTCAGGATTAAATCCTAAAAAACCACCCCAATAGAAGCCGTGGATAGTAATATTTTTTACAAGTAAATGATTTGCCTTAATCTCTGGTAGCTTACCACTTGCAAAACCAATTAAAAGTATGCGTGCTTCTGGGTTGCACGATCTAAAGGCTGATTTGAACTGATCTCCGCCCACGGGATCATAAACAACGTCTACTCCACCCAGTCCCTTTAATTTGTTGACTAAATTAGGATCATTCGAGTCAAACACATGGTCTGCTCCCATTTTTTCAACTATTTCCATTTTGTTTGTGCCGCGTGCAATGCCTATAACTTGAGCGCCCATCAACTTTCCTAGCTGTACGGCCGTTAAACCAACGCCTCCTGAAGCTCCTAAAACGAGTATAGTTTCCCCTGGTTTAACTTTAGCTTTGTATTCTAGTGCCAAATGACTTGTACCATAGGCTATCTGGAAAGCGGCAGCATCATTGAAATCCATATCATCAGGAATTTGAAAGCATTTTAACGCATCAAAGCATCCATATTCTGCTAATCCTCCATGGCCTCCGAAAACTGCAACTCTTTCACCTATTGAAAAATTTTTAACTTTAGACCCCACTTCGTCGACAATACCAGATACTTCCATTCCAAGAACAAAAGGAAGTTCTGGTGTGTCTTGGTAACTCCCGTTTTGCATAAGCAAGTCTGCAAAGTTCAACCCGCATGCCATAATTTTAATTCTTATTTGGTTGGGAGTGGGAGTTGGCTTTGGGATATCTTCTATGGTTGGATTGCTGTCAAAATCTGTAACTTGAAATGCTTTCAATATCTTATCCTTGGAATTTGCACTATAAATTAATTAAACCAAATTTTTATTATTTTTGAAAAGGTACTTTTTGCAACATTGGTTAAAGTTTAAAACTTTGTAAAGATAGTGAAATAGGCATTTGTTATACCCTTAATTAATTGTTAATTAGCGTCTAAGGTACAGGTGCTCCATGTCTAACGCTCTTCATTTTCAAACCACTGAAGGTAAAAATATAATTAACACGGCTAATGCTATGGCTGACGCAGCCAGAGAGGCTATCTTACCTCTATTTCGATCTAGGTCTCTTGTAGCTGAAAATAAAACCTTTAATGGTTTTGACCCTGTGACTGATGCAGACAAGAGCGCTGAACGAGCCATGATAACCGAATTAAAACAACGACGCCCTAACGATGGGGTGTTTGGTGAAGAGTTTGGCGAGTTAAAAGGTGATAGTCTGTATAGATGGGTTCTAGACCCAATTGATGGTACGCGAGCATTCATGGCAGGGGCGCCAACATGGGGCGTACTGATTTCCGTTGAAAAGATTGGAAAGGGCTCAATTTTTGGGATTATAGATCAGCCTTTTATTGGAGAAAGATTTTGGGGGGGGCTCGGTATAGCAGAATATGCTAAGCAAAATGATAAACAAATTTTGAAGACTAGTAATGTCGAAGAAATTGAGAATGCAATTTTGCTATCAACTTTTCCCGAAGTTGGAACTGATACTGAGAGAAATGCTTTTCAGAAGGTTTCTCAAAAGGCTAAGCTTACGAGATATGGACTTGATTGCTATGGATATGCTCTCGTTGCAATGGGTACGGCTGATCTTGTCATAGAAGCAGGTTTGAGCTCATATGATATTTCTGCCCCAGCATGCGTTATAGAGGCAGCTGGTGGCGTTGTCACAACTTGGGATGGAAAACCACCTTTTAATGGTGGCAGAATTGTTGCCGCCTCCAATGAGCGATTACATAAAAGTGCCCTTGATGAATTAAATTCATGACTGTCCTTTAAAATTTCTAACGAATGGCTTGTTATATGAAACAAGAGTTAAAGAAAAAAATTCGAAAACTGGCTTTTAGCAAAAGGCATGCGGCCTTCACATCCGACATTGGAAATTCAGCCGCTTTGCTTTCTTCTGTACTGGCTGGTTACCGAGGAGTTCCAATTTCTGGTTATCTTCCCATAAAGACAGAAATCAATCCTCTTTCCTCTATGGAAGAAGCTTCAGCCCATAGTTTAGTGGGTGTTCCAGTTATTCAGAAAAACACATCACCACTTAAATTTTCTAAATGGGAACCAGGTTGCGCTTTGGAAAAAGGCCCTTTCAATGTTCAAGTGCCTGTGAATTCATATTATTTTGAACCAGAAGTTTTAATAATTCCTATGGTAGGCTTTGATCGAAATGGAGGTCGTTTAGGATATGGCGGGGGTTTTTACGATCGGACTTTAGAGTACTTGCGATCAAAACAAGCAACGATGGCTATTGGTTTTGCTTATTCACAGCAAGAATTTGATACATTACCTTTGGAACCAACGGATCAAAGGATGGATGTTATCGTAACTGAGAAAGAAATAATAGAAATAAAAATTACTAAATAAACTCTTGAAATATTTTTTTTCTAATGTAGTTGAAGCTGATGAAAATCTTGTTCCTTGGAGACGTCGTGGGCCGTTCAGGTCGTTCGGCAGTTCTAAATCATCTCCCTTCGCTAATTAAGAAAAATAATATTGATTTCACAGTTATTAATGCTGAAAATGCAACGAGCGGTATGGGCTTGAACGTCAAACACGCAAAAGAGTTATTAGACGTTGGAGCTGATTGTATCACGCTAGGGGATCATGCTTTTGACCAAAAGGAAATGCTTTCTTTCATAGAGGAAGAAAGTCGCATATTAAGGCCGTTGAATTTCTCAAAAACAGCTCCAGGACGCGGATCTAGAGTTTATTCAGACAAAAGGGGACGAAAGATATTAGTGTCACAAGTTCTGGGCCAGGTTTTCATGAAGCGACCCTTTGATGATCCATTTTCTGAAATTGATGGAATATTAAGAAAAAATATATTGGGTGGTGGAGTGCAAGCATCTCTTATAGATATCCATTGTGAGGCGACTTCGGAAAAAATGGCATTGGGTCATTTTTGCGATGGTCGCGTTTCTGCTGTTATTGGTACGCATACTCATGTCCCAACATCTGATGCAATGATATTACCAAAAGGAACGGCCTATCAATCAGATGCTGGAATGTGTGGAAGTTTTAACAGCATTATAGGCATGGACAAGTCAGAGCCTTTACGACGTTTTATAACAGGAATGCCAAAGGAGCGTTTTATGCCAGCTGATGGCGAAGGAACAATCTGTGGCGCAATCATAGAAACAGACGATAAGTCAGGATTGGCTAACTCCATAGAAATGCTGCGTTTGGGCGGCTGCCTAAGCTCAACTTAGTCGGTATGGCTTTCATCTGGCCTTATGTTGTATTAATTATTCTTGGCTGTGGTTGGGGGTTAACCATACCCTTAACTGTAATTTCTGTAAAAACTGGTTTTGGTCATTTAGGAATAATCTTCTGGCAGTTTTTTATCATCGTGGTGGTGTTTGGTTTAAGGCAAATTTTCTTAAATAAAAAACTCTCGCTTGCAAGAAGTTCTCTCAGAGTATTCTGCGTGATCGCTTTCATTGGAACAATATTTCCTAATTCAGCTTCCCTAATTGCCGCCTCTTATTTACCAGGAGGCATTCTTTCAATTTTGATTGCTACTGTGCCGATGTTTGCCTTTCCCATTGCCTTGTTGTTTGGAATAGATAAGTTTGGGTTTTTGCGTCTACTAGGGATTATTTTTGGTTTTCTGGGGGTTTATCTGCTAATTGCTCCTAAAGCAGCGTTACCAGACCCCAGTGTTGCTTGGGTTATTCCAATAGCACTGATAGCGCCCATGTTTTATGGTCTTGAGGGTAATTTTGTTGCCAAGTTCGGAACGGGCAATAGTTCTCCTATTGAGGTGCTTTTAGGTGCTTCAATCATAGGGTGTTTTGTCACATTTCCACTAGCTCTTTTGTCCAACCAATTTGTAAATCCTTTTGTCCAATGGAGTTCAGCCCACTATGCAATACTTTTTTCTTCCGTAATACATGGCGTAGTGTACGCAACTTACGTTTGGTTGGTTACCAAAGTGGGTTCAGTATTCTCGGCACAAGTCAGCTATTTTGTTACTTTAGCAGGAGTATTATGGTCCATGTTGATATTGGATGAAGTACATTCGAAGTTTATTTGGATGTCCTTAGCATGCATGATCTTAGGAATGGCCTTAGTCAAACCCAGATCGCAGCAAAATTAGGTGTTAAAAAAGTAAACATTGATCATTAAAAGGTTATCGGTCTTGCTCATAAGCGATTGAGATACTAAAAAGACGAGAATTTGTTTGAGAGGTACCATGGCAGGTCATTCAAAATGGGCAAATATTCAACATAGAAAAGGCAGGCAAGACGCTGCACGCTCCAAGCTTTTTTCAAAATTGTCAAAAGAGATTACTGTTGCTGCTAAAATGGGTGACCCCGACCCGGAAAAAAACCCTCGTTTGAGGCTAGCCGTTAAAGAAGCGAAACAAAATTCAGTTCCTAAAGATGTAATTGAAAGAGCTATAAAAAAATCAACGGCTGGGGATGGGGATGATTACGAAGAAATAAGATATGAAGGTTATGGACCTAATGGAATAGCAGTCATAGTCGAGGCCATGACAGACAATAAAAATCGTACAGCGTCGAATGTTCGATCTATTTTTTCCAAAAATGGAGGAAATCTGGGTGAGACTGGATCTGTTGGTTTTATGTTTGAAAGAAAGGGTGAAATAATATTTTCATTGGAGGTTGGAGACGATGATACTGTTATGATGGCAGCTATCGAGGCTGGGGCTGAGGATGTTGAGAGCTCAGTAGATGGGCATATCATTTGGTGTATTGATACAGATTTAAGTGATGTGGCAGCGGCTTTGGAAAGTGAGTTAGGCGAGAGCCAATCCACGAAATTGGTCTGGAAACCTAATACCACAACAGAGCTAGACATAGACGGTATGCAAAAACTTATGAAATTAATTGATGCACTTGAAGATGATGATGACGTTCAGCGTGTTACGACAAATTTTGAAATCAACGATGAGGTAATGTCTCAGATATCGCAATGAATACTTTTCTAGCGGGGTTTGGTTTAGGACTTTCTTTAATTGTAGCGATTGGCGCCCAAAACGCATTTATCTTAAGGGCAGGTTTGCTTAGGCAGCATGTGTTTATTTTGTGCTCCGTATGTGCTTTTTCAGATGCTTTGCTCATTATTGCTGGCGTTTCTGGTTTGGGCGTTCTTGTTAGCAAAGCCCCATTCTTTTTGATTTTTATGAAATATGCAGGCTCAGCGTTTTTATTCGTGTATGGGCTTCGATCCCTTTTAAAGTCTCTCAAAGGGGGACGCGTCCTTTTGGCTGAAGGAGAAGTGACTTCCTTGAAAGATGCAGTTCTCGTGTGTCTATTACTAACATGGTTGAACCCACATGTTTATCTGGATACTGTTATTCTCTTAGGAATTGCTTCAACACAATATTCTGAAAATATGTATTTTGCTGCCGGTGCAATTGTTTCTAGTTTCATGTTTTTTTATTCACTTGGTTTTGGTGCTCAATTTCTATCAGACTTTTTTAAGCATCCATTTTCGTGGCGGATATTGGACGCAATTATTGGATTAATCATGTGGAGCATTGCTTTTTCTCTTGTTTATGACAGTTAAGCTTAATGAACAAAATACTTGTACAACATAAATCACAAAATCTTACCGGCGTTTTCTGGATGGTTGTAACAGGGATATGTTTCCTTGGCGTAACGGCTCTCGTTAAATTTATGGGAACACGAATACCTGCAGCTGAAGCGGCGTTTTTGCGATATGCCCTTGGTCTAGTATTGCTTTTACCGATGTTGAAAGATTTCTCACAGAATTTACCAGACCGGGGATTATTTATTTTATTTGCTGCTCGGGGAGTGGTTCATACTGTTGGGGTAGTACTGTGGTTTTTTGCTATGTCACGAATACCTTTAGCTGATGTGACCGCTATGAATTATATGTCGCCCATTTATGTTACTCTCGGTGCTGCGATATTCTTGGGCGAAGCTTTAGCTTTGCGCCGGATTCTAGCTATTTTAGTCGCAATCTTAGGCGCATTTCTTATACTAAGACCCGGCTTCAGAGACATAAGCATAGGTCACATTGCGATGATATTTACAGCATTATTTTTTGCTTCTTCGTATTTAATTGCCAAACATACCAGTGGAAGAACGACTGCTTCTGTTGTTGTAGTTATGCTTTCAATTTATGTAACTATTGGACTAGCTCCAATGGCATTGTTAAATTGGGTAACTCCAACTTTAGCAGAGTTATTGATACTTTTCGCCGTAGCATGTTTTGCCACGGCAGGTCATTACACAATGACACTAGCATTCGCGGCAGCGCCAGTTTCAGTTACCCAGCCAGCTACTTTCCTTCAATTAGTTTGGGCGGTTCTTGTAGGTTCCGTTATTTTTGGTGAGGATATAGATCTTTTTGTTATAATGGGAGGAGGATTAATTTTGTGCTCTATCACATTTATGTCTTGGCGAGAGGCTGTTATTAAAAGGAAAGAAATGACACCTACGGTGCCACAGACTAAAGTTTAATGAAAACAAAACTAGAAATTAATTTTGATCATTTTGCGATCGCTACGGTAGATTTAGACGATACTGTCAAAAATCTAGAGAAGAAATTAAAGTATCCGTTTTCAAACGGTGGTGAACACAAGATATTTGGTACGCACAATCGCTTATTTAGGTTAGATGACGTTTATTTAGAAGTCATTGCTATCAACCCGCTTGCGACACCACTACAGCAACCAAGATGGTTTAACCTTGATAATTTTAGTGGTGAGCCTCGGATTGTAACCTGGATTGCTAACACGACAAATATTTTAAGTCTTTTGCCAAACATTTGGGATAAACCTGGTGAAATTCAAAGACTCTCTAGAGATAATCTTGAATGGGATTTCACCGTTCCAGATAAGGGAAAAATGCCCTTAGAAGGAGCTGCGCCAGCCCTTATTAATTGGGGATCTACAAGACACCCCACTTTAAGCTTGTCTGACAATGGTTGTCGATTAGACCGTTTTGTTATCAATACACCGTTTGCTGAAGATTTAAGTTCTATTATTAAAAAAATATTATTTGATGAAAGAATACGGGTTAAATTTTCTCAGCAAATATCATTTGAAGCTCATATAGAAACACCTTCGGGAAAGGTGATTTTAAAATGAACGTAAGGCCAGCAAAATTATCAGATGTTGAGCAAATCATGGAGATTTGGAACCCGTATATAAAAAATTCTCTCGTTACTTTTAATTCATCTGAGAAAACCAAAGAAGATATTTGTGATTTAATCGAAGTTCGGCGAAAAAAAGGGCATGAATTTTGGATTGCATCTAAAAATGATAAAGTCATCGGGTTTGCCAGTTATGATCAGTTAAGAGCAGGAGTAGGGTATCGATATTCTATGGAGCACACCATTATTGTCTCTGCAGAAGCAAAAGGACTTGGGGTTGGCAAAAAATTAATGGATATATTGTGTGCTCACGCAAAAAGCCGAGATATAAATTCAATGTGGGCAGGTGTGAGTGCACTCAATGTTGAGGCAATCAAATTTCATGAGGCTATCGATTTTAAAATTGTCGCTCGATTACCGGAAGTAGGGTATAAGTTTGATAGTTTTATCGATTTAGTTTTGATGAAAAAAAATTTGTAATCAGTTTTTTAGTTCTAGGACATACCAATGTCGATTTGGGCCCGAATAATTAAAGCGATTGAAGCTCTTGCGAAAGGAGAGAGTTTATCAAGTGTCTTTGATAAACTCAAAGCTCCACCAGAGCGTTCAATAGCATTTACGATCGCTGTGATTGCTCTGGGTGCCAAGATGGCCAAAGCTGACGGCTTTGTGACACCTGGAGAGGTTAAGGCATTCAGACAAGTATTTCGAATTCCTAGTGGTGAAGAAAGCAATGCTGCTCGTGTTTTTAACTTAGCCAGGCAAGATGTTACTGGTTATGAGCTTTATGCAAAGAGAATTTCCTCTATGTTTGGCGAGGGGCATCAAACACTAGTCGATCTGTTGGAAGGGTTATTTCATATTGCTACAGCGGACAACAATTACCATCCCAATGAAGATAAATTTCTATCAAATGTTAGTTCTATTTTTGGTTTAAAAGATGCTCAATTCAAAGCCATTCGCGCGCGATGTGTTCCCAACATGGAGCCTGATCCGTATACTATTCTTGGTGTAAACATAAACGATAATTTTGAAATGATAAGAGGTGCCTGGCGTGATTTGGTACGCACCTATCATCCTGACCGTATGATTGCCCGAGGTTTGCCAGAAGAGGCAATAAATCTGGCAGAAAAAAGAATTATTCAGATCAATGAGGCTTTTGAAAGTATCAAAAAAGACTTTATTTGATAATTTATCAGAATTTTCATTTTATGATTTTGATCGTATAGTCCTTAGCCTTCAGAGAGTTAGCTAGGGATCGATAGCGAGCCTCAGCAACTTCCCCAAATAAGCTTTTACCATAAGGATTGAGGGTTAAGGTTAAATTTTTAGCTCTTGGCTTCCAATGTAAATAAGCTGGCTGTTGGCTGTCATTTACCCACAACATTGCGCCAAGGCGCATTGCTTTTCCTAAGATTTCAGCCTTTTGAACTAAATCTGGTTCGAGAAGGTAAATTAATTTTTCAAATTGTGATCCTGCTGGCTTATTTCGGTAACGGTACATAAGTGATATACCAAGGAATATTCGTTCTGAGTGCTTCAAGCCTCCTAAATTTGACCTTGTAGCATTATCAAAGCAAACCTCAGCCCTGTAATCAGGATGTGCCCTCCAACTTACATCATGCAGTAAGCATGCTGCATGTATTAAACGCTTTAAGTCTGAGTTAGGGCTTGAAAATAAAGGAAGTACAAATTTGTAAAGGCGATTTCCAGAACCTGGTATGCGAGCATCTTTTGCTTCCGAGAAATAACATGCTTCTATGAGGGGATCTCTATCTCGCAACTCTTGCGGCATGTTTTCATATAATAGCCCTTCGCGAATTCCATAGCTAGAAATAGCTATGTCTTTAGGTTTAAAAGCACTTACTAAACGAGTGAGAATTTCCGAGGCAATTGGTACAAGTTTTATTCTTGCTGCCGTGATGCCACATTTGACACGAATTTCGTCAAGTTTGTTACTCTCAATGAATTTTGCTGTTTTTCTAACTGAATTTACTGAAATTCGATATTCATGCATCACGTGGAGGGGATACCCTCTGCGTAGCATGTCTATTTTTGCAAAAGCTCTCCAAGCACCACCAACCAGAAAAAGACGGTTATGTTGTGGTCCTATTTTAGCTGCGAGCTCAGAAATTGTCGACTTTATGTGCTGCTTTCTATTTTTTTTCCCGCCTTTCATATCTTTTAAAATGAGCGGTCCCATTTCAGAAGAGGTGCATTTGCCTACAGTTCCTCTGTTAATTTCTGCTAATTCCATGGATGATCCACCCAGATCACAAATTAACCCGTAAGCTCCAGGCCACCCTAGCATTACTCCTTGCGCTGATAAGCGAGCCTCTTCAAGGCCATTGATAATTTTAACTTCTTTTTTAGTCTTTTTTGTAATCTCCTTACAGAAAGCTTGTCCGTCGGATGCCATTCTTACTGCAGCCGTAGCGATCAAAGTCAATTGAGGGACTTCCATAGCCTCTGCAATACTCACGAATCTTTCAATTGCTGAAATAGCCCTCATCTTACCTTCTTCATTGAGTTTTCCAGAACTAATCAGGCCCAGACCCAGTCCACATAAAATTTTTTCATTATAGAAATATGATGGCGATCTAGCAGCGCCATCAAATACGACCATGCGTACCGAATTGGATCCAATATCTATGACCCCTAGTTTCTGCAAATAATGTAGGGCTCCAACATCAGGGATACCCGTTTGTTTGATCCCAAAAAAAGGTTTAAAATCTTGTAAGATTTCTACCATATGGTGCATCCTGAAAATTTAAAATTCCCAACCATTACTAAAAGGTGATTTTGAGGAAATGAAAAGAATTTATTTACAAATTTTTTAATATTTTACTTACAAGTGATCTGGTTATGGGTCGCTTTTCTTCTATTGAGATCTGATCAATTTTCTCAACGATAATATTAATAGACGAAAAAGACCTATCAATTCGCCTGTTCAGATATTCAAAAACATCGGGGCTTGGATACATTTGCCTATCTGCGAAAAGTTTTGCCATAAGCAACGGAAATAGCTTTTCGTCTATTTCATTAATTTGTGCGTTTCTAGCACCTTGTATTCTCGAGTTTAAATCTGAAAGAGAAATATTCCAGAATTGTGGAGACCCTGTTCCAATAAGCAGAAACGGAAGTTTTCTTTCTTGCAAAAGATTATGCACATGGAAAAGTGCTTCTTCCAGTTCACTTACTGCCTTCATTTCTGATACATTATCTATCGCTAAGGGAGTTGTTGCTATCCTATCAACATCACTAATTTTAAGAGTTTTTGCATCGAGGAAAAAAGCATTAGTTTGTTTCGCCCAAATGCGACCTAAATGAGTTTTCCCTGATGCTGCAGGACCAGAAAGTGTATGCTTTAAATTTGGCCAATTTTCCCAATCTTCTAGTAGACTTACGGCCATTGAATTGCAGTCTGATAATAAAAAATCATCAATACCACTAGAAGATTGAACTGGTAGGCTCAGACCAATTTGCTCCGCCATAAAGTTAATACCCTATTATTTACTTTTGCCAATATAAACTTGGCTCTTTAAGTATTGATTAATAAGGAACTTTAGCAACACACCGATAGATGCTGCTATTGGAACTGCAACCAGCATACCGATTAAACCAAATAGAGAACCAAATATGGACAGAGCTAAAAGAAGTGCGACAGGATGGAGACCAACTGAACCTCCTACAAGTCTGGGAGTTAAAAAATTTCCTTCAACAATTTGACCAACTGCAAAAACTCCAATTACGAATAAGATGGTATTCCATTCACCCCAGAATTGAACCAAAGAAAGCCCGATTGCGAGAACTCCGCCTAGAATAGCTCCCAAATATGGTATGAAGGTTAGTAAACCTGCAAAAACACCAATAATTAAACCAAAATCTAGACCCAAAAACATTAGCGAGATAGCATAATAGGCGCCAAGAATACAGCAAACAGAGCCCATTCCTCGAATAAAACCAGAGATAACTTCATGCACTTCACGAAATAAATTTCTAATTGTATCTGCGTGATCTAGTGGAAGCAGCGCGTTGATTTTACCTGTCAGTCTATCCCAGTCTATCAATAAATAAATTGTAACAATAGGGGTTATTAAAACTAAGCCAGCGATGCTTACAAGCGATGAAAAGGATTTAACTATACTCGACATTAGTACAATAATTGTGGAATTTAAAAACTCACCTAAAGGTAAATTGGTTTCATCTAAATTGAATGACTGGCTGAATTTTGAGGGCAATGTTCCATTGATTACTGCAGTGAGTTTTTCTGAGATTGCGGGGGCAGCGGTTACCAGTTTTGTAAGTTGATCAACCAAATTTATAAAAATGAATACTGCTATCGGAGCAAATAGAAGAACAAAAATAGCCGATATTAAAATTACCGCCCATATTCTACTAAATCCAATATGTTGCAATCGATCTGCTAATGGGTCAAGTAGGTAGGCCAGAGCTGCTCCAGCTATAAATGGTAACAAAATATTCCCTAGGTAAGTGAGCAGAATAACTGCAGATAACAATAAAACTCCCCAAAAAATCATTTGTTGGCGAACTGAAAAGCTCATAATCCCTCCAAATTGGTTTTATACGGTTAATGTGAGCTACTAATGAATGGCATGCAAGTATGAAAACGTGATCTGAGGCTTGTACAGGTTTTATGATGCCGTTACATGTTCTGTAATTAAGAAATAGTTTGGAAAATTTATGCGTCTATCTCGATACTTTATTCCCGTATTGAAGGAAAACCCGGCAGAAGCCCAAATTGTTAGTCATAGGTTGATGCTGCGGGCTGGATTAATAAAGCAGGCTACAGCTGGAATATATTCATGGCTACCTTTGGGTTTTAAAGTTCTTCGACGTTTAGAGAATATAATTCACGAAGAGCAACAACGTGCTGGGCATCAAGCCATCCAAATGCCAATACTTCAATCAGCTGAATTATGGCGGGAAAGTGGCCGTTATGATGATTATGGTCAAGAGATGCTCAGAATGAAGGATCGGCATGATCGTGACTTATTGTTCACCCCAACAGCAGAAGAATTAGTGACGGATATCTTTCGAAGCCACATAAGCAGTTACAAAGATTTGCCGCTCACCTTATATCAAATTCAATGGAAGTTTAGAGATGAAATACGCCCCAGATTTGGGGTTATGAGAGGTCGAGAATTCTATATGAAAGATGGTTATAATTTTGATTTGACCAAAGAGGATGCTCTTCATTCTTATAATCGTCATCTTGTCAGTTATTTAAAAACATATGAGCGAATGGGATTGAGAGCTATTCCCATGCGTGCCGATAGCGGTCCAATAGGCGGCGAGGACACGCATGAGTTTTTAGTTTTGGCTGAAACAGGAGAGTCTGAAGTATTTTATGACAGCCAAGTTACCGACTTAAAGTTTGGAAATCGTGAAATTGATTATGATGACCACTCAGCATGCCAGTCGGTACTAGATGAATTTACTTCTCTGTATGCCAGAACGGATGAAACCCATGAGCCTTCGGTATTTGAAAAAATTCCACCGGAAAGACAGCGTAAGGCACGAGGCATTGAAGTTGGGCAAATATTTTATTTTGGAACAAAATATTCGGAAGCAATGGGGGCCACTGTAACAGATGCCAATGGAGATAATTCGCCGGTACATATGGGCAGCCATGGAATAGGTGTGAGCCGCTTAGTTGGAGCGATTATAGAGGCTAACCATGATGAGAAAGGTATTATGTGGCCCGAAGGTGTTACGCCTTTCCATTGCGGCATAGTAAATTTAAAACAAGGTGATTTAGAAGCGGATGACGCTTGCCAGGATATTTACCAAAGACTAACAAACGCTGGCCTTGATCCTTTATATGATGATCGAAATGAAAGGGCAGGAGGAAAATTTGCCACTATGGACTTAATCGGTCTTCCTTGGAGAATAACTGTTGGGCCCCGCGGATTGAAAAACGGTGTAGTTGAGCTTACCTCCAGACGAGAAGGGGTTAGTGAAGATCTTACCCCAGAAGAGGCGGTCAATAAGTTGATATCGATTTATCAGTCTGTGTGAAAAATATCTAATTGATAAAAGAGCTGTATGATACTTTTGTTAAGGGCTTATATCGAGCCATCATATATTTCTAATATTTCTAGTGGAACAATTTCAGTCGCTCTTTTATGGGTGCTTTTTAGGTTAACTTTAGGAGCACAACCTTCATAATGAGCCTGTAGAAATCTACTCGCGCATAGACACCAACTGTCACCTGCCTTTAATCCTGGGAATTCAAATTCAGGCCGTGGTGTTGATAAATCATTTCCCACATATTTCGAAAAAGCCAAAAATTCTGCCGTCATTATAGCGCATACTGTGTGGCTTCCTTGATCAGCGTCGCAGGTATTGCAGAAACCATCGCGAAAAAAACCAGTTTTTGGACTTTCTGAACAGGTTTCTAAAGCCTCCCCAAGAACATTCTCTGATTTATCTTTTGCAAACAAATGACTTACTTCCTATTAAATTTATCTAATAACTTCTGCAGTGTGGATTTTTGCTCATCTTTTGTCTCCTGGTTGAAGTTATTTTTTATCGATGTTTTTTCAACTTTTATTTCGTTACTTTTCTCGCCTGCTCCTTTTTTATTTCCAAGTGTTGAAGCAATTTGATTGATAAACTTATCTGGTTTGTTATTGGCTAAGTGAATGCAGCTTTCTGAAATTTTTGCTAATAACTCTCTTAGCCATTTCTGATCCTCATTAGAAAAGTTGTTTAAAACATATTTTGATACAAGGTCTTTATGACCTGGATGCCCAATTCCTAGTCTTACACGTTGGTAATTGTCACCTATGTGACTATGGATTGATTTTAGTCCATTATGCCCGGCGTGACCTCCACCTGATTTAAAGCGGCATTTGCCAGGGGCAAGATCCAGTTCATCATGAAAAACAATTATATTTTTGGGGTCAATTTTGTAGAATCTAGATAATTCACCAACCGATTGGCCCGATAGGTTCATAAAAGTTGATGGTTTGAGTAGTAACGTTTTTTTGTTTCCGAGTAGACCCTCAGAAAAATGACCGCTGAATTTGGATCGCCAAGGACCAAAAGAGTGAGTATTTGCTATTTCATCTAGCACCATAAAACCAATGTTATGGCGGTTCATCTGGTACTGTTGTCCCGGATTTCCTAGACCAACGAATAATTTCATTTTTTACTTTCAGTAACACAATTTCTTGCTCAAGATCAGTATAAGGCAAATAAAAAATAAAGTTAAAATTATTTATTTACAAAAAAGGCCCCGATTAAGACGAGGCCTTTAACAAACATATGTCGTTGACTTTATTCCTCAGAAGCCTCTTCTTCAGTGGTTTCAGTAGTCTCTTCAACTTGATCTTCAGTCTCCTCAGAACCTTCATCATCAGCTGATTTCAAGCTTGAAGGAGCAGAAATATTTGCAATAACAAAGTCTCGGTCGATAGTAGGTTTAGCTCCCTCAGGGAGAGTGACGCTCGAAATAGTAATAACATCACCAACGTTCAGGCCTGTAAGATCTATTGTTATATTTTCTGGAATTTCACTCGCTGTCACAATAAGCTCGACCTCTGGTCTTACGACAGTTAAAACACCACCCCGCTTTAGGCCAGGTGCATCGTTTTCGTTAATAAATTCAACCGGTATAAATAAATTAACTTTTGAAGCTCTTCTCAATCTCATTAAGTCAAGGTGAGTTGGTAGATCCTTTACAACATCGCGTTGAACGTCTCTACATATAACGCGTACGTCATCGTGGCCTTCTACTTTTAGATTGAAGAGCGTCGATAGAAAACGCCCCGCCTTAAGCCTTTTAAGCAAGTCGTTAAAAGGTATTTGAATTGAAACAGGGTCAACCCCGCCTCCATATACGACGCCTGGAACCATGCCATTGCGTCTTGCTTGACGAGCGGCGCCCTTGCCTGTCCCCGTACGTTCATGAGCTATAAGATCAGGTATCTCACCAGCCATTTGTATCTCCATTTAATTAGGGCGAGGCTCCTCCAAGGCTGTAGCCTCGCGTGAATGACGCTCTATAGACTTAAAAATTCAGATTGAAAAGACTTTGATTAATGTTTTTGATTTGCTCTTGGCTATTATAGCCATTCTGGAATAAAGTCCTTTGGAATAAGTAAATTATTTCTATTTACATTCAAAATGTCTCGCTCTCCGCACAAGGCCATTGTTACATCCAATTCTTTTTGAAGAATTTCCAGCGTTTTTGTAACGCCTTGTTCGCCTAGAGCCCCCAAACCATAAGTGTAAGCACGACCAATATAAGTACCTTTTGCTCCCATAGCCATACACTTGAGAATATCTTGGCCCGTTCTTATACCACCGTCTATGTGAACCTCAATTTTGTTTCCCACTGCGTCGAGTATTGAAGGCAGTGCTTTAATTGAACTAATCGCACCGTCTAATTGACGTCCTCCATGGTTAGATACAACTATTGCATCTGCACCGACATTGAGAGCCATTTTGGCATCCTCTGCATCCAAAATACCCTTTAGGATAACTTTCCCACCCCACTCATCTTTGATTTTCTTAACTTTTTCCCAGTCTAAACTTGGGTCAAATTGTTCTGCGGTCCAAGAAGATAAACTGGTTGTGTCTGTTACATTCGTAGCATGGCCAACAATATTTCCAAAAAAACGTCGCTTGGTGCCTAACATACCCCAGCCCCAACGCCATTTTGTTGCCAGATTAGCCATCGTTTTCAATGTTAATTTTGGTGGTGTGGATAAACCGTTTTTTAGATCCTTATGACGCTGCCCAAGGATTTGTAAATCAAGTGTTATAACAAGGGCTGATACTTTGGCATCTTTAGCACGTTGAATAAGTCTTGAAATGTAATCTGTGTCTTTCATCATGTATAATTGAAGCCAAAAAGGTTTGCTTGTGTGTTCCGCCACATCTTCGATCGAACAAACTGACATTGTTGAAAGTGTGAAGGGCACTCCAAACCTTTCTGCTGATCGAGCTGCCAGAATTTCCCCATCAGCATGCTGCATTCCAGTTAGCCCAACCGGAGCCAGTGCTACAGGAATGGTTACATCTTCACCAACCATTTTAGTAGCGGTGCTTCTGCCAGTCATGTCAACGGCAACGCGCTGTCGAAATCTTAACTTCTCAAAGTCGCTAACATTATCTCTAAAGGTTTGCTCTGTCCAACTACCACTTTCAGCATAGTCATAAAACATTTTTGGCACACGGCGCTTATAAATTTTTTTTAAATCTTCAATATTTGTAATAGTAGCCATAATCATTACTCATTTTGAAATTATGCTGAATGCGCACCATCAGCTAGTGACTTGACGAACCCTAAAACTTCAGACACTTTTTTGCCTTTGGCTAGTTCTGATACAATAGCAGAACCTACCACAGCACCGTCAGCAACTTCTGCAATTGCTTTTGCTTTTTGTGGGGTGTTAATGCCGAATCCAACGACTACTGGCAAACCACTATTTTCTTGAATTCTGGCAACCTCAGGTCCAACGTCTCTAGCCTCAGCTTCAGCAGCTCCTGTTATGCCAGTAATCGAAACATAGTAAACGAAGCCAGAGGTATTTTGCAGAACTTTAGGTAATCGGTGCTCGTCAGTAGTAGGGGTGGCAAGCCTAATAAAATTTATACCAGCTGCTTGAGCGGGTATGCAAAGTTCATCATCCTCCTCAGGTGGAAGATCAACAACTATAAGTCCGTCTACTCCTGCTGCCTTTGCATCAATCAAAAATTTTTCGACACCGTGACTATAAATTGGATTGTAGTAGCCCATTAAAACGATAGGCGTGCTATCATTTTTCTCTCTAAATTTTTTTGCTAATTCCAACGTCTTCAAAAGTGTCATTCCGTTATCGAGCGACCGGCCGCCAGCTAGTTGTATAGTTGGGCCATCTGCCATTGGATCAGTAAACGGGAGACCTAATTCAATAATATCAACTCCTGCATCCGGGAGTCCCATAACTAATTCCAAAGATGTTTTAAAATCAGGATCACCAGCCATGATATAAGAGACAAAAGCTTTCTTATTGTCAGCTTTTAACTTTTTGAAAGTTTGCTCAATTCTAGTCATCTTGGATCTCCAATGCACTCCTTTTCCAATTGCCTAAAATTTTTGAAGAAATCAATCCTTACCTTGTTTGAAGGCAAATTTAATCGTTACGAACTTTTGGCCTAGGAGAGCTCAATAACTCTCTATTTTGCTTGCTTTGGCATGAGACAAGATTTAGAAGCTGGCCGAACAGGTAAAGTAAGGTTTTTCAATGGGCTTCAAAATGGGAATAGTGGGCCTTCCAAATGTAGGAAAGTCTACACTATTTAATGCACTCACAAAGACAGCAGCTGCTCAAGCCGCTAATTTTCCATTTTGCACTATAGAGCCGAATGTGGGTGAAGTTGCGGTTCCAGACAACCGTCTCGATACGTTGGCGCAAATTGCTAAGTCTAGTCAAATTATCCCCACCAGGATGACGTTTGTAGATATTGCTGGCCTTGTAAAGGGCGCATCTAAAGGTGAAGGTTTGGGTAATCAATTCTTGGCAAATATTCGAGAAGTTGATGCCATAGCTCATGTTTTGAGATGCTTTGAAGATGACGACGTGACCCATGTGGATGACCGAGTTGATCCTGTGGAAGATGCTGAGACGATTGAGACAGAGCTTATGCTTGCCGATATGGAAAGTATTGAAAAAAGAAAAGAGGGTCTTGTTCGAAAAATAAGAGGTGGTGACAAAGAAGCCATTGAGCAAGAACGCCTTTTACAACTGGCAATGAATGCACTTGAACAAGGAAAGCCAGCGCGTTCTGTTGCAATTGTTGAAGAAGATAAGAAAGCTTGGAAAAACCTTCAGTTACTGACATCTAAGCCAACTCTATATGTTTGCAATGTTGATGAAGACAGTGCCTCTAATGGTAATTTATTTTCTGAAAAAGTAGAGAAAATGGCCATAAAACAAGGTGCTGGTACGGTTATAATTAGTGCGCAAATTGAGGAAGAAATTAGTCAACTAGAAGATGATGAGGCTGAGCTTTTTCTGGGAGAAATGGGATTATCTGAGGCTGGATTAGACAGGTTAATTCGAGCAGGATATAATTTGTTGCAGCTAGAAACATATTTTACTTGTGGCCCAAAAGAGGCAAGAGCATGGACAGTCAAAAAAGGAACTCTCGCACCGCAAGCCGCTGGAGTTATCCATGGGGATTTTGAACGCGGCTTTATAAGAGCAGAAACGATATCTTATGATGACTATGTAACTTGCCAAGGAGAAAGCGGCGCCAAGGAGGCAGGAAAGATGCGTGTCGAAGGTAAATCCTATTTAGTGCAGGACGGAGATGTCATGCATTTTTTATTCAATACTTGATGATATTTAATTTAAAAAATTTGTTCTAAATTTAATTTGAGACCTTGTCCTTACTTCAACACCTAGGTAAACCGGTCGGTGGAAACGTGGCCGAGTGGTCGAAGGCGCTCCCCTGCTAAGGGAGTAGGCGGGGAACCGTCTCGAGGGTTCGAATCCCTTCGTTTCCGCCACCAACCTTTAAATAAGTAAATGATAACAAAGATTTGAGAGGTCAGGGGTAAACTGTATTCCCCATTTTATCCCCCAATAGGGTTAAGCCCAATATTCGCCAACAAATGTGCCATCAGCCCAGTAAATCTTATACAGCTTCTTTCTGGGCTTAATGTTCTTTTCTAGCTTACTTATTCTTGCTTTGAAGTTACGCATGGG
>JAAXIY010000047.1 GCA_012270125.1 Paracoccaceae bacterium
AAGTTCGTCAGTTACTCAATAGTAAACTCGCGGCTGAAGGTCGCTCTTTAGGTTAGCACCCAAGAAACAGCATTGTGCCAACTTTTAGTTGCAGCTTTAATTGCTGATAATCAAGGCCAAGCCAAAATTAAGTTAGCTAATTGGCTATTCTTTACAATTACAAGCCACGCGGCAAAGCTTTTTCTTGATCATAAAATGGTAGGTCGACGATCTTACAAGCTACATCACCAAATTGACGTGATCTTAATGTAAGTATTTTGCCGGACCAGTCACTGGGCTTGTCAAATCGGACATATCCTATACCACAATCCAAATAGGGGGAGAACGCGCCAGTGGTGACTTTTCCAACCGATGTACTATCACAGACAATCAGATCACTACCATGAGGAATAGCATCACAACAACGTAAGCCAAATAACCGAGTTCCTGGAGTGGCAATTCTCAATGCATCATGGCCTATGAAACCTTTTTTATCAAAATCAACAAATTTTTCCAAACCTGCTTCAAAGGGCGTCATGGAATTGTCAAAATCACTGCCACTATCCAAAATGCCAGCCTCAATCCTACGAATGTTCATGGCCTGCATCGAACTAAAAACCATTCCAAAAGGTTCACCTTTTCGCATCAAGTGTTTCCACAGACGAGGGCAATCTGTCTGCTCTCCAAGAGTATAAATTTCATACCCTAATTCACCAGTCCAACCAGTGCGAGAAACATAGACTTGCTGACCATCAACATTGAAAAAGCCAGAATGAAAGTATCTGAAATTTTGAGTAAGAGCGCCTTTGGTCGCATCATGCATGATCTGAAAAGACTTGGGCCCCTGCAACTGCAACACTCGAGATTTAGGATCACTTACGCTTACGTCAAAGCTATTGCAATTGGCCAAGAGCCAAGTATCTAAATCACCATCTGGATGTACAAACCAAAAGCGGTTCTCAGCTAATCGGAATAGGATCCCATCCATAAAAATACCACCTTTATGGGTACATATTAATGCATAACGCCCACGACCTACTTCCATATCTTTTATATTTCTAGCGACCAAGTACTCTAAAAATTCAACAGCACCAGGGCCAGCAATTTCAACAGGACGCTCAGGTACATCAAAAAGCGCTGCATGCTGTCTAAGTGCCCAATAGCTGGAGGTCACATTCTCTCCGTTGTGGTGGGCATAAAAACGCCCAGCTGCCAGGCGTAATACCGTATTTTCATTTGCGTAGCAGTTATGAAATGGCGACAGTTCTTTGCTACCGAGATAAGTTGCAAAAATATTGGCAGGATTAAGAGCGGGATGGTCATTCATGAGCGGATAGCTTTTCTGCTCCACTATAAAATGCACAAATTTTATTGCCATCTAAATCGCGAATATAAGCGTAGCTGACATCACTTCCTTCTTCACGGAGGCCAGGGGCACCTTCATCGGTACCTCCGCTCGAAAGCCCAAGTCTATGAAACTGCTTGAGCGCGAGCATTGTTGGGGCTGAAAGCGCAATCATTGTTCCATTTCCATGTGTTGCAAATTTTTGATCGAAGGGAATGGTAACGTAGAATTCAACAGCGTCTTTTGACCCATTTGGAGCGTAAGCCGTATAAGTTGCAGTGCGTTCAGCTTGCAAAAGTCCAAGTGGGACTAAAATAGTATCATAAAATTTTGTTGCCTTAGTCAGGTCATTTGTGCCAACCATCACGTACCCAATCATTCAGTTGTTCCTTGTCCGATTATGTATCTATCATAGTTGCATATTTTCTAACTCGGTGCCCTGCCATATATTTGCATCAATCCTTGGCAAAGGGTCACGTCCTAAGATTTCATCGCTCAGTTTTTCAGCCATCATTATTGTAGGCGCATTTGTATTCCCATTGGTAACAACGGGCATTATGGACGCATCCACGACCCGCAAACCAGACAAACCGTGGACCCGGCCACCAGCATCAACGACTGCCCCTTTGTCTGTTGCCGCCCCCATACGAGCCGTGCATGAAAGATGCCACTGTGTTGTAGTATTTGACCTCAAGACCTGATCAAGATCCTCATCGGACTTCACATCACAACCTGGAAAAATCTCGTCACCCTTGAGGTCAAAAAAGGCGGGTTGATCTACAATATCCCGAACCAAGCGGATGCCTTTGCGCATTCTGTCTCGGTCGCGATCATCTTTAAGATAATTTACCAAAATATGGGGAGGATCGTTCGGATTGGAAGATCGCAACGTGATGCTGCCTCGGCTATGAGCACGCATTAACCCTACATGTATTTGAAAGGCATGCTCTTGTAGTGGGGTCCAGGTTGAGTCATCGACTGCAATTGGAGATATTATAATCTGAAGGTCAGGGTAATCCACATCTTTGCCTGATCGAATACAGCCCAGACCTTCAAATAAATTTGATGTTACAATACCACGACGTGTTAATATCCATTGAATTCCTGCCCCAAGTTTGGCCAGCCTCTTTGTTTTCGGCCAAAATGAAACAGGTTGTTTGCATTTATACTTCAAGACAAAATCAGGATGGTCATTCAAGTTTTGACCTACGCCTGGCAAATCATGAAGAACATCAATTCCCATATCCTGAAGATGTGCAGCGGGACCAATACCAGATAACATTAATATATGAGGTGATCCAACCGCACCGGCACTTAGAATAATTTCTTTTCTAGCCTGAACGCTCTTTAAGGCTCCACTGCCATTCATATAGGTCACCGCCACCGCTTTGGTTCCGTCAAAAATAATTTTTTGAACAGATGACTGCGTTTGAATTTTCAGGTTTGATCGCTTTCGAGCTGGATCAAGGTAGGCACGTGCAGTACTCCAGCGTTCACCATTATAAACGGTCCGATCCGAGACACCGAACCCTTCCTGACAATAGCCACTAACATCATTTGTTATTGGATATCCAGCTTCCTGACCAGCCTTTATAAAAGCTAACGTGATTGGATCCTGAGGATCCGCGCGGTAAACGTGCAGAGGGCCATCCACGCCACGAAAATCATCTTCCCCACCACCGTAGGTTTCCATACGTTTAAAATAGGGCAAAACATCTGCATATCCCCAACCTGGGCATCCAGCCTGTTGCCAACCTTCGTAGTCTAACGCATGCCCACGGATAAAGACCAAACCGTTAATGGATGAAGATCCGCCTATAGTTTTACCGCGATCATGTTGGATCACACGATCATTCAGTTCAGGCTCAGGCTCTCCTTTAAACGCCCAGTTGTGCTTTGTGCTTGTCAAGTTCGATAAAACGGCTGCTGGCATTTTAAGTGAAAGCGCCCCATTTTCCGGTCCCGCTTCAAGCAATAGAATCCGGTTACTTTTATCACTGCTTAAATGGTGAGCCAAAACACAGCCTGCTGAACCTGCGCCTATAATAATGTAGTCGAATTCCATTTTTGGCCTTTTCCAAAAAAATTTTCACTAATTCAATGCATTTTAATTTGGTCATTACCCGCATGGATAATTAATGTTTACCATTTTACATATATACTTACTATTTGACAATATACTGACCAATGGTTAGTTGTAAAACAACAGAAAAGTTGTGTAAATTAATTCTGATTTTGAAAACAAAACATCACAACACTTCTGAAATTTAATTGCGGAAATTTAATGCCAGGGCGGCCACTGCGATGCTACATGTTTCCACTTCGGTTGAATTCAAAGCTAAACTCGCGTGTCTCTATGCTGGAGCAGTGTGGGGACTATTTTGGATCCCTCTCAGAGCCCTCGAAGATGCTGGTATTAACGGGCTGTGGATTACTGTTGTCTATTTTCTAATACCAACGATATGCCTTATTCCAATAGTCCTATCGCGATGGCAGCATGTCAAACAAGGAGGAATTTCATTACAGCTTACCACGATGTTGTCAGGTGGAGCACTATTACTATATTCAACGTCAATCGTGTACACCGATGTCGTGCGTGCAATGTTGTTATTTTATCTTACGCCAATATGGGCGACGATATTGGCCCGAATATTTTTAGGCGATTTAATAACCCCAAGTCGTATAATTGCAATGTTGTTGGCCATACTTGGGATGTTGACCATTTTTGGTCTAGGCGCGCGCTTCCCTATCCCCCAAAATATAGGAGATTGGCTTGGTATTGGATCTGGCTTCCTTTGGGCTGTTGCAATGGTACGCATCCGAATGTCTGAAAGCCACTCTGCCGTTGAACTGACTGCCGGATTTTTTCAATGGTCTCTGATTTTTTCAGCAGGTGCAGCCTTCTTGCTAGCACCAAGTCAAATACCAAAAATTGAACAGGTTTTACCAGCGCTGCCGTTATTGCTTATTTTTATGGCTCTTCTCGTTTTGCCCGGAACCTACGCATCACTTTGGGGGCCAAAGTATCTTAGTCCAGGTATAGTGGGACTTTTGTTTATGACTGAAATTATCGTTGGGGCTATTTCAGTAGCTCTTTTGGCAGGTGAACCTTTTGGCATCCGCGAACTTATGGGGGTTTTACTTATTGCCGGAGCAAGCATGTTAGAACCACTCTTAGCATTAAGAGGCAGTGACACAAATTCAGCATGAATATTGAATATTATATATTTATACTGTAAGAAATTTTTCTTTAAATATTTTCGATCCTAAAGCAATATCTGCAACGGTTTCGATCTTCTTGCGCGCCTCTTTATGCCTCGCAGCGCTAACTTCATCATATGGCAGCATCTTCGATATAGTAAATTCCATTTCAGATATTGCAGTGCTCGTATCAATGATTTGAGGTAGAAGGCCAGCACGTACCCAGATGCCATCAATTTGAACTCCGATATGACGTGCCACCTCCTGTACCTCATCTTCTGGCAGAAAATGTTTCAACTCATGAATGAGGTTACTTTTGATGCGTTCATTATTTATGAGCTGAACGCGTTGGCACCCTTTGTTATGAGGCACTTCAGAGATTAAAGATACCCAAGCTTGGCACACTGGCCGATTAAATATGCTATCACAAAAGTTGGCAAATATAATTGCCCAAAGTCGCTCATAAGGAGTTTTTGCGTAACGATAAAGCTCAACGACAGATCCACTTAACAACATATTCGATCTACGGAAAACCGCCTCGAGCAACGCGCCTTTATCTTTGAAATGGTGAAGTACAACACCTTTAGAAACACCTGCTATACTTCCTACCTTTTCCAGTGTGGTCTTCCGTAAGCCATATCTAATAACCGCCTCAAAGGCTGCTCTAGAAAGTTCACCGCGTCTGATCTCTCGGATCGTGTTTGTGCGCATTCAGGCAACTCCAGTAGTATCGTTCTGTTTTACTTCGATATTATTAGTAATAACCGATAGAAACAACCATTGACACAAATATTTGTCTAATGGTAAGTTTTATGTACAGTTAGAAAGATAAATGAGCGAAGCTCAAAGTGAATCACCGTACATTTTTAGGGAGGAAAAAATGTTAAAAATTTCAAAGCTATTCAGCATTGCTGCAACAGCCTTTATAGTATCTGGTCAAGCACTTTTCGCGGGTAATATCCCTGAAAGCGATGATCCAATTAAAGTAACAATTCAAGATTGGACAGGTCAGCACTTTTCAACACACGTAGCAGCAGGCCTACTAAAGGAAATGGGTTATAATGTAGAGATAGTTGTTTCTGATGCTATCACGCAGCATCCCGCCATTGCCTCCGGCAATATAAATCTGTCTACCGAAGTTTGGACAAATAATGTTGGCGACTTGTATGATGGTTTGGTGGAAAAAGGAGACATTGTCGTAGTTGGAGAATTGGGGCTGTCACCTAAAGAGGGTTGGATTTACCCACCATACATGGATGAAAGATGCCCAGGGTTACCAGATTATAAGGCACTTTATGAATGTGCTCAAGCGTTTGGCTCAGCTGAAACTTTCCCAAAAGGCCGATTAATAACATATCCTGCTAGTTGGGGAACTCGTTCTAGAGATATAATCGCAAGTATAGAGATGCCATTTGAACCAATTCCAGGCGGTAGTGAAGGGGCTATGGTGGCAGAATTGAAGTCAGCGTTAGCTGCGGAAGAACCTGTCATTATGCTGTTGTGGGAACCTCATTGGCGGTTCGCAGATTATGATTTTTTTTGGGTTGTGTGGACGACCTTCTAAGGAAAGTGCGTCGAAGAATCGACAGTG
>JAAXIY010000077.1 GCA_012270125.1 Paracoccaceae bacterium
TACACCCACAATCAATCATCGCAGAGATAATAGCTTGCGCTTTATTTGCTACTTCTGCTGCTTGGCTATCAGACATTAATCCCGCAATAGGCAATTCAACCAGTGCACGTTCAGCATCATCTTTCCACAAAGTGACGCCGCCGCCAACCTCACCAAGCCTATTAGCTGCAGCTGCCATTAATTTCCTGTCAGTGCCAACGACAATCATGTGATGACTATCATGCGCAACTGAAGAGGCTATAGCCATAGATCCTGTATAACCAAAACCCGAGACAAAACCATTTGTCACAGATCCAGTCCCCCGATGCCTTTCAACTAATGATAGGTAAGCAACCCCTTCTGTGATTTGCACATTCCCTTCTTCAACCGGCAAATCAAACTCGAGCGATTTTGTTGGCGCTTGGTTCTCGATAACCCCAATAACTTTTGCCTTAACAGATGATACCCCTTCAGGTGCTGATATTGTAAAATCATTAGCTTTAAGTTTTTTACCTAATTTTACGGTTTCTCTTACGGTGCTTGGCCAGGGATAGTGCGGACAATCCGTAAGAAGTTTTCCATGTTCCGCAATACATTGCCCTCTTGCGAATACGCTTTCAATGGGAAGTTCTCTTAGACTAGATGTCACAATAAAATCTGCTCTTCTGCCGGGTGTTATACTGCCAAGCTCTCTTTCCATTCCAAAATGACTAGCAGTATTTATTGTAGCCATTTGAATAGCTACTAAAGGATCACAACCGCAATCTATTGCATGCCGAACGACCCGGTTCATGTGGCCATCATTTACCAACGTTCCAGAATGACAGTCATCCGTACAGAGTATAAAATTGCGTGGGTCTAAGCCCTTTTCAGTGACAGCGGTTATCTGGCTTTCTACGTCATACCAAGCACTTCCAAGACGCAGCATGGAACGCATACCTTGCCTAACACGTGCCACTGCGTCATCCTCAGCGACACCTTCATGATCATCTGATGGGCCACCAGCAACATACGCATGGAATGGTATACCTCTATCTGGAGAGGCATAATGTCCACCAACCGTTTTATTTGCATCCATTGTTTCAGCCATTTCGGACAGCATTTTTGGGTCGCCATTTATGACACCAGGATAATTCATCATTTCTCCCAGTCCTATTATTCCAGGCCACTTCATGGCCTCAGCAACCTCTTCTGCACCAATTTCAAAGCCTGTGGTTTCGAGTCCAGGCGCCGACGGTGCACATGATGGCATTTGAGTAAAAATATTAATTGGCTGCATCATTGCTTCATCATGCATCATCTTAACGCCACTCAAGCCCAGGACATTGGCTATCTCATGTGGGTCGGTGAACATTGTCGTTGTTCCATGTGGTATTACTGCCGCCGCAAATTCAGCTGGAGTTAACATCCCACTTTCAATGTGCATATGGCCATCACATAGTCCTGGAATAATGAATTTTCCCTTTGCATCAAAAACGGTAGTATTTGCGCCCACGCAATGCGTAGCGTTCGGTCCCACGTATGCAAAACGACCCTTTACAACGGCCACCTCCCAGCCATCGAGTATTTCTCGTGAATTAACGTTTACCAAACGACAGTTTTGAACAACTAATTCAGCAGCCTCTCTACCAGCAGCAACGGCAATTAATCGCGATGCACTTCTCTGCCATGTATCAATTATTTGCATAGATGATTATAAAAACTCCAAACTATAGTTGATAATTCTACAAATATTGAATTCAATATAGACAAACAATAGGCTTAAAAATACTTGAATTTAGATATGAAAGAAAAATATTTTGGTGAGCGTGATCGAAAGGGCCATTACATCCCCAAAAAACGCGTAAGCTATCCACCTATATTTATTTGGCCATTAGCACCTATCCAAGCGCTTAAATGGATCTTTTCAGTTCCTGGTTATTTCCTACCGTGGAACCTTTTTTATGTTGGAATTGGTTTAGTATCTTGGTTTATCTTGTCACCTCCATTGGAGGATTATGCAAAGTTGGGAATTACTAACTTTTTGCTTGTTTTTGCAAAAAATAGCGTTCTTGTTTTGATATACTATGGAGCCTTTCATTACCGATTATATATGAAACGCGCGCAAGATATTGATTTTAAGTTTAATCCCAAATGGCCCATTGAAAATTCAAAACAGTTTCTCTTTGGTAGCCAAACCAAGGATAACATCTTCCTGACCTTCTGTAGCGGTGTTTTTATTTGGTCTTGTTTTGAAATTTTTATTTTATGGTTTGCCGCAAATAACAAAGTAAATTTAATAAATCTTGATGAAAGCATGTTTTATTTCGTTGTGATGCTTTTGCTAATCCACCTATGGCGCGATCTTCATTTTTATCTTATTCATCGGCTCATTCATTATGAACCTTTATACAAATGGGCCCATAAAACACACCATAGAAACATAAACCCTGGCCCTTGGTCAGGTCTCGCTATGCACCCCATTGAGCATATTTTTTATTTTTCATGTGCTCTTCTTTACCTTTTCTTTCCGTTTCATCCAGCTTTTATCATTGTGACACTAGTTCATGCTGGTTTAAGTCCCGCACCAGGTCACGCTGGTTTTGAAAGAATAAAAGCTGACGACGAAACTAGTTTTGATATAGATAGTTATGCGCATTACCTGCATCACAAGTACTTCGAGTGCAATTATGCGGATGGTATTTTGCCCCTCGATCGATGGTTTGGGACGCTTTATGATGGTAGTGAAGAGTCATTTCTTAAAATGAGAGCTAGATTAAGTAAAAATAAGAGAGACTAAATTTGAGAAAATATTCTTTTGAAACGTTTAAACTTTTACAAAGAATGGTTTCGGACCTCTAAATGCCCAACCCGAATATTCCACTTCTGATTGTAGTTCGATTTTTGGGAATTTTTCAAAAAACATCGGTATAGCAACTTCGGCAATGAGTGTTTTCGAGATCCATGCTCCAGCGCAGAAATGAGGACCTGCTCCAAACGATATTGACTGTGTCACATCTCTATCCAACCTGAATTCATTTGGTTTTTCAAAAATATCTTCATCTCGATTAGCTGATCCAAACATCAAAAATACGCGGTCGTTCTCAGAAAATTCAAAATCCTTATAGGAAAAATCTTTTGCTATTCGCCTTGGTGACATGCCGATAGGAGACATCCATCTAGCATACTCTTCAAATGCCTTCAGCCAATTGAATTCGCCGTCTAATATCTTTTTTAGCTGCTGTCGGTTTTTTAACAGCGTTGCAATGGTACCAGCAATTGCATCGCGTGGTTCGTTCTGACCTCCCGAGATAGCTAACTTTATATTCGCAGATATTGTTTCAAATTTTTCGTTTACCGATGCAAAAACAGATAATAATGAGGGATCAGAACCTAAACCTTGCTCCATACGTTCCTGAATATGATTATCGATTGAGCGCGTGCAATCGTAGCAATTTTTTTCGACATTTGAGTCTCTAATGTAATTTGCGCAACCATCGATCATACCTTGACTTACTCGATCCATTTCTTGCCAAGTCATGTTTGTTAAACCAGTGACAGACTTTAAAGCTTGCGCAGACACTGGCTTAGCAAATTCATTAACAACATCTATCAAATCTTGGTCAGACAGACTTTCTAGAATAGACTTGGTATGATCTACAAATTTCTGTTTCCAAACTTTTTGCGTAGTTTTAGGCGATACTGTTGGAAAGATTGTACGACGCTCTGCCTTATGATCTTCGCCGTCTTTTCTCATCATATTTTGGCCCATCAGTTTAGTCATGAGTCCGTCAGGCTGAACTGATGAAAAAACTGATATATTTTTTTCACAAATAAATATGTCAGAATGTTTAGTGAGTAGAATAGCATCTAACTCAGGTACAAAAGATATTGGAGCGGAGTTTCTTAATTCAGCAAAAACAGGATAAGGGTTATTAGTAAAATCTGAGTAGTTAATATTGAAACTAATTGGAAGCATAGGCGTTAGCTGGCTTTATCACTCAAATTTCTCAGATAAAGTTTCAATTTTCACAGCTTCATTTAAAAACATTGATGGAGAACATGAAGGATCCAAGTCAATAGTAGCTTTGACATTTTGACTTTCCAAATCAGCTTCTGTCCCCACTAAAGAAAATACACCTTTGCAAATCTGCCCATTAGTTCTGATCACATTCACTGCATTTCCTACAATCACTCCAATTTTTTGAGCATTTACAAGTTGCTCAACAAAGATAAAGGTTTCAACGCTCTTTTCCTGCGGCTTATAAATTTTTGCTGCTAATGAACCTTGTGATACACAATCCCCAATATTTGGTTCAAAATCTAACAAAATACCGTCATAGGGAGCACGAACGATCAACTCATCCAAATCTATTTGTCTTGCCTCAAGCTCTAATTCACCAATGTCTAAGGCTATTAAGGCTCTTGCTTTTAAAGAAAGCGAGCGTCTATGTGCTTCCTGTGCACGTTGAACAGAGAAAGTTGCCTCTAGTTTCCGTCTTTCCGCCGACTCTAAAGTCGTTTCGTTTACCAGCCCTCGTTGAAATAAAACCTTAGTTCTCTCAAACTCACGCTCCACAAATTGGAATTCTTCTTGAACCCGCCCGATATCTGCTTCTGCTACTTCGATAGAAAACTCGCTATCTTGAACCGAAGCCTTTAAATCTAACAACCTAGCTTTTGCTGTTTTTAGTGCCAAAACTGCATTTCTATCATCCAATTCTATCAAAACTTGATCACGATATGCTTTGCCTGTTTCTAAGGATTGGCTAGAGACTTTAGCGACGCAGCCACCGGTTTGGTATGAAAGTCCAGTTTCATTACTCGCAAACACCGTGCCTGCTAAGCTAACAGCCTCAAAATTGTTTTCAGAAAGAGCCGCTGTCGATAGAACCGAAAAAATGAAAGCCAACCAGTAATTTTTGAGATTTTCCATAATCTGTAATTCCTCTAACAACTCAACCAAACGATATCATCTATCTATATCAAATTTTCAAAATAATGAGGATTAAATTTCAAGTTTATGCTTTACATCACTACTCAACTTCGTGTGAACCAGAGAAAGTATTGACCAAGATCACTCCTAAAATTATCAACACAAGCCCAACAATAACCTGCCAAGACAGCGATTGATCAAAAATAAATTTGCTTAATACTGCGATTAAAAAAACACCAAGGCCTGCCCAAGAAGCATAAACAACTGCTATGGGAATTGTTTTAAGAGCAAAGGTTAAAAAATAAAATGAGCATACATAAGCAGCTACCAGGGCAACCGTTGGAACTATTCTAGTAAAATTTTGAGATACTGGTAAAAGCATAGTACCAAAAACTTCTAAAATAATAGCCAAGGAGAGAAAAATATAACTTTTCAAAAAATTCCTCCTTTACCAGATGTTACATAGAGTAATTTTTTTTTATTCAAAACTTAATAAATTCTTTTTGAGCTGATAATCTGTGTTTATCATAAGATAATTGAGTTTAAGAAAGTTTGTTTAATGGAAAATGTGGAAGAACTTAAAGCGCTTAAACAAGAAAATAGCAAACTCAAGTTAGAAGCTCGATTGAGGAAATCGCTCGCAAGTGAATTGGAACGCCAAAAAACTCTCGTGCAAGAGGCTAAAGTTGAAGCAGATGCTCAGCGAGACAAATTACAAAAAGCTTCAGAGCAATTATCTAAATATCTATCACCCCAAATCTGTGAAAAAATTTTTTCAGGTGCTGAATTTTCAGCTAAAAGCTCCAGGAAAAAGCTAACAATTTTTTTCTCTGACATTGTAGGTTTTACAACAATTTCTGAGCAGATGGAGGCTGAGGATCTCTCAAACTTTCTAAATTTTTATCTTACGAACATGTGCGATATTGCTCTCAAATATGGAGGAACAATCGATAAGTTTATTGGCGACTCTGTAATGGTTTTTTTTGGTGATCCTGAAACAAACGGCGCTAAAGAAGATGCAGCGGCATGTTGTGATATGGCTATGGAGATGCTCACCTTTCTTGAGAACAATCAGCAACATGTTCAGGAAATGTATAATTTTCCTGAAAAGCTTGAGGTGCGTGTTGGGATCCACAATGGACTATGTAACGTTGGTAATTTTGGTAGTGCGCAGCGCCTTGACTACACTGCTATTGGTAGGGCTGTTAACGT
>JAAXIY010000062.1:0-41681 GCA_012270125.1 Paracoccaceae bacterium
AGCTGTACCGGAGGTATGCTTTCAACTGCAATAACTGACATTCCAGGATCTTCCACAGTATTCGAATGCGGTTTTGTTACTTATTCAAATCTGTCAAAAATGAGGGTCTTAGGTGTTAGGGAAGAAACTCTAAAGACTTTTGGCGCTGTTTCGGAAGAAGTAGCAGCAGAAATGGCGATTGGAGCCCTTTATAATTCAAAGGCGAATTTAGCTATTTCAATAACTGGAGTCGCTGGGCCTGGTGGTACAACTACAAAACCAGAAGGAATGGTGTGTTTTTCAATTGCTTTCGATAAAAAAACAAAATTGAATAAAACAAAAAATTTTGGCCCCCTAGGCCGCAATATAGTAAGACAAAAGGCAACTTTATATGGTCTTACATTACTAGAAAACGCTTTGGCTCAATAATTCTAAAGTGTATTCTATTTAATCATTTCGAAATTTTTTCGCTTATTTTTTAATCAAAATAGAAAAAAAAAATATTAGGGCCAGTTATTTTGTAAGTTTATATATGTATGGATTGTCGATTTAGGTTTTGTGCGTCTCCAGACTGAGAAAATAAGGAAATATTATGGTTGGTGCTGATACCGCGTGGATTATCGTGGCTACTGCTCTTGTTTTGTTTATGACACTTCCAGGGCTTTCATTGTTTTATGGTGGATTAGTTCGCTCTAGAAATGTTTTAAGCGTTTTTATGCATTGTTACGCAATCGCTTGTCTCATGAGCGTGTTGTGGTTTGCCTTTGGTTATTCAATAGCCTTTGGAGAAGGTTCTTCAGGTTATTGGGGTGGGCTGGGAAAAGCTTTCCTTTCAGGTATAAATTCTGACGCTTTAAGTGGTACATTACCTGAAATATTGTTTTTTGCTTTCCAGATGACGTTCGCAATTATTACCCCTGCACTTATTGTAGGAGCATATGTAGAACGCATTGGATTTACTTTTGTTTTGATTTTTTCCTCGCTCTGGATGCTGATGTGTTACGCACCTGTGGTGCATTGGATCTGGGGAGGTGGACTTCTCTCCAGTGGAGGTATTTTAGGTGATGTTGGTGTCGTCGATTTTGCTGGTGGTATAGTAGTACACGAAACAGCCGGCATTGCTGCTATTATAATTGCTTTTTGTCTGGGACCTCGACGAAACAAAACCACTCCACCTCACAACCCAGGTTTCGTAATGATAGGCGCAGCCATGCTCTGGGTAGGATGGTTTGGCTTTAATGGTGGCTCACAGCTTGCAGCCGATGGTGGCGCAGCAATGGCGATGAGTGTTACCCACATTTCGGCCGCTGCTGCCTCACTCACGTGGGCCGCTTGGGAAAGATTTAAATTTGGAAAAGCATCTTTGGTCGGAATGGTCACAGGAACAATAGCGGGATTAGCGTCAATTACACCTGCTGCAGGATCCGTAGATCCACTTCAGGCCCTCTTAATTGGAGCAATAGCTGGTATTCTTTGTCAAGAAGCCGTGAATTTAGTGAGAAATATATTCAAAATTGATGATACTTTAGATGTGTTTGCTGTTCACGGTATTGGTGGAATATTTGGCACTTTGATGATTGCTATATTCGGTTATACGTCTTTTGTTACTCAACTTTTAGGTCTCATTATTGTGGGAGTTTTTACGATTGTCGTTACTTACGCTCTTATCAAAATCGTTTCTATAATCACTCCACTACGCGTGGATGAAGAAACTGAGACAAATGGCCTTGATTTAAGCGTGCATGGTGAAAGAGCCTACGACGTGAACTCTTAACTTTTCTGGTGTCGGAACTTATTTCCGGCACCAAAAACCTAAACATCACGTGTAGAGTTCTGACGCCCGTCGTTCAAACGCTCTTACTATTCTTTGCATGGCATCATTGAACACTAATCCAATAATGCTTTGCAACACTGCATTTTTAAATTCAAAATCAACTTTGAATTTCACTTCGCAGCCTTCTTCACAATCTTTAAAACTCCAAACTGAATGCATATAACGAAATGGTCCATCTATATAATCTGTTTCAATGACGTATTTAGCAGGATCAAGTAAGACACGACTTCCAAACTTTTCTCGAAACACTTTAAAACTTATAATCAAATCTGCTTCGATTTGTTTTACTTCACCTTTTTGAATTTCTTTTCTTATCCGCGCCGCAGCGCACCAAGGTAAAAATTCAGGATAAGATGATATATCAGCAACTAGATCAAACATCTCTTTAGCCCCATAGGGCAGAAATTTTGTTTCGGAGTGAGATGTCATTTCAAGCCTTTGCAATTAATTTAATTTGTAACTACAAACAAACGTGTTTTAATTTCAAGAGGAACAAATGTCTCAATCAAATTATGTTGTAGATACCCTAATTTCTGCAAAATCAATCGCAGCAAGAATAGAAGACTTGGCCAAAGAAATTGAATTAGAGTTCAAAGGAACAGACAAACTTATTGTTGTGGGGCTTCTTAGAGGGTCATTTGTTTTTATTGCAGACCTAGTGCGTGAACTTAACTTACCTGTCGAAGTAGATTTTCTCGAAGCATCATCTTACGGTGATGAAATGGTATCTTCCAAAGAAGTAAGAATTTTAAAAGATCTAAGAGGCGCTATAGAGGGAAAAGATGTTTTACTTGTAGAAGATATTGTTGATACAGGCTTTACGCTACATCATGTAACCAACTTACTTTGGTCAAGAAGTCCAGCAAAGCTAAAAACAATTGCTTTACTTGATAAACCTAGTCGACGAGAAACTGAAATAAAAGCTGATTGGACTGGTTTTGAAATACCAGATGAATTTGTTGTTGGATACGGCATTGACTATGCCCAAAGAAATAGAAACCTTTCTTTTATTGGTAAAGTTAGGTTCGTTGAACAATAATTATTCAATGATTTGATAACATTTACTAACGTCCCTTCCATTGAGGTTCGCGTTTTTCAGAAAATGCCCTCGCACCCTCAATTTGATCCTCAGATCTATAAAGTTTTTCCACACTTTCGAATTGACTATTAGTAATTTTGTTTAGTGCATCCTGGAACTTCATATTTTCTGCCTCACGAACTACTTCTTTTATTGCAGCGTAAACTAAAGGAGGCCCTGAAGCCAAAAGTTCCCCTAATTTATAGGCCTCATCCATTAATTTTTGTGCAGGATAAATGTAATTGATTAAACCCCATCTAGCCGCCTCTTCCGCATCCAACCACCGGCCAGTAAGCAACATGTCCATGGCAATATGATATGGAATGCGCTTTGGTAGTTTAATTGACGCTGCATCTGCGACGGTACCAGATCGAATTTCAGGTAGAGCAAAAGTAGCATGTTCAGCGGCTAAGATAATATCAGCGCTCAAAGCCCACTCCAGACCACCTCCACAGCAAATACCATTGACTGCGGCAATAACAGGTTTATTCAGACCTCTGAGCTCTTGAAGCCCACCAAAACCACCAACACCATAATCTCCATCTACCGCATCTCCATCCGCAGCAGCTTTTAAGTCCCAGCCTGGACAAAAAAACTTTCCACCTGCTCCAGTTATAATTGCCACACGAAGGTTTGGGTTATCTCTAAAATTTGTAAAAATTTCACCCAAAATTCGGCTTGTTTTTAAATCGATAGCATTCGCTTTAGGTCGATCTAATTTAACCTCTAATATGTGGTTTCGTTCGCTTGTTTTTATTGGACTATCAGATTGCATCAGGTCACCTTTCTTATTAAAGCATCGGCCACTATAACTTCTGAAGTTGTAACAATAAGTGGATTAATTTCTATTTCAAACAGTTTATCTCTGTTATCTAAAACAAAATCTTGGATCTTCATTATTGCATCGATTATTTGATTTATATCTACGCCGAGGGCCCCTCTATAACCTTTGGCGATCTTGGATATCTTAAGTTGGTTAAAACAATCTAGCACTTCACTCTTACTACTGGGGAGTAAAATAGATGAGGTATCGGAAAGGATTTCAGTTAAAACCCCTCCTGCGCCTACTGTTAAAAGCATTCCATGAGCAGGATCATGTACAATTCCAACTAGTAATTCAACAACTGCATCCCCAATCATTTTTTCAACAATGACGTGTTTTTTTGATATTTTTCTTAATGCTTCTTTAACAGATTTTTGATTTTCTAAATTTAAAAAAACTTCTCCAAGTTCACTCTTATGTGCTGATCCAAGCGCTTTTATAACAACTGGATAACCAATTTGATCAGAAACCAGATGCGCATCACTCAACAAACATTTTTCTGTTTCTGGCAGCTTCAAACCATATTTTTCCAAACTTTTCTTTGCATCATACTCGTCGACTAGAATGCTTTTTCCCGTTGGATTAGATAAAAATATTGGCTTTGGAGGTACCAGCGTTTGATTGGATGATGAAGCTGAAATAGCAGCTAGAGCTGTATCTAATCCATGCAAGGTGATTATATTGCTTTCTAAAAGTTCAAAAGATACATGCTCTGGGATATTTTCGGATAAAGTTGAGACTAAAGCTAAAGGTTTATTCTCAGATTTTTTAGCCATCTTTGCGGCTGTAATAACGCAATTCCAAGCTGAAGGATCACAATTATCATCTCTAGGAAAATCTACTATTATGATAGTTATTCCATTATGCTGACGCATCATTGCAATGAATGTCGAAGCCATTGCATTAATATCACCCCAAATATAGGTATGATAATCCAGCGGATTGGACAAAGCGACCATTTCACCCAACACTGATCGCAGCTCAGATATGTTTTCTTTTTCGAGTTTAGGAAATTGAATTCCATATGCTTGTGCCAGATCTGAAACTAGAGAAGCCTCGCCTCCAGAACAGGAAAGAGATCGAACATTTTTGGAAGACAATGGACCGTATGAATGAAATATTTTTAAGGTATCTATTAGAACTTCCAATCTATCTACTTCAGCAATACCCAAACGTTTAAAGAGACTTTTAGCGCTCTGTGCATCACCGGCTAGAGAAGCGGTATGAGATTGGGCCGCTCTACGGGCCTCCGCGCTTTTTCCAACTTTAAGTGCAACAATAGGCTTACCCAATTTTCGTGCTTTTGTTGTCAGTTCTTCGAAAGCTTTTAAGTCCCCAATCCCCTCTATGTGCAATCCCAAAGCGGTAACACGGGGGTCTGACAGGAGATACATTCCAATCTCGGAAAACCCAAGACTGGCCTGATTTCCCACACTCATTATATATGAAATAGGAAGTCCACGAGTTTGCATGGTAATGTTTATTGCTATGTTTGAGCTTTGCGTTAGTATGGCGACGCCTTTGTCAACGGTCGTTCCACCATGTTGATCAGGCCATAACGCCGCATGATCTAAATAATTGATAAACCCATAACAATTTGGACCTAATATTGGCATATCAGCGGCAGCCTCAATGAGGGACTTTTGCAGTTCTCCAGAACCTTGCTTATCGCCTTCTGCCTCTAGAAACCCTGATGCGAAACAGACGGCACCGCCAGCATTTAAACTATTTAGCTGCTTGACCACTTCGATTGTTATATTACGGTTAACGCCAATAAAGGTGGCGTCAATTATAGCTGGGATATCTTCTAAATCCTTAAAAGATTTTATACCTAATATTTCTTCTTTAAACGGATGAACTGGAAATATTGTCCCTTTATAACCTATTTTAATTAACTGCTCTATAACAGAGCGGCACCATACGCCACCTCCCACAACAGCAACACTTTTAGGAGAGAATAAGCGACTTAATCGTGATTTTGTACTCATTTTGATTACTAAATAAAAGTTACATTAAGAGCCGAGCGGGCGGAGCAAATCTCGACTAATTATATGTCTTTGAATTTCCGAAGTACCATCCCAGATACGTTCGACACGAGCGTCCCTCCAAAACCTTTCTATCGGATAATCATCCATTAACCCCATGCCACCGTGAATTTGCAATGTAGTATCTGTCACACGAGCCAACATTTCGGTCGCATACAATTTGGCGCTGGCAATTTCTCTATTTGAGGACAAATTTTGATCTAAACGCCACGCACCATTGAGCGTTAAAAAATCTGCGGCATCAATTTCAGTGATCATGTCTGCTAATTGGAAACTCACACCCTGAAATTTTCCAATTTGCTGACCAAATTGTTTACGCTCGGCACTATAACTCAAAGCATAGTCAAAACAGCGCCTTGCCCGTCCTACTGACATTGCAGCCACAGTAAGCCGAGTGGCGTAAAGCCAAGTGTTCATTACTGCGAAACCACCATCTATTTCTCCAAGAATTTGTTCTTTAGGCAGACGACAATCATCAAATTCTAAAATCATATTTTTATAGCCTTTGTGACTTACCGAATTATAACCATCTCTTATTGTGAAGCCTTGCGTTCCTCTATCCACCAAAAATGCTGTTATCTTTTTTTTGGGTCCTTTTTCTGTTTTCTCCTCACCCGTAGCTATAAAAACAATAACAAAATCAGCATGTTCTGCTCCTGATATAAAGTGTTTAGTGCCATTTACAATCCAATCTGTTCCGTCTCTCTTGGCAAAACATTTCATACCTCTAACATCAGAACCTGCGTCTGGTTCCGTCATAGCCAAGGCATCCATTTTTTCTCCACGAACAGCAGGTAATAAATAGTTTTCAATCTGTTCACCCTTACAGGCCATCAGTATATTTTGCGGCCGACCAAAAAAATGGGTCAAGGCCATTGATCCACGTCCTAACTCTCGCTCCACAAGAGCAAAATCTAAATGATTTAATCCTGCGCCACCCACCTCCTCTGGAAAATTACAAGCATAAAAGCCCAAATTAATACATTTTTGCTTTATCTCATTTGCAATTTCAGTTGGTACAAAACCTTTACTTTCAACTAAATTTTCGTGAGGATAGACTTCGTTTTCAACAAAACTTCTAACAGTTTCAACGATCATTTCCTGTTCTTCCGTTAATCCAAAAAACATATTTTCACCAATCTCAAATTTTTTCAGATAAATTTTGCAAGTTTTCAGCAACAGGCGATACCGGTAGAGAAGACTTTCGTTTTTTCATATCAATATGAAGCAAGAATTGCTCACAAGTTGATAGGACACAACCATCTTCCGCACGCTGCATAGAATGAAAAAGCTTGAGTTTTTTTCCATCAATAAGTTTTACCGTCGTGTCTACTATGATATCCTGGCCTGCATGCGTTTCATTTAAAAACTTAACTGACGTTTCAACAGTAAAATAACTGTATCCAGATGAAACATAAGCCTTATCCGCCCCAACGGCCCAAAGAAACCCATCTGCAGCATCACTATATACCTGCCCATAACGTCCTTCATTCATATGCCCATTATAATCAGTCCAATCAACAGGAACTTTTCGAGAAACTGTCCGCATTTTAGGAGCGATTTCAGCCAAGTTAATTATTTTCTCTTCATGACTATTTACTATTTTTCCAGCAGCTTGATCTTGTTGTTTCAAAGCACGAAGTATGACGACTAGATTATTATCTCGAATTCGCTCAAGTTCCCTAATTGAATATTTCCCAGACTGGCTATCAGATTGATCTGCAATATCCTGTATAAGTTCTTTTGTGAGTTCAGGAACATCCATAAGTTTTGTCCAAGGCCATTTCAAACAGGGACCAAACTGCTCTATAAAGTGGGCCATGCCCCCTTCTCCACCAGCAACTCGATACGTTTCGAATAGCCCCATTTGAGCCCATCTAAGGCCAAATCCATACCTGATTGCATTATCTATTTCTTCCGTTGTAGCAACTCCATCCCGTATTAACCAAAGCGCCTCCCTCCAAACAGCTTCAAGAAACCGGTCAGCAACGTGAGCGTCTATTTCTTTACGAATATGTAGAGGAAAAAAACCCACCTCATGAAGCAACACTTTTGCCGATTTACAATGCTCATCACTCGTTAAACTCCCAGGAACAACTTCAACCAAGGGAAGCAAATAGACAGGGTTAAAAGGATGACAAACCATTATCTGCTCAGGAAAAGACGAATTTTCTTGCAATTGAGATGGCATAAATCCAGAAGTTGAGGAGCCTATAACTGCTATATTTTGGCAGTATGTTTGTATTTCTGATAATACTGCATGTTTGATATCTAAACGCTCTGGTACACTTTCTTGTATCCATAATGCGTCTTCAACTGCTTCTTGGATTGTAGAACAAAAATATAAACTTCCTTCTTCCGGAAGCTTAAAATCATACAACATGGGCAATGCCCTTTTTGCATTTAAAAGTACTTCCTCAACTTTTCTTCTCGCTTCCGGATCTGGATCGAAGACTTTCACATCCCAGCCATTTAGCAAAAACCGAGCAAGCCAACCGGCTCCAATAACACCGCCACCAACAATTGCAGCTACTTTTTTCATAAATCATCCTTTGCATAACTTAGCATATTAAAAATTCGCCTTCTAAGTTAGGTAACCGGCGCTCTTTTAATCAAGTTTAGCTTTTTTCGAACGTCTTTGGCTCCGATGACTTTTGCCCCCATTGCTTCAATAATTTCCTTTGCTCGAGAAACTAAATCTTCATTCTTGGCCAAAACTCCCTTCTCAAGCCAAAGATTATCTTCCAACCCAACTCTCACATTGCCTCCAGCCAAAATTGCTGCGGCAACATAAGGCATCTGATTTCTTCCAAGAGAGAATGCACTGAAGGTCCAATTTTCAGGAACATTATTCACCATAGCCATAAAAGTATTTAAATCATCTGGTGCACCCCAAGGCACTCCCATACACAATTGAACTAAAACATCATCTTCGATGATTCCATCTGCTACCAACTGTTTTGCATACCAAAGGTGCCCAGTATCAAAGGCCTCTATTTCAGGCTTAACTCCTGCCTTGGTCATTATCGAACCCATGGCCTGCAACATTCCAGGAGTATTGGTCATAACATAATCTGCTTCGGCAAAGTTCATAGTTCCACAATCCAATGTGCATATTTCCGGTAGACACTCAATAATATGCGCCACCCTCTCTTCAGCACCAATCATGTCTGTTCCTTCGGCTACTGGCAACGGATTTTCAGTACCGCCAAATACTATATCACCACCCATACCTGCGGTAAGATTAAGAACAACATCCACATCCGCATCTCTAATACGATCCGTAACCTCACGATAATAGGCTAAATTTCTACTAGGTTTTCCGGTTTCAGGATCGCGAACATGGCAATGAACGATGGCAGCACCTGCTCTCGCGGCATTAATTGCACTATCAGCGATATCTTTTGGACTTCGAGGAACGTAGTGGCTGCGATCCTGTGTACTACCTGATCCCGTCACTGCACAGGTTATAAAAACTTCACGATTAAGGTTTAGTGGCATTTCTTTCTCCAAAATAACTACTTATGAATTATCAGATAGATGAAACATTAATTTGCTGTATTTACCAATTTAAAAGGCAACCGCGACAATAAAAAAAACTAACCTCTAAAACCAAGGGCAACCACAAATTTTTCTGAACTATCCGATCGACTGCTTGGAGGCTTAACGTTGTATACTTTTTTAAATTTTTGTTTCAGTAAATTTTGCAGATCACTTTCCGCCCCACCAGCTAAAACTTTAGCGACAAAAGTTCCACCCTCCTCCAAAACATCAAAAGCAAAATAAGCTGCAGTTTCACACAGCGCCATTATTCTAAGGTGGTCTGTCTTTTTATGACCAGAAGAAGATGCCGCCATATCAGACATTACAACATTTGCTTTTCCTTCAAGAATATTTTTGACCTCGACATCTGCGTCGTTCGCCATAAAGTCAAGCTGATAAAAGGTGGCCCCTGGCAAAGCTTCCACTTCCTGTAAATCTATTCCAATAACCGAACCAATTTCATTGTTTTTTTTCACACCAAGTGAATTTACTAAATCGACTGCAACTTGGCTCCAACCACCCGGAGCACAACCTAAATCAATCACTTTTGAGCCTGGTGTCAAAAAATTATACTTTTCGTTTAATTCCAATATTTTAAATGCAGCGCGGCCTCGAAAACCTTCAAGTTGTGCTCTCTTTACATAGGGGTCGTTTAATTGTCGCTGGAGCCATTTAACCTGGCTAACCGTTTTCCCTCGGGCCGATTTTACTTTTACTTTGAGATCTCGCTGGCCACGACCAGATGTATTTTTGGGTTTTGTTATTTTTTTCATCAATGTTTCGATTTAATACTAAACAGTTCATTTATTTTAAAGAATAACGTCCTCTAAAACTCCATTAGCTGACATTTGTGCATACAAAAGCCCTTCCCGAAGACCACGATCTGCAACGGTTAGTTTGTCGGTTGGCCAACTTCTTAACATAGCCTGCAAAATAGCTGAACCGGACATTATTAAAGCCTGCCTATCACGCCCAATTCTAGGATCTTTTTTACGCCCGTCTGGGCCCATCTCCAAATAAGAACGAATTACCTTATCTATTTGATCTGTCGTCATTCTCAAGCCATCAACTTTAGTTCGATCATAACGACGTAAGCCAAGATGGGATGATGCAACGGTAGTAACAGTACCGGACGTTCCTATAATCTGAAAACTTGTATCTATTTTATTATCTTTGTAAGGCGCAAAATCAGTTAATTTTTCTTCAAAGTACCAGCTCATGAGAGCAAATCGAGCGGCGTCATCTTCCACGTCATTAAACTGATCTCTTAACGTGGCTACACCTAAAGGTACCGAAATCCAGTCGACAACTCTAGCGGCAGGAAAAGGGCTTTCAATCGAATGAAAGCCAGAGTGTAAGCGCATAATTGATTTAGGCCTCTCATGTGACGGAACAGCACTTAAATCAATCCAGACAAGCTCTGTAGAACCGCCCCCAATATCAACAACAAGTAATTGTTCAGATTTTGAGCTCACGAGAGGGGCACAGGAGATAACCGCAAGCCGAGCCTCTTCCTCTGTGTCTATAATATTAAGTTTTAAACCTGTTTCTTGAAAAACTTTTAGAATAAAATCTTTCGAATTTTTAGCCCTTCGGCAAGCTTCAGTTGCAATAAGCCTTGAGTACTTCACATCATACTTATCTAACTTCTGCTTACAAACCTTGAGAGCTTGAATTGTTCGGTTCATAGAGTCCCGACTTAACTTCCCCGTTTTTTCAAGTCCAGATCCCAATTGTACAGATTTTGCAAAACTATCAATGACGTGAAACTGAGCGCCTTTCGGTTGGGCAATTAACATACGACAACTGTTAGTGCCCAAGTCGAGCGCTGCATATAAAGCCTCAGGCCCCGATCCATTTTCGATAGCGCTCTCAACCACGTGAGGGAAAGTCGCTTTTTCAATTGGCTTTTTGGGCGCCATCTCCCACGCCCTCCATTATAAGTTAACCCAACGATACTTCGGAGAATAATAGTGCGCAAGACAATTTAATTTCACTTGCCTCAACCAAACGTCGCTGCTGCGATCCTTATTGTCGAAATTTAGCTTTAGATAAAATAGTAACTAGCATACCAAAAAAGAATAAATCCGCCAAGGAGTCGATCTATGCATGATGTGATAATTGTATACTGGAGAGATATACCTGCTCAGGTCATAGTTGGCAAAGGTCGCCGTGCTAAGAAAATACAACTTTCAGAAAGGTTCGAACAAGCGATTGATAGAGCCGCAATGAAGTCTGATCAAAAATCTACAGATGACTACCTCGCTGAATGGAGAAAAGCTGAACCTATTCAGATTGAAGGTGATCCGGATCATATTGCAGAAGAACAAGCAAAAAAAATTGAAGCCGAATATGATAAGGAAAAATTAATAGCTCTTGTAAACAATAATGGTCGGGCTAACTAACCAAAATTAAGGGTTTAATATGGCACTTTTTGGACTAAAAACGAAGCATCCAAAGGCACCTCAGGTTAGCCAAAACCTTGAAGTATTTCTAAAAAATTTTTCGATTGAAGTCATGCCAAGAACTGCCGAAAAAGTAGAAAATTTTAAAGATATACTACCAAAAAATACGAGGGTCTACATCGCTCATATTGAAGGAACACCGATTGAAGATATGGTGGATACCGCAAGGCGTTTGGCAGCGGATGGTTTTCCCACCATGCCACACTTTCCTGCCAGAATAATTAGCAATAAAGCAATGTTAAATGACTGGATTACACGATACCAGGGCGAGGCAGGAGTGGATCAAGCTTTGTTATTAGCAGGCGGTGTCAGTAAACCGCATGGAGAATATAAAAGTTCTATGGATCTTTTAGAAACCGGTCTTTTTGACAAGGCAAATTTCAAAAATATCCATATCGCTGGCCATCCAGAAGGAAATAAAGATATAGATCCAGACGGAAGCAGAAAAAATGTTGATGCTGCCTTAAAATGGAAACAAAATTTTAAAAATAAAACAAACGCCGAGATGGCAATAGCAACTCAATTTGCTTTTGAGGCTGGGCCCATTATCGAGTGGGCAAACTCAATTAAATCTGCAGGTATAGATATTCCAATTCATATTGGCATTGCTGGCCCCGCCAAGTTACAAACCTTAATCAAATTTGCTATTGCATGCGGCGTAGGCCCTTCCTTAAAGGTTCTACAAAAACGAGCGACAGATGTGACAAAACTTCTCTTGCCGTATGAGCCTATAGAGGTTCTATCTCAATTAGCTGATTATAAAGCAAATAACCCAGAATTTAATATTTCGAGCGTTCATTTTTTTCCACTTGGCGGTATAAAGACAAACGCCAAATGGGTGACGGAAAATGGTGGAACTTCAGGAATTCCAGCAAACCAAGTATAAGGAAAAAAAATGGTTAAAACTGTTGTTGAATCCAAAACTAAAACTGCCGTTTTAGGTTTTGACCACCCCTTTTGTGTTATAGGTGAAAGAATAAACCCAACGGGCAGAAAGAAGTTAGCTGCAGAACTTGAGGCAGGCGATTTTTCAACAGTGGAAAGAGACGCACTTGCCCAGGTTGCAGCTGGCGCGGATATTTTAGATATCAATGCAGGTGTTGTGTATAATTCCAATCCTAACCCCAACGAAACTGAACCGCCTTTAATGAAAAAAATGATTGAATTGGTTCAAGGGCTTACAGATGTTCCTTTATGCATTGATAGTTCAGTTCCTGAAGCACTGGAAACGGGTCTTGAAACAGCGGAAGGGCGTCCTCTTTTAAATTCCGTTACTGGTGAAGAAGAGCGCTTAGAGTTTGTATTGCCATTAGTGGCGAAATATAATGTTCCGGTGGTTGCGATAAGTAATGATGACACTGGAATTTCAGAGGATCCTGACGTCAGATTCGCGGTTGCAAAAAAAATAGTGGAACGGGCTTCGGATTTTGGAATACCTGCCAACGACATTGTTGTCGATCCCCTAGTCATGCCTATCGGGGCAATGGCTACTGCTGGAAATCAAGTATTTACTCTCGTTCGTAAATTAAGAGAAGAGTTGGGAGTAAACACCACATGTGGCGCGTCTAATATTTCTTTTGGATTACCCAACCGACACGGTATCAATAACGCATTTTTACCGATGGCTATGGGTGCAGGAATGACATCTGCTATAATGAACCCAGTTGCATTACCTGTAACACAGAAAAAAATTGCTGAAAAAAAAGCAGAGGTGATGTCTTTGGGAATAATTATTCCCGATGAGATGGATGATGAAACATTCGTTTCTATCTTCGGCATGGGGTCTACTAAATCCCGTCCAGGTAAAGAGATGGAGGCAATAAGAGCGGCAAACTTACTTACAGACAATGATCCACATGGTGGAGCTTGGATAAAATTTAATAAGCCAGCTGGCGCTTCATCAGAAGGTAAAGGGGACAGTGGAAGGTCCCGAAGACGCGGCGGTAGACGACGTGGTTAAATTAATTTTGCAATGCAAAGCTAGCAGAATTGATGAATTAAAATTTTATCAAATATGAATTGCTCGCCCAAAAGCGTCTAATACACTTTCATGCATCATCTCAGACAGCGTCGGATGGGGAAATACTGTTGATATTAAATCCTCTTCTGTTGTCTCCAATTTTTGACCCAGCACATAACCTTGAATTAACTCAGTAACTTCTGCTCCTACCATATGTGCCCCCAAAAGTTCGCCTGTTTTAGCTTCAAAAATTGTTTTGATCAGACCTTCTTGCTCACCCAGAGCAATAGCCTTTCCGTTACCAATAAATGGAAAACGGCCAATTTTGACTTTAAGACCCTTTTTATTTGCCTCTTCTTCAGTCAATCCAACACTTGCAATTTGAGGATGGCAATAAGTACAACCGGCAATAGAACTTGGATCAACAGGATGCGTGTGCTTTCCAGCAATGATTTCGGCCACCATGACACCTTCATGACTCGCTTTATGAGCTAACCAAGGAGCACCGGCAACATCCCCAATTGCAAAGATACCATCAATACCAACATTACAGTTATTGTCTGTTTTTATATGTGACTTATCCGTTTTAATTGATAGATTTTCCAGACCTAACCCTTCTATATTTCCAACAATTCCAACAGCTGAAATAACTGTATCAAATTGTTCCGCTTTTGTTTTGCCTTCACTTACAATCTCCACATGGGCTGAGTTTTTCTTTCGTTCTACTTTCTTCACTGACGCATTGGTCAAAATTTTCATGCCCTGTTTCGAGAATTGTTTAAGTGCAAAAGCAGCAATTTCCGCATCCTCGGCCGGGAGAATTCGATCAACTACTTCGATAACTGTGGTATCAGCGCCGAGAGTATTATAAAAACTCGCAAATTCTATTCCTATCGCGCCTGACCCAACGACCAAGAGCTTTTTAGGCATACGAGAAGGTGTTAAAGCATGCTTATAAGTCCAAACGATTTCACCATCTGCCTCTAACCCAGGTAATTCCCGCGCACGCGCACCTGAAGCGATAATTATGTTTGAACACGATAATTCCTCAGAATTATCATTTTTCTCTACTTTAACTTTACCCTTATCCAAAATAGTCGCATCTCCAATAAATGATTTGACTTTATTTTTTTTCAAAAGGTGAGTGACGCCTTGATTTAGTTGTTTTGAAATTCCACGAGAACGCTTAATCACTGCATTGAGATCAAAAGATATTTTTTCTGCGTTCAACCCAAACTCATTTGCCCTGTGCATCAAATGAAAAACTTCAGCAGATCGCAACATTGCCTTTGTTGGAATGCAGCCCCAATTAAGACAAATACCTCCCATATGTTCACGTTCAATTATTGCCGTCTTAAGACCCAGCTGCGCACACCGGATGGCAGCTACATAGCCCCCTGGACCAGCACCAATTACGATTACATCAAAAACACTCTGCGACATCTTTGGCTCCAAAAAACATATTGTTTAACGTTAAACTATTTGAGCGAATTGTTCAATGTGCCTTTTAGAAAAATATACTGAAAGTTAAGCTGCATATTCATTAATTCGTGAAAGAATGCCCTGATAACCGCCTAGATCAAAATACTCTTGTTCAAATAGTGTGGTTTTACGACCTAATGGATTATTTCTGCTAGGAAAGCGCCCATAACTCCTTATTACTTCACGGTGTGCTCGAGCATGCTTTAGTAGATTATTACCAGATGATGGAAGTTTTTCTATTATTTGCCGAATACATCTTTCCTGATCGTATAGGTTTTCAGAATGCATTAAAGGCATGTAAAAAAATTGCCGTGCAGGCTCATCTAATTTTAGATCAAATCCATATTTTATTGATTGCTTGGATGCAGCAATGGCAATCCTGTCGGAGGCAAAGGAATTTTTACTTCCACGAAAAATGTTTCTTGAGAACTGATCCAAAACTATAATATAGGCTAAAGCTCCAGAGGGATAAGTAAGCCACAAGCTATGCCCTCCAGCTAAAATCTGCTCTAAAGTTTTCTTAAATTTTTGCTCTATCAAACGATCCAAGGACTCATCAGAGCTATACCAATACTCAGGCCCAACTTCATCGAGCCAGAAATTTAAAATAAATTCGGGGTTCATGCCTGTTTCCTGCTTTTTTAATACATTAAGACATGAGTTTTGTTTTTTGTGAAGTAATTTTATTACGTCTATGCACTTTCGTCCAACTCTTCTGCAGCCTCAATGGCCAATTCTTGCGCAATTTCGACAGCAACGACAGAGGTTGTGGGTAATACGGTTGCATAACTGGACGTGTCTACATCAGAAATTCCGCGCTGCGTCATTCTGTAGAACCCATAAACCGTTAACAAACCTAACAAAGCAGCTAATATTACAAAAAAACCGGTTGGGCCAATTTCAGTCATTAAATACCCTGTGAATAAAGGCCCACTAATAGCGCCTAACCCGTTTAAAAAAAGAAGCCCGCCAGACGCCGACGCCATGTCGTCCGGCTCCAAAAAGTCATTAGTATAGGCAATCAACAAAGAATAAAGAGGATTGGACATCCCTCCTATGAAGAATGCGCTTCCCAAAAGTATTATAAAAATATTTTCACCAAAGATCGCAAATACAGCCGCAATAAAGCCTATAGCTGATGTTGCAACAATCAAAATCCTGCGATCCATGCGATCGGAAAGCCAACCAACAGGAAATTGAAAAACCATTGCTCCTATATAAAATGCCGCAACAAAAATTGAAATTTGTGGCAAGGATAACTCAGCACTGGTCCCAAATACAGGGGCCATCCCAAACTGAGCCGAAAATATACCACCTAAAAAAAACATCCCCACACATCCTAAAGGTGAAGTGGAAAATAGTTCCTTAATACTCATTGGTTTCGTGGTCTCAAAGGCTGGTGTAGGAGTGATCGATAATAAGATTGGCGCAAAAGAAATCGAAACCAAAACAGAAATTAAAACAAATAGCTCAAAACCACTGGGATCGCCTATAAGTAATAAAAGTTGTGCAGCCACAATGCCTGCCATTTGAACAACCATGTAAGAGGATAAAAGTTGTCCTCTATTTTCGTTTGTTGCCGCGTTATTCAACCAACTTTCGGCGGTAATATAAACACCACAAAAGCAGAAACCTATGATTACCCTTCCTCCGGTCCACACCCATGGATTGACCAAAAGGGGATACAAGATAAGAATTGCAGATATAAAGGATGCTAAGGCTGCAAAAACTCTAACATGTCCAACTCTCCGGATTAAATCAGGAACAAGCTTACTCGCTCCTAAGAAACCAACAAAATAGGCTGACATTACGACTGACATTTCGAAAGTAGAAAAGTCTTCTAATTCCCCTCTTACACCAAGTAAGGTACCTTGCAGGCCATTTCCAAGCTGCAAAAAAAGCATACCCAACAAGAGAGCCCAAGACCCCTGCATAACGAGCAACATATTAACACCTCAAAAAGATCTATTTTTTATTTCTATGGAAATAGGAGAGAGGAATCACCATAGGAAAAAAATCTATATTTTTTTGTTATGGCGTGATTGTAGATAGATTCAATAGTTTCTTTACCCATTAAGGCCGAAACTAGCATCATTAAGGTAGACTTAGGTAGATGAAAGTTAGTCATTAATCCATCAGCAACTATAAATTTGTAGCCTGGGTAAATGAAAATATCGGTTTCACCACGCCACTCGCTCAAAATATCATTTGATTGAGCAGCAGTTTCTAATAATCTTAAAGCGGTTGTTCCAACCGGTATTATTCTTCCTCCATTTTTCTTGGTTTGTCTTATTTCGTCTACTGTCTTCTGATTGATTTCTCCAAATTCAGCATGCATTTTGTGTTGTCTAATATCTTCGCTTTTAACTGGCAAAAATGTTCCTGCTCCAACATGAAGCGTTACAAATGAGGTTTCCACACCCTTTTTCTTTAGCCTTTCAAGCAAACCTAAATCAAAATGTAAGGATGCTGTTGGAGCGGCTACAGAACCTATTTTTTGAGCAAATATAGTTTGATAATCTAAATTATCTCGCTTATCGGCTTGACGTTTAGAGGCAATATATGGAGGCAATGGCATGGCACCAAGCTCTTCCAACCGATCTAAAAACTCGATGTTTTCCTTATTAAAGTGCAGAATTCCCTGCCCATCAACCTTGTCGATAAGTATCGCTTCAAAACTTTTATCAAAAGTTATTTTTTCGCCAACCCTTATTTTCCGCAGTGGTTTTATCAATGCGCTCCATATACTCTCTTTCTTTGAAGCTAACAGGGTCACTTCTATTTTAGCAGAAGCTACATTATCTACAGTAATGAATCGACTTCTAAATCCATCTAGCCTTGCTGGAAGAACTTTTGTATCGTTAAAAACTAGTCTATCGCCAGATTTTAAAAACCCTGGAAGATCACTAACAAAACTGTCATCAAAGTTATCACCTTTAGCTACTAACAGACGAGCTGCAGATCTTGGGTTGACGGGTCTTGTTGCAATTAATTCTTCTGGCAACTGAAAGTCAAAATCACTTAAATTCATCTATTATTCCAAATTAGGAACCGGTCGACGGAAAATTTCTCTAAAAATAGCAGGCGTAAAAATAGAGAGGGGATTGACTAATACCTCTGGCCTATCCGCACTTCCCTTTAATCTATAGTTAAAACCAAGAAGCCCCTCACCTTTTCTGGTAAAAATTGATCCGATTGCATTCACAACGTAAAGAGGTGACAAAACGCCCTGCATGTTCAACTTGTTAGTAGCTTTGGCATAATATCCCTCCAACGAAATGCCTATAGAGGGGCCAAACGCGGAGGCTCTCTCAAACTTTATTTGATCCGGCAAATTTACAAAATCCGCTTCAATTTCATTTAGAACCAAACCAGGGCCTTGTAATTGATCTAGCAAGCCCACAATGCTGATTGCATCTAAAAGTTCTAATAAAGCAGGCATATTCCTCAAACGAATATTTTTTATTTTCAATCTCCCTTTCATCCCTTGGGAGTTTTTGAGATGTCTAAGACTTAGCTCAGCTGTACCGCCGTCAGCCGCTTTTGCAGCTCCTAGAGCTCGAACAAAGGCGCCAGCATTATTAGATTGTGCCTGAACACTGTAGCCATCTTCTATTTTTGTTATATTCCCACCGAACGAAGCAAGGTCGTTCAAGCTCCCAGAAAAATCACCTTTTCCTTCCGCATCCATATTTGCTGTCAATCTTGTAATAATTTGTTTCTCATATAATTTCAGTTCATCAAGATAAATTGATAAAGGAGCTGATTTTTCTGATGAGCTTATAGCTAATGGTAATTTTAAAAATTCTTGCATATTAAGTTGACCACCGCTGACAACGATCTCACTGTTCGGCTTAACAGACAATTGGAGATCAAATACCTCTCCCAATGCTAGTTTGCTAAAATTGACATCAAACTTGTCATCTTGTTTTTTTAAAGCGGAACCATTCAAAGTTAAATTTGTAGAACTTAAAAATATATCGTCGACTACGAGCTGTTCCCCTAAAATTCCAGAAACCTTTAACTCAGCTTTTTCATCAGTTTCTTTAATCCAATTTAATGGGGAATATCTCACTTCAGACCCGTCCAATTCGCTAGTTAAGTTAAATTTTACTTTTTTATCTTCTAAAAATTTTAATGAAAGTTTAGCCGGAGCCGAACCAACAATTTTTAGATCAGGCAAACCGATCGGGAATAAATCTAAAGCTTTCTCTGACAATTCAAAATCAACTTCGAGATTTTTTGAGTCATCTTCCCCGATAGACTCTAAAAAATTAGCCCGAACAGGTAAATTTTCTACTAATCCACCCCCCTGAATTTCTATAATTTCGTTATTAGCAAAGAAATCTAGAGATCCATTTGTAATTTGAAAGCTTGGATTAGTTAGGTCAGAAGAAAACCTTTCTGCAGTCGCAGAAACCTCATAAAAAATTTCATCTGGTTTTAAATCTTTTTTAAGAAGTATGTTAACAATACCCTGCCCTGAAACCTCTGCTCTTCCTAAGTTTGTTGGTTGTTTTATTCTATCCATTAACTTTAGAGGAGGACTATTTAACACATCCAAAAATGAGCCTAAGCCTCCATCGGCTTTGATCAATATCTCAGCTGGGGTTGGCTTTATTCGACTATTTTCGATAAAAAACCTACTACCACTGATATCAATGGTTCTTTTATTTGAGTCAAAAAATAATCCCTTTTCCAGAAGGACAGTCGTCGAATAATTTTTTGAAACAAAATGGCCCGAAGATTTATTGATAAGAGGAAAACCTTTTAAAGGACTGAAAGAGGTATCTGAGAACCCAAAACTCCAAGAGAGCATTGGGCTATCCCCTTTTCCCATTTCCATTTGCATTGAGATATCGAACAGTTTGCTTTCTTCAAAATGATCAACCACCCATTGCCTTACTTTTGACTTATGACTTTCTGGCCAAAAATAAAGAACGTTTTCTAAATCTGCAGACTCACTGATCGTATCTAAAGAAATATCCCAATATTTTTCTTTTACTGAAATAAATCCTGTCGTGTTTATACTGACTTGGGTTGGAATATCGTAAATAAACAGCTGTGGTATTTCTATGTCAAATGGAGCAAGCTGAACTTTGAAAGTACTAGTAGCAGAGTTTGAAGAAATACCATTATTTAAAAACCCAAAAGTGCCAGTTTCAAGATTAGAGAAGTTTAATTGAGCTACAAATGTTTCCGGCAAATTTGTAATATCTTCTATAATAATAAAACCATCAGCCGTTGCTTTTAAATCTTTACTATCGAAAAATATCTCATCAAAATCAACCTTACCACTACCAGGTGCATACGAAAAATAAGTTCGGGCAGCATCAAACGCTATTGGTTTAATATCACTCGATGGTTTAAATACACCTTTGCCTATTTGCAGGGTAGCGTTTACGGGATTTAAACGTCCCTCTATATCCAAAGAACCTCTAAGTGCTCCAGAAATTGGAGCATCCAAAACACTCAACCATCCAAATTCACGCGACTGCAATGCAATATCTTGAGAAGGGATATCTTTAAGTATTAAACCAAATTCACCGTTGAGTTGACCTATAGGGCTTTTAAAATTTGCCTCTACCGTTGCCACATCAGTATTACCAGTTAGCAGAGCTAAATCAAAACTCATTGCAAGAACCTGATCTACACGAGACGCCCGAAAACGAGCGCCATCTATTGTATAATTTTTGTTATTAACCTCATCCTCAAATTGTGCTGTTAAACCAAAAAAGTTTAAATCTTGGAATTTTTCCATTTCTTTTGTCGATAAAAAATAATCTAACCTCTTCAAAAAAGCTAAAGTATCAAAATTATCAGTCCTGGAAAGATCTGACGAACCAAACTTATAATTTAAAGACCCATTTTCTAGTCTTTTTATAGATAAATTTGCGCCATCTAAAGTTACTGAGGACACCCTAAATTTACTGGAAATCAAATCAGCCAAGGAAAACTTTGCGGCCAATGAATTAAAAGATAAAATTGGGTTTTTTGTAGGAGACAACAAATCAATATCTCTAACCACTAAATTAGGAATAAAATTATCATCCAAAGACAAATAGACATCATCAACTTCTACCAAGTATGGAAAAGACAACGAATTAGCCTCAGATATAATCTTATTGGCAAACCTTTGCGGGATTAGAACCTCTCGATCTCGCAAAACTGCTATCAGAGCGATCGTTACAACTGCTAAAAATAACAATAATGAAATCAAAAAAGTTACGACCCATCGCGTAACGGAAGAGCTCGCATCCGAGAACAACAAATTTTTAAAAAATTTTCTCAAGATTTATATCTTTTCTTTCAAATATTTTCATCCGACCTAATATCATTATTATAGTGAAATAACAGGATATTAATATGGCAATTACACCCTATCCAGCCCCAGACGTAATTTTACCGAACGAGACTGGAGATATTATTGATATAAAAGACTTTCGACCAAACATGGTTGTTCTTTTCTTTTACCCAAGAGATAATACCTCTGGCTGTACAAGAGAGGCTAAGGACTTTACTGAGAATACAGAGCTTTTTAACAACCTTAACATAAATGTATTTGGCATTTCGAAAGATAGCATCACAAGCCATGAAAAGTTTATAAAAAAGCAAAACCTAACTATACCTCTTCTATCCGATGAAGCAGGCAGTGTCTGCGAAGATTTTGGTGTTTGGAAAGAAAAATCGATGTACGGAAAAATTTATATGGGCATCGAAAGGTCAACTTTCATCATCGACGGTTCTGGTTCAGTCACACATGAATGGCGAAAGGTAAAGGTTGCTAATCACGTGGCCGAAGTTCTAGAAACGGTTAAGAAGCTTTGACTGCCTTAACACTTTCCAAAATGGCCACTTTTGTTCTCAACGAAAAAGACGGCCGTGAGAAAACTGCACTTTCTTCAGAATACGCGCAAATTTGGTTTGATAATAGAAGTAAAGGAACCACAATTGAAATTGGGTTATCGGATCCCCCATTAAACCCCGCTCGGCCAAACAAACCTGAGCTTGTAAGAGCCGGAGAGGTTCCACGGCGGCGTCCAAATACTTTGAATGGCCAAATCGCTATACTCCATTCTATCGCCCACATTGAATTAAATGCCGTAGATTTACACTGGGATATTATTGCTCGATTTGCAAACATAAAGATGCCCGTAGGCTTTTATGATGATTGGGTAAAATCTGCACAAGAGGAAAGTAATCACTTTAATCTTATATGTGATTGTTTAGAAGAGTTAGGTAGTTATTACGGTGACTTAACAGCTCACGACGGTCTTTGGCAGGCAGCTATTGATACACGCGACGATTTATTAGGACGCCTAGCCGTAGTCCCAATGGTCCTCGAAGCGCGAGGTTTAGACGTCACCCCAAACATGATAAGACTATTTGAAAAAGCAAAACTGAAAAATGCGGTAAAGGCGCTTAAAACAATATATGAAGAAGAGGTTTCTCACGTTGCTTATGGCTCCAAGTGGTTTAACTTCCTCTGCGGTAGAAATAACCTTGATCCAAAAATTGAATTTCATAGATTAGTTACAAAGTACTTCAATGGCTTTTTAAAACCGCCTTTTAATGAAGAAAAACGGGCTGATGCTGGACTTCCACCAGATTTTTATTGGCCCCTTGCAGATCAATTGAATATCAACACTTCTTATAAGTAAAAATTGACTGATATTTTCAAATAATTAGGAATTTGTACGGTATAAAATTATTGCTTATCTATCCTTAAATCGATAACTAATACTAGCTTTTTTATTTCAGCGTGGCGTAACTTTGAATAAAGAAAACAAAAAACAGATTCTTTCTGAGCGGATAGAAAACTTTTGTCAAAAAGCGTTTCCCGCCCGTCAAATACTGCTCAAAAGTAACGATAAAACTGTTTTTTTTAATCTAAAATCCAGCACTCAAACTGCAATCGCTTGCGGTATGTTTTGTCTAATTGCTTGGTCAATCTTTTCTATCGCGGTTATAACGATGGATAGCCTCGGAGCTGGTAATTTTAGAGAGCAAGCCATTAGAGATCAGGAGAATTACCAATTAAGATTGATGTCGCTGGCTGAAGAACGTGACTATCAACAAGACTCATCAAGACAAACACAGATAAAATTTGAGAAAGCTTTAGCCCACATATCAAAATTACAAGAAGAGCTAATGGAAATAGAAATTGAACGTAAAGAACTTACTTCTGCTCTTAATATTGTAAAATCTAAATTGAGCACCTCACGTCTGGAAGAAATAAAAGCTAAAGAGAATCTAAGCCAGCTAAAGCTAATAACAAATTCCGGATCGTCAGAGGAAATCAATCCAAAATTTTCAACCATAACAAATACAGACAAAGAAGCACTTCTGTCAAAAGTATTAAGTGAAACTGCAGGGCAACGAGATATGCTCCGAAGTGAGGCGTATGCAGCGCGACAAAGTGTAAAAAATATTGAAAGGGAAATAAAACTGATTGAGCAGCGAAATGAACAAATATTTCGTCTTATAGAAGAAGCTTTGTCAGTTTCAGTTGGTCCTTTGGATAAAATGTTTCGAGCGGCAGGCGTAAATCCTGACAGCGTCATTGAAACGATCAGACGTGGATATAGTGGGTATGGCGGGCATGATTTAACGTTTTTAGATGGAGATGGTGAAACAGCTTTTAATTTTTATGATAAAAATGCGGAAAAAGCTTCAAGAATATTAAAAAGTTTGGACGAATTGAACCTTTACAGGATAGCTATTGAAAAATATCCATTCTACCATCCTGTTCAGACATCCAATAGATTCACATCTGGTTTTGGACCGCGTTGGGGAAGAATGCACAATGGTACAGATTTTGCAGCTCCTCATGGAACACCTATTCGCGCTACAGCAGATGGTGTCGTAGTTTATGTAGGATGGCAAAGTGCTTATGGAAGACTTATAAAAATAAAACATGACTTTGGGATAGAAACACGTTATGCACATCTCTCAAAGTTTCGTGTAAAAAAAGGCCAGAGAGTATCGCGTGGACAACATATCGGTGATATGGGAAACACTGGACGATCTACCGGCACACATCTACACTATGAAATAAGAATAGGCGGAAAAGCTATTAACCCAATGAAATATATTAAGGCAGCAAAAAATGTTTTCTAAGAGTAAAATTAATGAACCCGCTCAAAAAGCACCCGAAGCAAACAAGCCCATAGAGTCTGAAAAAACGGCATCTACAGTTCCAGTGGCAAAACCGAAACCTCCTGCATCAATGTTGTCTCAAGACTTAAACATTGTGGGAAATATCAAAACTACTGGCGATATTCAGGTTGAAGGAACCGTTGAAGGAGACATAAAGGCTCACTTGCTAACGATTGGTGAAACAGCAACTATCAAAGGTGAAGTTGTTGCTGACGACGTGGTGATAAATGGTCGAATTATTGGGCGGGTTAGAGGCCTAAAAGTCAGATTGACGTCTACTGCTCGTGTTGAAGGTGATATTATCCACAAAACAATCGCTATTGAGTCTGGAGCTCATTTTGAGGGGTCGGTCCAACGTCAGGATGATCCTCTTGCAACAGGTGCTAAGCCAAAAGCAGAGTTTATAAAAAAACAAGAAACCGAAGTCAAAACTTAGGTTTTTACTTTTTCGGCGGTATAGAATAAGTGACGGAAGCCCGTGCAACGGGCTTCTCAGAGCCTTCTGAGTAGACTTTTGCATCAGCCACAACAAGGCTCTTCCCAAATTTGAGAATTTCACAATTGGCAATTAGATCAGCCTCTCCTGATGGCTTCCTCATAAAATCAATAGAGCAATTTGTTGTCACTGCCAGAGCTTCCTTACCAAGCTTTGCTAAAATCGCCATATAAGCGGTGCAATCAACAAGAGAAAAAATAGCGGGGCCAGAGATAGTATTCCCAGGTCTTAAATGTTTAAAATTGACTATTAATCTAACTCGCGATCCAAATTCTGAAATTTCCAGAATTTCAAAGTCGTCTTTAACCTGGGGGAATATTTCCTCGACGTATTTGCTCAACTCTTGAATAGTAAAACGTAACGGCATTATTTTAACCTTAGAATTAATACTCTAAGATTAAATAGATTTTTGTGGAGGACAAGATGGCTATTTTAGAACGTAACGACAAAAATTCGGTTGCGTACATCCTTTTAAATTCACCTGACACTCTAAATTCTTTATCAGATGAAATGCTCGCTGCTCTAACTAAAGAATTTGAAAATTTAAAAAATGACCCAAAAATTAGAGCCGTTGTATTAGAAGGTGCTGGCAAAGCTTTTTGTGCCGGACATAATCTCAAAGAAATGACAAAAGGACGTAAAGCTGAAGACGGAGGCAAAGCTTACTTTTTAGATTTGTTTAAAAGATGCGCAAGAATGATGATGTTGATACAAAAGTTACCTCAACCGGTCATAGCAAAAGTCCACGGAATAGCAACCGCTGCAGGATGTCAATTGGTAGCCACCTGCGATTTGGCCATTGCCGAAAAATCTACTAAATTTGGAGTTAATGGCGTCAATATTGGGCTTTTTTGTTCTACTCCAATGGTCGCTCTTTCTCGAAATATTACAAGAAAGAAAGCTTTTGAAATGTTAACGACTGGGGACTTCATCTCTGCAGAACAAGCAAAAACATTAGGACTTATTAATAGGGTAGTAGAAATAGAAAATTTTGATTTGGAAACAGAAAAACTGGCTGAACAAATTGCTTCAAAACTGGGAGTAGCCGTCAAGATTGGGAAGGAAGCATTTTACAAGCAATTGGAAATGCCAATATCTGAAGCCTATGAATACACAGGACGAGTAATGGCGGAAAATATGATGTTTCGGCAAACAGAAAAAGGCATTGACGCTTTTTTAAATAAGCGCGAACCCACCTGGGAACAAGATTAAAATTTATAGCAGTCTAGAAACCGATCATAGCGCGGACTTCACTAGGCTTAAAACCTTCAAGTCGATATTTTTGTATCGACTTTGAGTCGTCTCTCTTTGCCAGCCGCTTTCCATTTTCGTCACAAATTAACTTATGATGATAATAAAAAGGTTTATGAAAACCAAAATAAGTGTTTAATACGGTGTGAATTTTAGTCGCTTCAAATAAATCCATACCTCGAACAACGTGAGTTATGTTTTGATGAGCGTCGTCAATCACACAAGCTAAATGATATGCGGGATAGCTTTTTCGCCATAGTACAACGTCACCAATCGTTTTTAAAAATTCAGACAATGTGAAAGATATTTTTCCTTTCTTTTGACCTAATTCGTTAAAAGTGAATATCTTTTCTTCGCCCAAATTGACTTTCATTCGCAGGACATTATTAAAATTAATTTTTGACGAAACTATATTTTCCCTACATGTACCTGGATAAACGAGACCATCCGGTCCCAAAAATTTATCATCTATATGAGGTGCACTTAAAGCTAGTTTTATATCTTTTCGGCTACAAAAACATTCAAAAAGGCCCAGTTCATTTTTAAAGTTTGTCAAAATATTTTTATATTTTTCAAGCTCTTCTGATTGTCTAACTATTGGACCATCCCAAGACAAGCCTAGCCAATCAAGATCTTCAAAGATTTGGTTTTCCCATTTTTTTTTCGAACGCGACTGATCTAAATCCTCTATTCGAACATAAAACTTTCCACCTTTTCTACGAGCCATATCATGGGAAATAATTGCAGAATAAGCATGACCCAAGTGCAAAGGTCCAGTAGGTGAAGGTGCAAAACGAGTTATAAAAGTCAAAGTTTTTTAAGAATATAGATATTGGACTTCAAGTTGGCTTTAGGAAGATGGCTGCCATAATTTTTGTGTAGCATAGCCGCGCGACCGCTATCTACATAATGCTCGACTTTTTCTTCATAAATTGGGTCGCCGAGCGTGTGATCATTGAATGAAAAAGCAAAAAGCCCACTCGGCGGTAACAAAGAAAATAAATCATCAAAAACTTTAAGCGGAGCAGCTCCAGAACCTATTACGCCAATAGCCGTTATTATTTTGTATTGTTCCGAATAAATTGGAATTTTAGTATCTGGATCAAATACTTTGAGGCTTTTGTATAGAGATTTTTTTTCAGCAATACGCACCATTTCTTTTGAAACATCCAACCCATCAAGGTTCTTAAATCCAACAGACTGGAGTGCTAAACCAGATAAACCTGTTCCACATCCATAATCTAATATTAAAGTAGATTTATCAGAAACATATTCTTTCAGTGCTTTTGCAATTCGATCAGGAGTAGCATATCCGTTTTCAATTACCTCTTGATCGTATGTTGTTGCCCATGAAGCATAAAGCTCTCGACTATCAGAAGTACTGACATCATAAACTTTGTTTAAATAATTATTTTCCATAAACAATACCGTAAAGCATCAAGTTAACTTACGTCCATCAAAATTTGACAACCAGTCAGACCAAGATTTTTTTGCACGCTCAGTATAGGCTCTATAACGATCAGAACGGCCTTTCCGACCACTTTTTAAACCTTCAATGGCGGGAAATAGTCCAAAATTAACATTCATCGGTTGAAATGTCTTTGCATGCGCTCCGCCAGTGATATGATTTACTAAAGACCCAATAGCTGTATTTATTGGGACTTCAGGAATGCTTTTATTAAAAATTTCTAGAGAGGCAAAACGACCCGCCAACAAGCCGATTGAAGCACTTTCTACATACCCTTCAACACCTGTGATTTGTCCTGCAAATCGTATGTTTGATCTTGGTTTAAATCGCAGCTGGTTATCAAGCAAAGTTGGAGAATTTATAAATGAGTTTCTATGAATGCCCCCAAGCCTAGCAAATTCGGCTTTTTCCAACCCAGGAACCATACGCAACACTTCTTTTTGGGCGCCATATTTCATTTTAGTCTGAAACCCAACTATATTGTATAGTGTTCCAAGCGCATTATCACGACGAAGCTGTACAACGGCATAGGGCTTTTCCTCAGAATGGGGATTAGTCAATCCAACAGGTTTCATAGGACCAAACCTTAAAGTTTCTAATCCTCTCTCAGCCATGACTTCAACAGGAAGGCATCCATTAAAATAATTTGCAGTTTCGCCTTCCTTAAATTCCGTTTTTTCAGCGGCCAAAAGAGCATCTATAAATTTGTAATATTGCTCTTTGGTCATAGGACAATTTAAATAAGCGGTTCTCTCCTCCTCCGTTTCTCCCTTATCATATCGGGATTGCATCCAAGCCTTGGACATGTCTATTGAGTCAAAGTAAACTATTGGGGCTATGGCATCAAAAAATGCCAACGCTTCTGTGCCAGTAAATTCCACAATAGAATTGGCTAATTTAGAGGAAGTAAGTGGGCCTGTAGCAACAATCCACTTTCCCTCATTGGGAAGTGACGTAACTTCTTCGTAAGAAATTTTTATATTGGGATGGGATTTCAATTTATTGGTAATTGAATTGGCAAATTCATCTCTATCCACAGCAAGTGCTCCGCCTGCTGGCAATTTATGCTCATAAGCGGTGCTAATGACCAAACCGTTTGCACGCATCATTTCCCAATGCAAAAGCCCAACTGCGTTTTGTTCATGATCGTTTGAGCGAAAAGAATTTGAACAAACCATTTCACCTAATTTTTCTGTTTGATGAGCAAAAGTTTTAACCTTAGGTCGCATTTCATAAAGAGTAACTTGAATACCCATATTTGCCGCTTGCCAAGCCGCTTCGCAGCCTGCCATTCCACCTCCTATGATTTTTAATGATTTATCCATTTTGATCGACTGGAACCATCAATTCAAATTCAGATCCATCAATAATGCCGGTAAAAAAGCAACTCTTTCTATTTGTATGACAAGCTGGACCTTTTTGCTTAACTATTGCTAATAATGCGTCTCTGTCACAATCAAATCTCAGCTCAACAAGTTCTTGTGTATTTCCAGAAGTTTCACCTTTTATCCAGAATTCACTGCGAGAACGAGACCAATAAGTCAGCTTGCCTGTTTTAAGAGTGCGCTCCACTGCCTCTAGGTTCATCCAGGCAAGCATCAAAACTTCTAGAGTATTATTATCCTGGGCAATTACGGGAATTAGACCCGCTTCATTGTATTTTAGTGTGCTCGGCTCAAAGTTGTTCATATTAATTATCCATTTGCAACTAATGCTAGTTATCCTATTTATTAATTATAAATGAAAAGGAAAAGAGCATGCCGTCTGAAACTGACCTAATTAAATTGTATTCAGACAAAATTCTTAAATTGGCAGCTCAGCCAATTTTCCGAGAGCGTTTATCAAAACCCGATGCATCGGCTACAAAAAGATCACCTTTATGTGGGTCCGCTGTGACTGTTGATATAATAGTTGAAAGTGGAATTATAACTAATTATGGGCAAGATGTAAGAGCTTGCGCGCTAGGCCAAGCCTCGTCGACTATTCTAGGAAAGGCTATCATTGGGCGTTCTTTTTCAGAAATACAGAAGGTATTTAGAGAATTATCTAACATGCTCACTGAAAACGGTCCAACGCCCAGCAAGCCTTTTGAAGATTTTTACATATTGAAGCCAGCGTCCGAATACAAAAATAGACATGCCTCAATACTACTTGCCCTTGAAGCAACTTTGGATGCTTTCAATCAAATACAAAGTGACCATTAACAATCAAAAAAATGTACCTCTACTTTTTAAAAAAGTATGGGAATATGTAATGCTGTCGCAAAGATAAAAAATAATGAGACACATCCAATCATATCAAGCAAAATAGTTTCTTTTTGTTTAGAAAAAATCATTTTCAATTGAACAAGCATGTAACCAACCTAACTGTATTTTTATAATGTTTCTATTTTGTTCTCATATTATTCTCTATTTGTCAAATAATAATTAGAACAAATCAGGAATTGGTTAACCAACAGATATAAGCCTAATGGATTTATCTTGCTCCATTAACCACAGAAGATTTCTAGTAGCTCTGCCCTGTGGCGTTTCTAGCTTTGGATCTTTTGCGAGTAGATATCTTGCTTGCTGATGAGCCGTTTCCATTAACATTTCAATCATCTCAACGTTTGACATTCTAAACCTTGGCAAGCCAGATTGAGCTGTTCCAATTACATCACCAGATCCCCTGAGACTTAGGTCAACCTCTGCAATTTTAAAACCATCTTCGGTCTCTCTCAAGATAGATAATCTTTTTTTGCTAGCAATATTCAGTGGTTCTTTATACAGCAGCAAGCAAGTCGATTGGTTTATCCCTCGACCTACTCGGCCTCGCAATTGATGCAGTTGCGCTAACCCAAATTTTTCAGCATTCTCAACTACCATAATATTTGCTGTAGGAACATTTACCCCAACTTCAATTACAGTAGTTGCCACGAGAAGCTTAGTTTTTCCAGAAACAAAACGATCCATAATTTTATCTTTTATTTCTGATGACATTTTACCATGAACTAACTCAACTATTCCCTCTCCTAGCTTAGCCCGTAGCTGCGCAAATCGACGTTCAGCGGCTGTATAATGTAAAACCTCACTTTCTTCGATTAGTGGACAGACCCAATATGCTTGAGCTCCATCGGCAATGGATTGTTTTAATTTATCAACAACCTCATCAATTCGTGAGCTTGAGATGAGTGCAGTTTTAATTGGTTTTCTGCCTGGGGGCTTCTCCCTAATTATACTAATATCCATGTCACCGTACTGAGCTAGAGCCAACGACCTAGGGATTGGAGTTGCTGTCATAACTAAAAGATCAACAGCACTCCCCTTTTTTCCTAATTCAAGTCTTTGGCGAACACCAAATCTGTGCTGCTCATCTACAACTGCAAGGCGCAAGTCTTTAAAAACAACATCAGACTGGAAAAGCGCGTGGGTTCCAATAATAATGTCTGTCTTACCCTCTTTTAAATCATTCAATTTATTATTTCTTGCAGTACCTTTATCTCGACCCGTTAAGAGATTTAAATTTATATCTATATTTTCAGCCAACGGTAATAATGTTTCAAAATGCTGCCTTGCCAGAATTTCAGTGGGCGCCATTATTGCACCTTGTCCACCAGCCTCAACTGCAGCAACTAAGCCCATAAATGCGACTATGGTTTTACCTGAACCAACATCTCCTTGTAAAAGACGATTCATCCTCTCCGGTTTTTTTAAATCTTCTAATATATCAGTAATTGAAAGTTTTTGATCCTTAGTAAAACTAAAAGACAAGTATGATAACACTTTTTTGCTCAGAATACCGGTGGGTATATTCATTATCCCCCTTGATTTCTTTATTTTATTTCTAGCAATCGAAAGAGACAACTGATGTGAAAATAATTCGTCAAACGATAATCTGAGCCTTGCAGGGTCTGTGATTGAAGCACTGTTGGCAGATTTCGGCCGATGAGCGGCATACAAAGAGTCTCGCCATGAAGGCCAATTTCTTTCTTTCAGTAAATTTGGATCAATCCACTCACCAAGCTCAGGCAAATTTTTCAAAAGCACATCAACCGTACCAAACATAAGCTTTTGACTAACACCTGAAGTGAGTGGATAAACGGGTTCAAATCGAACAATAGTCTCATTATCAGTGATTGTCCTTACATGGTGAGGGTGTACAATTTGAGGAACATCATCATAAAATTCCAATTTTCCAGAAATTATTCTGCGCTCGCCTACTGGTAGAAGAGTTTCAAGATATTGTTTTCTCGCGTTAAAAAAAACTAATTGAAAGCTAACTTCTGCATCTAGTACATTGATCCTGTACGCAGAAGTACGAGTTCGACCAATCTTGTGAGATTTGACTAAAACTTCGACGGTAACGATTTGAGATGATTTAATCCCGCGAACACTCTTAACGGGTACTCGGTCTAATACTGAAAATGGCAACGTAAATAAAAAATCGCGAGGTTTCTCTATCGAGATATTTTTTAGATTATTAATAGTTTTTGGGCCTATCCCAGAAATATTGTTCAAATCACCAAACAAATGCAATAATTCTAAAGGTCTCGTTCCCATTATTTACCAATCAAACTAAGCCACTCAGTCTCATCTAAAACTTTAAGACCAAGTTCTTCTGCTTTTTTAATCTTTGAACCTGCTCCAGGCCCAGCAATGACCAAATCAGTTTTTGCCGAAACAGACCCTGATACTTTGGCACCAAAATTTTCCGCTAAAGATTTAGCTTCTGAACGGCTCATTTTTTCCAATGTCCCTGTAAAAACAAGCGTCTTTCCTGAAATAAAACTATTTTCACCATCGGGTGGAATTTCATCCAAAATATTTAAGTGATTAGCTAAGCGGTTGATAATGTTTTTTTCTGATCCGCTTTCAAAAGCAGAAAGTAATGAAGACACTACAGTTGTGCCTATTCCATCAATAGCCACGAGATCTAAATATTCTTGGCTTTCCTTGTTTTGAGAAATTGCAATTGACTCAACAAATTTAGACCAACTTAGGAAATGACGCGCCAAAATCTTTGCGACATTTTCACCTACATGTCGAATACCTAAAGAAAACAGAAAACGGCTAAACTCGATTGTTTTTTTATTTTCTATCGCTTCAAAAAGATTTTTAGCACTTTTTTGACCAAAACCATGGCGATCTTTTAATTTTGTTAAGTTATTTTGATCTCGAAGTTTCAAGGTAAAAATATCAGCTGGCTCTTTTACCGGAAGAACCTCATCAGCAAAAAATAATTCTATTTGCTTACCTCCTAAACCCTCAATATCAAATGCCTTTCGAGAGACAAAATGTTTCAATTTTTCAATTGCTTGCGCAGGACAGTCTATACCACCGGTGCAACGGATAACAGCATCACCTTCATCTCGAATAGCTTTTGAACCACATTCTGGGCAATTTGACGGAAAAGTATAAGGTAAACTGTCAACATGTCTTCTTGTTAAGTCCACATCAGAAATTTTCGGGATAACATCACCCGCTCTGTAAACCTCTACCCAATCATTTATTCTAATGTCTTTACCCGACCTAATTTCCTTTCCAGAACTATCACGACCCTCTATGTAGTCTTGGTTATGTAAGGTAGCATTAGAGACTACCACGCCACCAACTGTTACCGGCTGCAAGCGCGCAACTGGGCTGAGCGCACCTGTCCTTCCAACCTGGATGTCAATAGCCTCTAACTGTGTCCATGAATATTCCGCAGGGAATTTATGAGCAATAGCCCAGCGGGGTGTTGTTGAACGATAACCTAATCGATCCTGAAGGTTTAATGAGTCAACTTTATAAACAATTCCATCAATATCATAACCTAGGTCTGAACGTATTTTTGATAGTTCTTCATAATGAGCAAGCGCTTCATCAATTGTTTTACAAAGCTTTGTGTGGGAATTTGTTTTAAACCCTAAATTTTTCAACTTTTTGATTGCACCAAATTGAGAGATATCAAGAGGTTCTGTCAGTTCTCCCCATGCGTAAGCCAAAAACTTAAGCGGACGTTCGGCTGTTATTGTGGCGTCTAATTGACGCAAACTTCCAGCGGCCGCATTCCTTGGGTTTGCAAATATCTTTTTTCCTAAGGAGTCATAATTTTTATTCAAAATTTCAAAATCTTTATGCTCCATATATACCTCACCACGCACCTCAATTACTTCAATTTTCGTTGGTAAGTTTTGTGGGATATCTGAAATTTGTTTAGCGTTTTCTGTAACGTTTTCTCCAGTAGTACCGTCCCCTCTCGTGGCGGCAAAAGCAAGTTTTCCATTTTCATAGCGTAGTGACAAAGATAAACCATCAATTTTTGGTTCAACGGTATATTCTAGAGGATCTAGTTCTCCAAAATTTAGAAACCTTCGTACCTGCTCATCAAAATCATAAAGATCATTATCTTCAAATGCATTAGCTAAAGAAAACATTCTTTTAGAATGCTTAATTTTTGAGAATGTCTCAGATGGCAGCGCCCCAACTTTTTCTGTTGGACTATCTGGTTTTTTATGTTCAGGGAATTTAAGTTCAATATCATTATTTCTTTTCTTTAGAGCATCAAACTCTGCATCCGTCATCATAGGATCGTCATCACTGTGATATGCTTTATTTGCCATGTTAAGCAAATCAGCAAGACGAGTTAATTCATCTCTCGCCATGTCTTCCGTGAGATCTTCAATAGCAATATTTTCGGTCACAATTAGCCCCATAGTAATCGATCACTTTATTAAAGTTTCTCTAAAAACAAAGTCAGATACAACATGAATTAGTATGTTGAGAAAATTGATTTCTACTTATATTTAATTTAAGAGACGAACGGATCCGTCGATCTTTGTTTGAATAGCAAAAATTTTCTTTCAGAAGAACCAGATTTTGAGTGTTAAAAAGTTATTGTGTCAAAATTAAATACAACAAAATTAAATTCACTGGGGTTTGATAAACCACCTAACGAAACGAGAGTTGTTGTTGCCATGTCAGGAGGTGTCGACAGCTCTGTAGTCGCTGCTAAACTGGCGAGCGAAGGATATGATGTTATTGGCGTCACTCTGCAACTTTATGACCACGGAGCTGCGCTTGCAAAAAAAGGTGCCTGCTGCGCTGGCATCGATATTCATGATGCCAGAAGAGTGGCTGAAAACATGAAGTTTCCTCACTATGTTCTTGATTATGAAAATATTTTTAAAGAAACGGTGATAGATGAATTTGCGGATAGCTATTTGGGAGGGGCTACACCAGTACCCTGTATTCGGTGTAATGAAAGAGTAAAGTTTAAAGATCTGATGGAAACAGCTAGAGAATTAGATGCTGACTGTATGGCCACTGGCCATTACATCCAACGAAAAAATGGAAGGAATGGACCAGAGCTTCATTGCGCTGCTGATCCAAAACGTGATCAAAGCTATTTTCTATTTCCAACCACAAAAAAACAGTTAGAATTTTTAAGATTTCCTCTTGGTCATCTAAAATCAAAAGAGGAAACGCGAGCTCTAGCAAAAAAATTTCAGTTGAGCATATCAGATAAACCAGACAGTCAAGATATTTGCTTTGTGCCAAATGGTGACTATGCCTCTGTTATAGAGAAATTGAGACCTGGAGCTGCAGAACCAGGAAAGATTATTCACTCAGATGGAAGGGTTTTAGGAACACACGCTGGAATAATCAATTATACTGTCGGGCAACGAAGGGGCTTAGGTATTGGAGGATTAAATGATCCTTTATATGTAATTTCATTGAATGTAGAAACTCGTGAAGTAGTTGTCGGCCCTAAAGAGCTTTTAAAAGCGAAAAAAATAGTAGTTACCCAAGTTAATTGGTTAGGCGATCAAAGTTTTTTATCAGCAAACGAATGGAAGTTAAAAGTTAAAGTTCGCTCCACGCGACCACCTCAAAATGCAATAGTCAAACCAAAATCTGATGGTTCCGCTAAGGTTGAACTATTGGAGCCTGAACAAGGAATCGCTCCGGGCCAAGCATGTGTTTTTTACGATGAAGATAGCTCAAGGGTACTAGGCGGTGGTTGGATTAACAAAGCTGAATAATTTCTAGATACTTGACCAAAAGAATATCAAAACTACCATAAAGTTGATAGAATGTTCGTTCTACTTGAGGTCTTGCAATGAAGTTTATCACAAGTATTTCTCTAATATTTTTAATTTCAACAACTGTCTTGAAAGCATCTCAAACACAGATGCTGCTTGATAAGTTGGCTACAGCATCCTCTGCTGATGTAGCTCAAACAATTATAATCGATATTCAAGAGGCTTGGATAAATTCCCATAGTGACCAAACTGAAAAACTTTTAATGTCAAAAGCGCTATCAGCAATGAATAAAGGAAATCTTGAAAAAGCAGAAAGAGAACTGACAACGCTTATCAAGAAAAATCCAAATTTTGTTGAAGCTTGGAACAAACGGGCCACGGTAAGGTTTTTTAACGGAGATTTATCTGGTTCAGAAACAGATGTATTTGAAGTTTTATCGCGCGAGCCTAGACACTTTGGAGCAATTTCAGGCCTAGCATTAATCAATGTCCATGTAGGCGCGCTTGAGGAAGCAGTCAAAGCTTATGAAATGCTTTTAAATATCCATCCGCATGCAGAGGACGCGAAAATGTATCTACCAAAACTTAAAAAGCAGATCGGTCAGCACGAGCTATAGGTCGCTTATTCTAAAAAAGATAACAAAAACGATTAAATCCCAAACTTCATGTTTCGTGCTTCACGCATCTTTTGAAAATCATCTCCTGCATGATAAGATGATCGTGTAAGCGGCGTAGCCGAAACCATTAAGAAGCCTTTTCCAAGCGCTGCCTGTTCATATGATTTAAATTCTTCCGGGTGAACAAAACGATCGACCGCATGGTGCTTGGGTGTTGGCTGAAGATATTGTCCAATAGTTAGAAAATCCACATCTGCAGAACGCAAATCATCCATAACCTGCATTACGGATTGTCGATCCTCACCTAGGCCCACCATCATGCCTGATTTGGTGAACATGGATCTATCCATTTCCTTGACCCGCTGCAATACACGTAAGGAATGAAAATAACGAGCACCAGGTCTAACTTCAGGATATAGACCGGGAACAGTTTCTAGATTGTGATTGAAAACGTCAGGCTTAGCATCGACAACAACTTCTAAAGCACTGTCCTCGCATTTTAAGAAATCTGGTGTCAATATTTCAATTGTTGTATTTGGGCTTTGTTTTCTAATTGCCCTTATAGTTTGAGCAAAGTGATCCGCTCCACCATCTTTCAAATCATCTCTATCAACAGAAGTAATCACTACATGCTTCAGATCGAGTTTTTTGACGGCAAGAGCTACCCTACCAGGCTCAAATAAATCTAAGTTATTTGGTTTACCGGTAGCTATGTTGCAAAATGAGCATCCGCGAGTACAGATATCACCCATAATCATCATAGTTGCATGTCCCTGGCTCCAGCATTCCCCAACGTTAGGACAACCCGCTTCTTCGCAAACAGTCACGAGGCTATTTTCGCGCATGATGTCTCGAGTTTTTTTATACCCTACACTGACTGGTGCTTTGACACGTATCCAGTCAGGTTTCTTTGGTTGAGGATTATCGCTTTTATGTGCCTTCTCAGGATGTCTTTGACTTGGAATTTTGAGATCACGCATGCTTTCACCCTATTATGCCTATACTTTCAACATAGCCTGTATAAGAGATAAGGTTAATACTCTAAATTAACAGTATTATCTAATAAAAATTATGACTTTTAACTAAGTAAAGCTATCTGGCATTGAAGCTTTTTTATTCTCAACAAAAGAAGTTAATGCCTCTTCAACACTAATTTCAAGTGAAGGTTTAGCATAATTATCTAGGAGGTATTTTACCCTTTGTGAAGCAAGGTTCATTGTATCAAGCGATCCTTCTTCTTGCCAAGTCTCAAAAGGTTTATAATCAAAAAGATCAGTTCTCCAAAATGCACTTTGAAAATTAGCTTGAGTGTGCGCGCAACCTAAGTAATGCCCACCCGGCCCTACTTCTCTAATAGCATCTAAAGCTTGGGCATTCACGTCCATCTCAACACCTTTGGCCATCTGATGAAGAATACCTAATTGATCCGCATCCATAACAAATTTTTCAAACGATGAAACGAGCCCTCCTTCCAGCCAACCACACGCATGAAGCATGAAATTAACTCCTCCTAGCAAAGCTGCATTTAGAGTATTTGCGGATTCATAAGCAGCTTGTGCGTCTGGTAACTTTGACCCACAAAGCCCGCCTCCAGATCTAAATGGTAAATTTAATCGTCGGGCTAATTGTCCTGCTCCATAAAGTATATGACTTGCTTCCGGCGTACCAAACGTTGGAGCTCCAGAATTCATATCGATAGACGTAACAAAGGTTCCAAAAATCACTGGAGCGCCTGGCCGAATTAACTGATTATAGGCAACGCCTGCTAACACTTCTGCCAATACTTGTGTCAAAGTTCCAGCAATTGACACCGGCGCCATAGCGCCACCAACGATAAAAGGTGAAACTATGCATGCCTGATTATTTTTGGCATAAACTTCCATGGCGCCCATCATAACGTCATCGAATGTCATAGGTGAATTTATGTTTATTAAGGAAGTCATTACTGTGTTGTTTTGAACAAATTCTCGTCCAAATAAAATCTCACACATATCAACACTATCTTGGGCTCTTGAAGGTTCTGTAACAGAGCCCATGAAAGGTTTGTCCGAAAGAGTCATATGAGCCAGTAACATATCAAGATGTCTTTTATTTACTGGAACATCAGTTGGTTCGCAAAGTGTACCCCCTGAGTGATGAAGCCACTTTGACATATAGCCAAGTTTCACAAACTTTTGAAAATCTTCGATCGTGGCATATCTTCTACCACCATTTAAATCTCTTACGAATGGGGGTCCATACACAGGAGCACAAACCAAACTATTTCCACCAATTTCTACAGACCGATCCGGATTTCTTGCGTGTTGTGTGAATTTTGCTGGAGCAGTTGCAATAAGTTTTCTAGCCAGACCTTTAGGAACGTGGACACGCTCCCCATCAACATCCGCTCCTGCATTTTTCCATTTCTCGAGAGCACCTGGATTGTTAACAAAAGCTACACCCACCTCTTCCAACATCAATTCGGCATTACTTTCTATTATTTGAAGCGCTTCTTCATTCAAAACTTCAAATACAGGTATTTTTCGTTCAATAAATTTTGCAGTATCGAAACTTATTGAGGTTCTTGAAGCACGACGGGCAGCTCCTCCGCCACCTCTTGCTCTTTTTAAAGTTGCTATTTTAGACAAACTAAGTGCTCCGTTACCAATAGAAAGATGTTTTGTTGTGTATCTGTTAGAAAGCAAAATCGTGTTTAAAATTACGGCTATTAAGGGGCGAAAGCGACATCCAAAATTTAACAGAGTAGTTCATTTTTAAAGCATTAGAAATTTATCTATTCAGCTTGAATCATGAATAGATAGATAATAGATGGCTTGTATGAAAAATAACTCTTATGATTGTCTACTGATTGTAGATTTTGGTAGCCAAGTTACACAGCTAATAGCAAGACGACTGCGAGAACTAAACGTTTACTGTGAGATTCATCCCTACCAAAATGTTAATCAAAATCTTTTAAAGCGACTTTCTCCAAAAGCAATAATTTTATCCGGTGGGCCAGATAGTGTTACCAGAGACGGTAGCCCGAGAGCACACGATCTTGTCTATAATATGGGCGTTCCTATACTGGGAATTTGCTATGGACAGCAAGTGATGATGCATCAGCTAGGTGGTGAAGTAAAATCAGGAACTGGAACATCAGAATTTGGAAAAGCTTTTGTTGAGAAAAAAAATTCATCTGATTTGCTAGAAGGATGGTTTGACATTGAAAAAGAACAGGTTTGGATGAGTCATGGCGACCATGTCAGCAAAATAGCACCTGGCTTTGAAGTCTTTGGCACCTCTCCAAATGCTCCCTATGCAATAATAGGAGATGAAAAGCGTCATTTTTATGCAGTTCAGTTTCATCCAGAAGTTCATCATACCCCTAAGGGTCGGATAATGTTTGAAAACTTTATTTCAATAGCAAATATTAAAAAAACTTGGACTATGGACGCCTACAAAGAAATAGCGATTAAAAAAATAAGGAAGCAAGTAGGGTCAAAGAAGGTCATTTGCGGACTATCAGGTGGAGTAGATAGCTCAGTTGCTGCCGCGCTTATTCATGAAGCTATAGGCGATCAACTTACATGTGTTTTTGTAGACCATGGATTGCTTCGTCAAGGAGAGGCGAATGAAGTTATTTCAATGTTTCGGGACAATTATAATATCCCGCTGATCCATGCAGATGAATCTGATTTATTTTTGAATGAATTAGATGGACAATCTGATCCTGAAACTAAAAGAAAAATTATTGGTCGTCTCTTTGTTAATGTATTTCAAAAATATGCAAATAAAATTGAAAATGCTGAGTTTTTAGCCCAAGGTACGCTGTATCCTGATGTAATAGAAAGCGTGTCTTTTAAAGGTGGCCCCTCAGTAACAATAAAATCACACCACAATGTAGGCGGTTTACCTGAAAAAATGGGTTTAAAATTACTAGAACCTCTCAGAGAACTTTTTAAGGATGAAGTACGAGCTTTAGGACAAGAACTTAAACTACCTAAAGAATTTATCGGTCGGCATCCCTTTCCTGGACCAGGACTAGCTATCCGCTGTCCTGGAAAAATTACACGTGACAAGTTAGAAATTCTACGTCAGGCAGATGCAGTTTATATCGATCAAATACGTAAGCATGGCCTGTATGACGAAATTTGGCAGGCATTTGCGGCAATACTACCAGTAAGAACAGTTGGTGTGATGGGCGATGGCCGGACATATGATTATGCTTGCACTCTAAGAGCCGTAACCTCTGTGGATGGAATGACTGCTGATTACTATCCTTTTAATCACGAATTTTTAGGAGAAACAGCAACACGAATAATTAACGAAGTTGAAGGTATTAATAGAGTTACATACGATATAACTTCAAAACCACCAGGAACTATAGAGTGGGAATAAAATTATGTATTGTATTCCAATTGATATACCACAATCTTTATGTGAAATAGATGATGAATTAAAGGCTATCTACCATAGCAAAGACACTGTTTGTATTTGGGTTTTTGATAGTAGAGAAGATAGAAATAATTTTGTCGATGAAACCGCTGGAATGTTGAAGGCAGAAAGAGAAAGCTATTATGAAAAGCACTACCATTTAAAAGTTATATGAAATGGAATTTTTTTATTTTTTCTTATTTTTGTCCATCTTATCATGCAGTTTGGTGATGGGATTTATTTTTACCTACTCTATTGTAGTGATGCCAGGGCTTTCCAAACTTAGTGATAAAGAATTTTTAAAAGCTTTTCAGGTAACAGATGCAGTAATTCAAAACAAGCAACCTATATTTATGTTAACATGGATTGGGTCAATAGTGTCCGTCTTAAGCTTAATTTTAATTTCTATCACATATGTAGGGTTATCAGAGACATGGTTAATCGTGTTAGTCGCTTTGATTTACTTATTGGGAGTACAAGGAATAACAATATTAATCCATTTACCTTTAAACAACCAAATACAAAAACTTAATTTAGAAAAATTAAAAGATGAAAACTTAAAAAACGAGCGTTTAAATTTTGAGACTAAATGGAATTTTTTTAACAATATTCGGACAACTATTGCTTTTTTTGTTAGTTTGACGCTATTGATTTTTTTAACAATAACATAGGAAGGTTCAAAAGAATTCAGAGAGAATTTTATGTCCGAGACAAGCCAAGAAATAACAAAATCTGATTTTAGCCTAACAGCAAAAATATTTCATTGGAGTTTCGTTATTCTATTCGCTTATGGTATTTCAAAACAGATAGACAATATTAATCAATTAGAAGACTTAGCTTTACTAAAATTTGAAATAGCGTTTGCCTTTTTATTTTTTTTGTTTCTTGTTGTTCGTTTTTTTTATATGACAAGAACTCAAAAATCCTCACTGCCACAGAACACACCAAAAATACAAAAAATAGCTGCTAAATCAGTACACTACGGTATGTATATAGGAATGATTTCTATAGCACTATCGGGTTTGGTTATTGGTTTTTTATACTGGCTAGGTCTTAAGAGTGGGAT
>JAAXIY010000062.1:41781-44764 GCA_012270125.1 Paracoccaceae bacterium
CACTATCGGGTTTGGTTATTGGTTTTTTATACTGGCTAGGTCTTAAGAGTGGGATAATAATTGATATTATAATTGGGTGGCATGAAACGTCAGTTTCAGTTGTTTATTGGCTCATTGGAATACATTTACTCGGAGCTATATATCACCGAATAAAAAATGACGGGGTTTGGAACTCAATGGTCCCAATTCTCAAAAATTAATAAATAACATTTCACTGGTTTTTTAAATTTTGCTTCAGGCCTATTTTGCGACAGGAGGGTTACCCGGTATTGGAAGCCCTCTCAGCGACTTATTAGACCGCATATACTGGGGTGCATAGGCAGCCTGCTCACCTAATGCTTCAGCTGCATGCCATGCCCATCTTGGATCTGCTAACATACCTCTCGCTATTGAAACCATATCAGCTTGGCCCGTTCTTATTATCGCTTCAGCCTGAAAAGGTTCTGTGATTTGGCCTACAGCCATAGTTGCAAGACCTGTTTCACGTCTTATGTCAGAAGCAAAAGCAGTTTGATAACCAGGGCCAACATCAATTTGCTGTTCCGGGGAATTACCAGCACTTGAAACATCTATAAAATGGCACCCTCGTTTTTTTAACTCTTTAGCAAATTCAGTGGATTCGTTAATATTCCAACTAGATCTTTCAACCCAATCTGTTGCTGAAAATCTTACGCCAAGTGCTTTATTATTTGGCCAAACATTTGAAACAGCTTCAAATATTTCTAAAGGAAACCGCATTCTATCTTCAAGTGATCCTCCATACTGATCGTTCCTTAAATTGCTCAAAGGGGATAGAAATTGATGTAATAAATAACCATGTGCAGCATGTATTTCCAAAACATCAAAGCCTATGCGATCAGCGCGTTTAGCGGCGTCTACAAAAGCTGACTTAATCCTTAAAAGTCCATCGTCATCGAGTGCATTTGGTGCCTCCCAACCTGTAGCAGCGTAGGGTTCTGATGATGGTCCATCAGTCTTCCAACCTCTGGGGTCGACAGAGGGTATAGGTTTTCCTCCTAACCAAGGTAACTCTGTTGATCCCTTTCTACCAGCATGGGCAAGTTGAATACCCATTTTGGCATTTCCAAAGTCATGACAAAAATCAACAACACGCTTTAAATTTTGCTCGTGCTCATCTGTACAAAGAGCAAGGCATCCTGGGGAAATCCTACCAGTCATCTCAACTCCAACAGCTTCAGTAAAGATTAGTCCTACACCAGAGACCGCAAATTGCCCCAAGTGCATCAAATGCCAGTCAGTGGCATTTCCTTCATTAGCACTATATTGGCACATTGGAGCGACCACTATTCGGTTCGGAATGCTAACGGTCGAAAGTGAAATGGGAGAAAAAAGGTAACTGTTCATGTGAAATTAACAACCTACTTAAATAATGTAGGTGATAGATAAATTAAAAAATTGTCAATGGAAGGCTTTTTCAAAAAAATTTTATTTAAAATTATTTTCTCCAAGAATATGTTTATTAGTTATGGCTGATTGACCATTACTAGAACAATGACTACCTAAGAGCAGGTAAAAATGGAAAGTGTAATGTACTCAACGCAAGAAGAATGGCTGCAGTCAAAAAACAAAAAAATAGTTTTGTTTGGCATGTCCGGCTTGGGCAAAACACATATTTCAACGATGCTACGCCAGTCTGGTGAGTGGTATCATTATTCTATCGATTATCGCATTGGCACTCGCTACATGGGCGAACATATTGAGGACAGTTATAAAGAAGACGCTATGAAATCACCATATCTCCGGGAATTACTTCTAGGGGACTCTATACACATTTCATCCAATATAAGTTTTGATAATCTAGCACCTCTTTCAAATTATCTCGGGAAACCTGGAAGTAAGAATAAGGGGGGTCTGAGTTTCGAAGAATATAAAAAACGCCAAGCTCAGCACCATATCGCTGAGGTTAACGCATTGCTCGATACTCCACGGTTTATTGATAAATCACAGCGGATTTATGGGTATCCTAATTTTATTTGTGACACAGGCGGTTCAATATGTGAGGTCGTTAATCCTGATGATCCAAATGACCCAGTCTTAAAATCCTTGGCCAAAAATACACTAATGGTTTGGATACAAGGATCAGACCATCACACAGATGAATTAATAAAAAGGTTTGATAAAAATCCAAAACCAATGTGTTACCATCCAGATTTTTTGAATTCAAAATGGGAAGAGTATCTACAATTGAATAATTGTAAAATGGAAGAAGTAGATCCTGATGCCTTTGTTCGTTGGACCTACGCTAAAGCTTTAAATCACCGAAACCCGATTTATAAGGCTATGGCATCATGGGGAATAACTGTACAGGCTGATTTAATTTCTGAGGTGAAAACACCAGAAGAATTCAATTCGTTAATTGGATCAACACTTTTAAATAACACAATGAATAACTAATAGAATGCCAATTAAACTTCCATCTTCACTACCTGCCTTTGATGTGCTTTCAAAAGAGGGCGTAATGGTTATGTCCGATGATGAGGCAGTCCGACAAGATATAAGACCTTTGCAAATTGGGCTTCTTAATTTAATGCCAAAAAAAATCCAAACAGAAAACCAATTTGCTCGATTAATAGGGGCAACCCCACTACAGATTGAACTTTCGCTTATAAGCATAAGTAATCATGAGACAAAAAATACAGCTGCTGAACACATGAAAAGTTTTTATAAACCTTTTTCAGAAATCTTCGACAGCGGTAAAAAATTTGATGGCCTGATAATAACGGGAGCACCAATTGAACATTTAGATTACGAGGAAGTTACTTACTGGAACGAAATTAAGAAAATTTTTGACTGGACACAAACACATGTGCATTCAACTTTTGGTGTCTGTTGGGGAGGAATGGCGATGTTAAAACACTTTCACGGCATAGAAAAATATGCTCTGAAAGAAAAGGCCTTTGGATGCTTTCGCCATAAAAATTTAAGCCCTGACTCAGTATATCTTAGGGGTTTTTCCGATGAC
>JAAXIY010000062.1:44864-86495 GCA_012270125.1 Paracoccaceae bacterium
TCGCCATAAAAATTTAAGCCCTGACTCAGTATATCTTAGGGGTTTTTCCGATGACTTTATTATACCCGTTAGTCGCTGGACAGAGATAAAAAACGACGACATAGTTTCTTCTCCCGAACTGACAACACTCCTTGGCAGCGAAGAAGTTGGTCCATGCCTAATTGAGGATCAAAAGCATCGTTCTCTTTATATATTTAACCATTTTGAGTATGACAGTGACACCTTAAAGCAGGAGTACGACCGAGATATTAGTGCAGGAAAACAAATTGAAGTTCCTCGAAACTATTATCCAAAAAATGATCCAAAAGAAAAACCTGAGAACCGATGGCGGTCGCATGGCCACTTATTGTATGGAAACTGGATCAATTCTATATACCAATCGACACCATTCCAAATTGACAAAATTGGAAATTAGCAACTTAACTTAGAAAAGATCTCACTGCAGATATGGCCTTTTCAACGCCTAAAATATCGGTGCCACCGCCTTGAGCTAAATCAGGTCGGCCTCCTCCTCCCTTTCCACCAATTTCTGGAACTGCGCAACGAACAATATCAACAGCTGAAATTTTATCAACAAGATCAGAAGAAACGCCCGCAGCTATAGAGACCCTATTATCGCTTTCCGTAATTAAGAGGATAACACCACTTTTCAGACGCTCTTTATGCTCATCAATAAGTGAGGGTAATTCTTTTCCAGAAATACCAGAATACGTCTGAGCAAAAAAAGGAACTCCATTTACTTGTTCAGCTTGAGCAACTTCAGCATTCGGCTCTCCAGCAAGTGCAAGTTTTCTTTTGAGCTCCGCAACTTCGCTTGTAAGTCTCTTTCTTTCGTTCAATAAAATATTTACTCGCTGAGAAAGATCATCTGGTGAGACCTTTAAAAGACCACTCACTTCATTAATTTGCTGAGATCGCTGAGCTAAATGTACAACAGCTTTTTCACCAGTAAGAGCTTCAATTCGACGGACGCCAGCACTTGAGGCAGTATCAGACAAAATTGTAAAAGCTCCAATTTCTCCAGTTTGTTTGACGTGAGTACCGCCACAAAGTTCTAATGAATATGTTTCACCGTTAATACCTTTACCCGATGCACTTTGATGTCCCATTGAAACAACACGAACCTCATCACCATACTTTTCTCCAAAGAGAGCCTGAGCACCAATTTTTCTTGCATCTTCAGGTGTCATAATGCGGGTATGCACAGAAGAATTTTGCCGTATGTACGCATTAACTGCTTTTTCAGCAGAATGGAGTTCTTCGTGAGTTAAAAATGCAGAATGACTAAAGTCAAAGCGTAGTCTTTCATCCGAATTTAACGAACCTCGCTGCGCAACATGATCACCCAGTAACTGGCGCAATGCTTCATGTAATAAATGGGTCGCAGAATGATTAGCCTTAATTTTGCGTCTTCTCTCAGTGTCAACAAAGAGTGTTACTGCGTCTCCTTCCTGTATAGAGCCCTTCAATACCTTTCCTGAATGAACAAACAAGCCTGCAAATTTTTTCGTATCGTTTATTTGAATTTGACAATCAGCAAATTGGATATGCCCTCGATCCCCTATTTGACCACCACTTTCAGCATAAAAGGGTGTTTGATTGAAAATAAGCTGGACTTCTTCACCTGAGTCAGCCGATTGAGCTTTTTTTCCATCTTTTACTAATGCAAGCAATTGAGCCTCAGATGTATCGGTATCGTACCCTAAAAAATCGGTGACTTGGACGTCATCTGCTATTTCAAACCAAATACCTTCATCACTTATTTGACCCGTACCCATCCAAGCAGCACGCGCTTTAGCTTTCTGCTCCGCCATTGCAGTGTCAAATTCTGCCGTATTAACCGTTCGACCCTTTTCCCTCAGGGCATCCTGAGTCAGATCAAGCGGAAATCCGTATGTATCATATAGTTTAAATGCCGTTTTCCCAGAGAGCTCCTCCCCTTCAGGAACTCTTTCAAGCTCTTCATCAAGTAACGTAAGGCCCCTATCCAACGTTTGCCGGAAACGTGTTTCTTCCTGTAGCAAAGTTTCTTCAATTAATGACTTTGCTTGTCCTAATTCTGGATAAGCATTACCCATTTGTTGCACCAACGAGCCAACGAGTTTGTGCATGATAGGATCATTTGATCCTAGCAAATGCACATGTCGCATTGCTCTACGCATAATACGTCGCAAGACATATCCCCTACCATCATTAGCAGGTAAAACGCCATCAGCTATTAAAAACGACGTAGAACGCAAATGATCAGCAATCACTCTATGATGAACGTTGTATTTTCCGTCAAGATCTGTGGAAGTCGCTTCAGCCGACGAGAACATCAAACTTCTCATTGTATCTGTATCGTAATTATCATGACTTCCTTGTAGTAACGCACCTATGCGCTCTAATCCCATGCCAGTATCAATAGACTGCATATCAAGAGCTTTCATTGAACCGTCATCAAACTGTTCATTTTGCATGAAAACAATATTCCAAATTTCGATAAAACGATCCCCATCTTCGTCTGCCGATCCAGGCGGACCTCCCCAAATATGTTCACCATGATCGTAGAATATTTCAGTGCATGGACCGCAGGGACCCGTAGGGCCCATCTGCCAAAAATTATCAGAAGTGTCTATTTTGATTATACGATGTTCTGGAACACCAACTTTTTTCCAAATTGAGGCTGCTTCCTCATCAGTATGATATACAGTTGCGTATAACTTATCTGCTGGTATATCAAACTCCTCGGTAATTAACTTCCAGGCAAACGGTATGGCCTCAGACTTAAAATAGTCACCAAAAGAAAAATTCCCAAGCATTTCAAAAAATGTATGATGTCGTGCAGTGTAACCAACGTTATCAAGATCATTATGTTTTCCACCTGCTCTGACGCACTTCTGAGCAGTGACAGCTCGCACATAGTCACGCTTTTCAAGCCCTGTAAAAAGATTTTTGAATTGTACCATCCCAGAATTTGCAAACATTAGGGTAGGATCATTTCGAGGAACAAGTGGACTAGAGGGAACAACTTCATGACCATTTTTTTTAAAGTAATTTAAAAAAGTCGAACGAATTTCGTTTAATGAAGTCATTTTATTATTCCAAGGTTATTAGCTAGCTCCTCTATAATGCAAAGGCAAAAATGTCCACAGCATCAATAAAAGTTGGAATAAAAAAAGGGGCCTTTAAAAGCCCCCCACTATTTTTTATATCTAGGCTTCTAAAATTTCACCATCATCTTCATAACTCGGTTTTTCAAAATCCAACCCGTGAGCGGCACGAATTTTATCCTCTAATTCATATGCAATATCAGGATTCTCTGATAAAAATATTTTGGCATTTTCTCTTCCCTGACCAATTCGCTCATCTCCGTAGCTATACCAAGAGCCAGATTTCTCAACCACTCCAGCATTTACACCTAAATCCAACAACTCACCAGTTTTTGAAATACCCTCACCATACATTATATCAAATTCGACTTGTTTGAATGGAGGAGCAACTTTATTTTTTACAACTTTAACGCGAGTAGCGTTACCTACAACTTCATCTCTGTCCTTTATTGCTCCAATTCGTCTAATATCAAGCCTAACAGATGAATAAAATTTCAGTGCGTTTCCACCCGTAGTTGTTTCAGGGCTGCCAAACATTACACCGATTTTCATTCTAATTTGATTAATGAAAATAACCATACAATTACTTCGACTTATTGAGCCAGTGAGTTTCCGCATTGCCTGGCTCATCAAACGCGCTTGTACGCCAACATTACTATCACCCATATCGCCCTCAAGCTCAGATTTTGGAGTGAGTGCGGCTACAGAATCAACAACTACCATGCTCACTGCACCAGATCTTACCAATGTATCAGTGATTTCTAACGCTTGTTCGCCTGTATCTGGTTGAGAAATTAGTAATTCGTCTAAATCGACACCTAGTTTTTTAGCATATTGTGGATCTAAAGCATGTTCTGCATCGACAAATGCACATACACCACCTTTTTTCTGCTCTTCCGCCACACAATGTAATGTGAGAGTTGTTTTACCTGAACTTTCAGGACCATAAATTTCAATTATCCTACCTTTTGGAAGACCTCCTATTCCAAGAGCTATATCTAACCCTAAAGAACCTGTAGACGTGGCTTCAATTTCTTGAACTGGATTGTCAGCACCCAGTTTCATAATTGAACCTTTTCCAAATTGACGTTCTATCTGAGCAAGAGCACTATCCAATGCTTTTTGCTTTTCATTATTTCGCTTTGTTTCCATAGATAATAGTTCTGCCATTTTAAATCTGCCTTTTTATCTCACAGTGTAACGTAAGGAGCAATCCTACATTTGTTCTTCTAATGTTCTCTTATGGGATCATAAAAGGAACATTGCAAGAAAATTTTTAAGAATCTAATAATTAAATTAATTTTTTGCTGGTTTTTTTAATATAGAAAAGTAAAATCCATCACCCAAACTATTTGGAATTAAAAAGTTTTCTTCTTCGATGGTCCACTCCGAAAAATTTTTTAAAAACTTTCTAACTTGGGATCCATTTTCATCTATCAAAACGGAACAAGTGGCATAAACAAGGTATCCACCTGGCTTGATTAGATTAGCTGCAGTCACTAAAATATTTTCCTGCATTAACAGTAAGTTTTCATATTTTTTTTGAGTTAATGACCACTTTCCTTCAGGATCACGCCGCCAAGCGCCACTACCTGAACAAGGCACATCGCAAAAAACCAAACCATAAAAAGATTTTTTTAAATTCTCAGATTTCACAATTCGAATATCTGAACCAGAGCGCTTAGCACGTAGAGGTAAATCTTTCATTCTTTGAACATTGGCATCATGTGCATAAATTGGCTGTTTAAAATAAGCATTCAAAGCGAGCGCCTTTCCTCCTCCACCGGCACAAAAGTCTAGTATTGGACCATTTTGATTCAAATTTATTGAAAGAACACTAGCTTGACTTGATGCATCCTGAATTTCAACTAAGCCTGTTTTATAAGCTTGTGAGTTTCTTATTTTTCTCGAACCTTTTGTTACTTTTAAGGCAGTGCAAACGTTCGGATGTGGTTCTGAAATAATTCCATCTTTTTCAAGAGTATCAATCGATTGTTCCCTATTTCCCTTATTTGTGTTGACGCGCAAAAATATATTCGCACGCTTCTTAAGCGTATAAGCCACATTTTCAGCATCTTTGCCCAATGACTCTTTCCATTTTGGCCAAAGCCAATCTTGTATATCATGTAAGTCACTTTCTCTTTCGACAGGTAATAAGTTTAATTCGGAGACTGTTAATTTAGGAGGACCATATTCGCTTGTTCCAAAATACTGATCTAAATTGACACCTTGCCCCTGCAACAAGGCAATAACCCATGCTCTACCGGATATAGAATTTGATTGCTTAATAAGACTATTTTTTTGCCTCAATGCATCAAAAACTAGATCTCTAATTGCTCTACGGTCACTGCTGCCCGCAAACCGGTTAGATCTAACCCATTTATTAATTGAAACCTCAGCGGGCTGACCAGACAATATCAGATCAAGTATTTCTATCGTAGCGGCGATATGGGCAGATGGTGTCAATGATCAAACAATGCGATAATTTGGACTTTCTCTTGTAATTTGCACATCATGAACATGGCTTTCCTTGAGGCCAGCGCCCGTAATTTTTACGAATTTACATTTTTGTCTCATCTCAGCGATTGTCTGGCAACCTGTATAACCCATTGACGCACGAAGCCCACCTATCATTTGGTGAATGACCGCGTGAGCTGGACCCTTGTAAGGAACTTGGCCTTCGATACCTTCCGGAACAAGTTTATCACTTGCCGCATCTTTTTGAAAATACCTATCAGCAGAGCCGCGCGCCATTGCTCCTAATGATCCCATTCCTCTGTAAGCTTTAAAAGACCTACCTTGGTACAAAATAACTTCCCCAGGACTTTCATCGGTACCAGCAATCATACTTCCAACCATAGCACAGGAAGCGCCTGCAGCGATTGCTTTCGCAAAATCCCCTGAAAACTTAATACCACCATCAGCAATAACGGGCGTATTGCCCGAGGCTTCGACGCAATCCAAAATTGCAGTCAATTGAGGCACACCCACACCTGCAACCATCCTTGTTGTGCAAATTGATCCAGGACCAATTCCAACTTTTATTGCGTCAGCACCTACATCAATTAGAGCTTTGCATGCATCAGCAGTTGCAACATTTCCGGCTACAACCTGAACGTTATTTGACAGTTTTTTTACCCGTTTAACAGCCTCTATGACAGCATCAGAATGTCCATGTGCTGTGTCTATCACCAGTAAATCAATACCAGCGTCAATTAAGTTTTCTGATCTTTGATATCCTTCATTCCCAACTGTCGTTGCGGCCGCCACTCTTAACCGACCTAGTTCATCTTTACAGGCTGTGGGATTTAACACGGCTTGCTCTGTATCTTTAAGGGTCAACAAACCATTTAACCGTCCTTGCTCATCAGTAATTAATAACTTCTCAATACGTCTCTCTTTCATCAAATTTATCGCTCTTTGGCGGTCAGCAGGCTCCTTCAAAATTGCCAGATTTTCTGTCGTCATCATTTTTGAAACTGGTGTTTTATCATCAGCAGCAAATCGCATATCTCGATTTGTTACGATGCCAACAACGCAATTATTCTCATCGACAACAGGGAAGCCCGTTACATTATATCTATCTCGTAAAACATTTGCATCTGCCAAGGTCTGATCTTTGTGAAGAGTTATTGGGTTATAAACTATACCGCTTTCAAATCTTTTGACCCTTCGGACTTCTCTGGCTTGGCGCTCTATATCTAAATTTCGGTGTATAACACCGATACCTCCAGCTTGAGCCATTGTAATAGCCATTTGAGACTCTGTTACAGTATCCATTGCTGAACTAAGTAGTGGTATATTTAGTGTTATTTGGTTTGTAACTCTTGTACGCGTGTCAACATCAGAAGGCAAAACAGAGGATTGAGCCGGAACCAATAAAACATCATCAAAAGTGAGTGCCTCGCGAATCTGCATCATTTATCCTTCCAAGTTGCAGTCAACGTTTGGCCCGTCCCTATTTCATGATCTACTAAAAAAGAAAAGCGAAATATAAAATTAATATGCATATTGGCGCAGACCACCAAATTTATGACGATTGCAGTCTTTTTCTTTTTATCTAATACGTTATCTTTCAAACAAACATTATTGGAGTTTGTTATGAGTTCAAAACCGCTGGTTGTTTTCACACCATCCGGGAAACGCGGGCACTTTGAAAAAGGCACTTCTATTTTGCAGATTGCTCGCAAACTTGGCGTTGATCTTGATTCAGTTTGCGGTGGGCGCGGAATATGTAGCAAATGCCAAATAACTCCATCTTATGGTGAATTCACAAAACATGGTGTTACCGTGTCTGCTGATGCGCTTTCCGAGTGGAACAAAGTTGAAGAACGGTATCATGAAAAACGAGGCCTTGCAGAAGGAAGACGATTAGGATGTCAGGCTTGCGTGCAAGGAGATGTTGTAATCGATGTGCCTGCTGAAAGTCAGGTTCACAAACAAGTTATTAGAAAGGATGCAAGTGTTAGATCAGTAAATATGAACCCTGCGACCCGTTTGTTTTATGTGGAAGTTCAGGAACCTGATATGCACGAACCTAGCGGAGATTTTGAGCGCTTAAAGAATGCACTTCAAGACCAATGGAGTATAAATGATGTAGAGTTAGACTATTTCCAGCTCAACAAACTTCAAAGAGTTTTAAGAAAAGGAAATTGGGCTGTTACTGTGGCATTATACAATGATCATACAAACAAAACACCGCGTATTATAGAAATTTGGCCCGGACTTTATGAAAAGGGTCTATATGGCCTGGCAATTGATTTAGGCTCTACAACAATAGCTGCACATCTAACCGACCTTAAGTCAGGCGATGTTTTAAAAAGCGCAGGGGCCATGAATCCACAAATTAGATTTGGTGAAGATTTGATGAGTAGAGTTAGCTACTCAATGATGAATGTGGGTGGTGATAAAGAAATGACAACTGTAGTTAGAGAGGCTATTAATAGCCTTGCTAAGCAGTTAATAATTGATGCCGAAATTGAAAAAAATGCCTTGGTTGAAGTTGTTTTCGTCTGCAATCCTGTGATGCATCACTTGCTCTTAGGTATCGATCCAGTTGAACTGGGACAGGCCCCTTTTGCTTTAGCCTCTTCAAATGCAATGACCGTGCGCACCTCTGAATTAGATCTAACCGAAATGAATCCCTCAGGAATGTGCTATATTTTACCTTGCATTGCTGGCCATGTTGGCGCCGATGCAGCAGCTGTTGCTCTATCTGAAGAGCCAAACAAATCTAACGATTTGGTTCTTGTTGTTGATGTTGGAACAAATGCTGAAATTCTATTAGGTAATAAATCTAAGGTTCTGGCTTGCTCTTCACCAACGGGACCAGCTTTTGAGGGAGCACAAATAAGTTCAGGGCAACGAGCCGCACCAGGAGCTATCGAACGTATCGAAATAGACCCAGTCACAAAAGAACCACGTTTCCGAGTTATCGGATCTTCTTTATGGTCTGATGAAAAAGGATTTGATGAGTCAATCAAAAATTCGGGTGTAACAGGGATTTGTGGTTCCGGTATCATCGAGGCAGTTGCAGAATTAAGAATGGCGGGTTTGATGGATGAAAGCGGACTTATTGGTTCAGCAGAATTAACTGGTTCGGATAGATGTATACCTGACGGACGAACACACTCATATGTTATTCATGATCAATCAGATCAAAATGGTCCTAAAATAACTGTTTCCCAAAATGATATACGGGCAATCCAACTGGCTAAGTCAGCACTTTATGCCGGAGCTCGGCTTTTAATGGATGAAATGGAAGTCGAAAAAGTAGATCGTGTTGTCCTTGCTGGTGCATTTGGTGCTCATATATCTTCAAAACATGCAATGGTTCTTGGGATGATCCCTGATGTTGCACTAGAAAAAGTTCAGTCTGCAGGTAATGCTGCTGGAACAGGTGCAAGGATTGCTCTTTGCGATATTTCTTCTCGCAAAAGTATAGAGTCCACAGTTAATAAAATTGAAAAAATTGAGACTGCTATAGAACCAAAATTTCAAGAACACTTTGTGGCCGCTAACGCTATACCGCATAAAACAGACCCATTCCCAGAGTTAGCAAAAATTGTTGAGTTACCAAGTGTTCTGTTTAATTCTGGCGCGGGAAAGAAATCCAGAGCCAGAAGAAAAACTAGAATTTTAAATAACGCTGATTAGTAACCTATTTTACTTTTAGGTTTCCCTGCAATTTAGCGCCTTTGTCAGTAGATAATGTCTCATAAGTAACATCCGCCATCACTGTCCCTGAACTCGCAACGGACAAATCTGCCGCAGAGATTACACCGTTTGCTTTTCCATCTATCGAAACTGAAGTTCCAGTTATCGACCCATCTACGCTACCTGAAGAAAGCACTGACACCGAATTACCAACGACCTTTCCCTTAATCTGACCGTCAATTTCGATATCGCCTTGACTTTTTATGTTACCATTAAGTTTAAAATCTGAACTCAAATATGTTTTTGCCATTGTTATCTCCACAGATTAAATTCAACGCAAACCTGCAATTACCGCACCAACCTCTAGTGATAATTCTAAGACAAAGCAAGAAAATCTATCAATTTTTGTCAACTAGAAAATGAATTTAAGTATTCATTCCCTTGCATAATAAATTTATATATGAGATATGCCGTCCATTCCGCAAGTTTTAAACAACGCGGCCTCTCGTGGATGAGAGCGGAATAAATAACTCATCCTTTGAAACGCGTAACAAAATGGAGATGTCATGCCTCTATACGAGCATGTAGTAATTTCGCGCCAAGATTTATCGAACGCGCAGGCCGAAGGTTTAGTAGAACACTTCGGTAAAGTCCTTTCAGAAAATGGCGGCAAGGTTGTTGATAGCGAATATTGGGGCTTGAAAACAATGGCCTACAAAATCAATAAAAACAGAAAAGGCCACTACAGTTTTTTGAAAACAGACTCACCCTCCTCTGCGGTTCAGGAAATGGAGCGCCTCATGAGGATACATGAAGATATCATGCGTGTGCTGACCATAAAGGTAGATGCGCACAGTGATGGCCCTTCTATACAAGTCAGTAAGCGCGAAGATCGAGGTGATCGACGTGAACGAACAGAAGAAAAAGAATAGAAAGGATTCATTCAATGGCAACAAAACCATTTTTTCGTCGTCGTAAGGTTTGCCCTTTCTCTGGTGATAATGCGCCAAAAATTGATTATAAAGATACAAAGCTTCTTCAACGTTATATCTCAGAGCGAGGGAAAATAGTTCCTAGTAGGATCACGGCTGTATCTGCAAAAAAACAACGTGAGCTAGCAACCGCTATTAAAAGAGCCCGGTTTTTAGCACTACTACCATACGCAGTGAAGTGAGGAGACAAAGCAAATGCAAGTTATCCTTTTAGAACGTATAGCAAAACTTGGTCAAATGGGTGATGTCGTTGACGTCAAACCCGGGTATGCAAGAAATTTTTTGTTACCACAAGGAAAAGCAAAGTCAGCCTCAGAAGCAAACATTGCAGCTTTTGAGTCAGAAAAAGCTAAATTAGAAGCACATAACCTGGAAACTAAAAAAGAAGCTGATGCTTTGGCAGAAAAATTAAATGGTCAAAACTTTGTAATTATCAGGTCAGCGTCAGATACAGGTGCTTTATATGGTTCTGTAACCCCAAGGGACGCAGCAGAAGCGGCAACAGAGGCCGGTTTTACAGTTGATCGAAAACAATTTTCTCTAAAGTCGCCAATAAAAGAGCTTGGATTGCACGAAATGGAGATAAAGTTACATCCAGAAGTGTCTGCTTCTGTAATCGTTAATGTTGCAAGGTCACAAGAGGAAGCCGAATTACAAGCGTCCGGAAAATCTATCCAGGATCTTGCAGCAGAGCAAGAACAAGAAGCCGAATTTGAAATTGCTGAACTTTTTGATGACATTGGGTCCGCTGCTCTGGATGAAGATTTGGGTTTAAATAATCAGGAAGAAGAAGAGGCTGAAGTCGAAAACGAACCCTCTGAGGACGCTAAAACCGAATAAAATTTAAATCTATACAAAACAGTTTAAAACGCTTTTGCTTAGTGCAAGGGCGTTTTTTTTCATAATTTTAATTTCTTTAACCATAAAAATTAATAAAATAACAAAATTTTTATTGAATTTAAAACTTTTGGAATAATTTTTATATAAAATTTGTATTTTTATGTATTTACACTGTTGACCTTCATCAAGCTCTTTTCTAAATTGCAAGTCAATGCATCAGAAAACTAAGAGAGTTCTTGTAACCAATAAATATTGAAAGCTAACTATATAAGTTAGTAGATATAAAAACTTGGGTCCTCCGATTTTTTTCGGGGGTTTTTTTAGGAACGTAAGAAAATTGGAGTTGAATAATGACACGCCAAATGACTGGAGCAAAAATGGTTGTTGAAGCCTTGAAGGATCAGGGTGTAGATACAGTCTTTGGCTATCCTGGTGGAGCTGTTTTGCCAATTTACGATGAAGTCTTTCTTCAGAACGATATAAGGCATATTTTAGTGCGTCATGAACAAGGAGCAGTTCACGCAGCAGAAGGTTATGCTCGATCAACTGGAAAACCTGGCGTTGTACTTGTAACTTCAGGTCCTGGTGCCACTAACGCAGTTACGGGTCTGACAGACGCATTAATGGATAGTATCCCCATAGTTGTTCTAACTGGACAAGTCCCAACTTTCATGATTGGGTCTGACGCTTTTCAAGAGGCCGATACTGTTGGGATTACTAGACCTTGCACAAAGCATAATTGGTTAGTTAAAGATACAAACGAATTATCTCAGGTAATACATGAAGCATTTCATGTGGCAACTTCAGGAAGACCAGGGCCAGTTTTAGTTGATATTCCAAAAGACGTTCAATTTGCAACATCTGGGTATACAGAGAAGTCCAAAATACCTGTGTCTCACTACCAACCTAAAACCAAGGGCGATCAGGAGCAAATTAGCCGATTGGTAGATGCGATTGAAAGCTCAAAGCGGCCTATTTTTTACACTGGTGGAGGGGTTATCAATTCAGGCCCAAATGCTAGCAAATTATTAAGAGAATTAGTCGATGGAACTGATTTTCCAATAACATCTACCTTGATGGGCCTTGGAGCTTACCCTGCCTCAGGCAAAAAATGGCTTGGTATGCTTGGCATGCATGGTTTGTATGAAGCAAATCTCGCCATGCATGATTGTGATCTAATGATAAATATCGGTGCTAGATTTGATGATCGAATAACAGGTCGGATCGACGCATTCAGCCCAAATTCCCAAAAAGCACATATCGATATTGACCCCTCTTCAATAAATAAAGTCATTCATGTTGATATACCTATAATTGGCGATGTAGAAAGTGTTCTCCAAGATATATTAAAGTTATGGAAATCTAGAGGACAAAAAACCAATAAGACGGCCGTTAATGATTGGTGGAAGCAAATACAAAAATGGCAGTCTACTAATTGTCTTGCATTTACTCAAAAGGGAAAAACTATCAAACCTCAATTTGCTATTGCACGGTTGGAAGAACTAACAAAAAAATATAAAAACCGTTTTATAGCTACAGAAGTTGGGCAACATCAAATGTGGGCTGCTCAATACTTAGGTTTTGAAAAACCAAATCAATGGATGACTTCCGGCGGTTTAGGAACAATGGGATACGGATTTCCTGCTTCAATAGGAGTTCAGATTGCTCATCCAGACGCTCTTGTTATAAACGTAGCAGGAGAAGCAAGTTGGCTTATGAATATGCAGGAGATGGGAACCGCCGTTCAATATAGGTTGCCCGTTAAACAATTTATATTAAACAATGAGCGCTTAGGAATGGTTCGACAATGGCAAGAGCTATTGCATGGAGAACGATATTCTCATAGTTGGTCGGATGCCTTACCTGATTTTGTTAAATTAGCTGAAGCGTTTGGGGCAAAAGGTATTTTATGTGACGATCCCAAAAATTTAGATGATGCTATAATGGAGATGATTGAATATGATGGACCAGTTATTTTTGATTGCCTGGTTGAAAAGCATGAAAATTGTTTTCCAATGATACCATCGGGAGAGCCACATAATAAAATGTTGCTAGGAGAAGCAAGCACCAAAGATGCAATTGGATCCTCTGGGGCAGTTCTAGTTTAAGGAGCAAACATGTCCGCACTGAAAATAAAAAAGGGTTCTTCAAAGCATTCCGCGTATAACCTGCGCGCAAATTTTCAGGACCAAACTGAGTCACACACGTTGACAGTACTAGTCGATAACGAAGCAGGAGTATTGGCTCGAGTAATTGGACTATTTTCTGGTAGAGGGTACAATATTGATAGCCTTACCGTAGCTGAGGTTGACCACGAGGATGGGCTTTCACGGATTACAATTGTAACGAGCGGAACTCCTCAAATCATCGAACAAATAAAAGCTCAATTGGCTCAAATCGTTCCTGTGCATGAAGTGCATGACCTTACGGTTGAGGGACCATCTGTAGAACGCGAATTAGCCCTATTAAAAATTACAACTAGCGGCGAAAAAAGAGTCGAAGCCTTGCGGTTAGCTGATATTTTTAGAGCAAACGTGGTAGATAGCACTCTGAAGAGTTTTGTTTTTCAAATAACTGGAACAGTCGAAAAAATTGATGCTTTCGCCGAATTAATGGAGCCTTTGGGCTTAAAAGAAATAGCTAGAACTGGCATCGCAGCGATCTCCAGAGGCGAATAATTTAAAAAATAAAAGCGCTTGCATATAACAAATATTTTTGTGTCGTTACTAGGCAATCACAGTCGCAAATTTAGATGAAAGCCCCATCATCTTTATTAATCTACTGTTCATATTTTATCGACGAAAGATATGCAAAATGGATAATTTAGAGCTAGTTAGACAGCATGTCTCGAAAGCAAACGGCTTGCCAAATGAACACTACATCACTCAAAGTATGTTCGATGAGGAAAAAAACAGTATAATTTTTAATCAATGGGCAGGCTTGGATGTTTGTTCCGAAATACCGAAGATTGGTGATGCAAAACCATTAAATTTCATGGGTTTACCTCTTTTTATCATTCGAGACACTCAGAATGCGGTTCGTGTTTATCAAAATACTTGCAGACATAGAGGGATGATACTGGTTGATAAACCTAAAAAAATACAAGGGGCTATTAGATGCCCATATCATAGCTGGTGCTATTCAACTGAAGGCCAACTGGTCAGCACACCTCATATTGGCGGACCAGGACAGAATACAGATAAGAATATCGACAGATCAAAACTTTCGTTAATTGAAATTAGATCCCATATTTGGAGGGATGTAATTTGGGTGAACATAAATAATAACGCTAGACCGTTTGATGAGGTAATGGCCAGTACAATTGAACGATGGAAAGAACTTGACCAAAATTTGTACCATGGAGGCGAAGATGGTAAATTTTCCCTCTCTGTAAAAGGAAATTGGAAATTAGCCGTTGAAAATTATTGTGAAAGCTACCACCTACCCTGGGTACACCCAGGCCTTAACAGCTATTCTCGTCTTGAAGATCATTATCATATCACAGAGTATGGGAGTCACTCAGGTCAGGGAAGTTTAGTCTATAAGCAACTTTCAGATAACAAAGGACAAAAATTTCCTGATTTTGAAAATCTAAGCGAAAAATGGGCAACCGGAGCTGAATACATTGCTCTTTACCCAAATGTTCTTTTGGGTGTGCATAGGGATCATGCTTATGCCATTATTTTGCTACCGGTTTCTTTTTCTGAAACCATAGAAAATGTGCATATTTATTACTCTAAACCCGATGTCAGCCCTTCCTTAAAGAAAAAAAATAAGGATCAATGGAAAGAAGTATTTGAGGAAGATATTTTTGTTGTTGAAGGTATGCAAGCTGGTCGTCTTGGCGTAAAATTTGATGGAGGCCGATTTTCTCCCCAAATGGATGAACCAACTCATTGTTTTCATGACTGGGTTGCGAAGGAAGTATCCAGATTTAGAAAACAAAACTTAACGTAAATTTATGTCCCTGAATGAAAAGATACTAGAGGCACACCAAAATAAAAATCTTTCGCTTTTAGTTGAGCTGTATCAAGAGGCAGCAAAAAATGTTTCAAAAGCGGAAGAAGAAAATTTCTTCCTTGTTCAAGCATATACTTTTGCTTTGGAGGTAAGCCATTCCCAAGTTTTATTTTTACGACGCGAACTGGTCAGTCGAGGTGTTGAAGAATGAGACTGGTTAAATAATTTAGCGCAGTGCTTTTTCTTCCAATTTAAACCATTCATCTTCAAGTTTCTTCATTTCAGCCTGCCTTTCAATGAGGGCAGCAGAAGCTTTTTCAAATTTATTTGGGTGTTCAAGGTAAAGATTAGAGTCTGACAAAAAGGTCTCCAGCTGTTTGATCTCGTATTCAAGCCGATCTATTAAGTTTGGTATTTCATCTAACCTATGTTTATCAACAAATGAAAATTCAGCTTTGGAAGGCATTTCACGCTTCGGAGGTTTAGACACATTTTTTTTCTTATCTAAATATTCTCCTTTATTTTGCGTTTCATTTTTGGCTTTGAGGTTGTTATAGTCTTCCCAAGAACCTGCGATTTTTACAAACTCTCCCTGTCCTGTGAGAATTATGCTTGTATCAACTGTGCGATTTAAAAAATCCCTATCATGGCTAATAAGTAAAACGGTTCCCTCGTATTCGGCAATAACTTCTTGAAGTAAATCAAGAGTTTCTAAGTCTAAATCGTTTGTTGGTTCGTCAAGAATGAGTAAATTACTTTCCCTGGCCATTAATTTTGCCAAAAGTAACCGCGCCTTCTCTCCACCAGATAGTGACTTTACCGGCGAACGAAGCTGTGACTCAGAAAATAGAAATTCTTTGAGATAGCCAGCGACATGTTTAGATTTACCACGTACCATTATTTGGCCAGCCTTCCCTGATGCCTTCATAGTGGGATCATCAGTCAAATTCTGCCAAAGTGAATTTTCCAAATTTAGCTGTTCACGCATTTGGTCGAATTTAGCTACTATAAGATTGGATCCCAATTTAGCCGTCCCTAAATCGGGAATAACTTCCCCCAAAAGTATTTTCAGTAATGTACTTTTTCCAATACCGTTAGGACCAACTATCCCAATCCTATCGCCTTTTCTAATTTGTATAGAAAAATTTCTTATGATGCATTTTTCACCAAAACTCTTGCTGACTTTATCCGCTTTCAGAACTAATTGACCTGACTTCGTCCTGGATTCTAGTTTCATTTTTGCAAGACCAGTACGAGAAATATATGACTGCCTTTCAGCTCTTAACTTTTCTAAATTTCTCAAGCGCCCCTGATTTCTTTTGCGTCTAGCACTGATACCTTCCACTGCCCAACGGCTCTCAGAACGAATTTTTCTGTTAAGTTTATGTATTTTTTCATCTTCTTCATGCCAAATTTTGTCGCGCCAAGCCTCAAATCCTCCAAAGCCAATAGAGCATCTACGGGCTTTGCCACGATCCACCCAAATAGTATCATTAGTTAAATTAGAGAGAAATTTTCGATCATGACTTATAACTATAAAACTCTTAGACAAGCCTTTTAGTTCGGCCTCTAGCCATTCAATAGCTTCTACATCCAAGTGGTTTGTGGGCTCATCTAAGAGCATAATATCATGGTTTTCTGCAATGAGCTTTGTAAGTGCTGCTCTTCGCCTTTCTCCACCCGAGGAAACATTTACAGGCATGTCCAAATCCACCCCTAGATTCTGCGCAACTTTTTCACCCTCGTGATAATCACTAACCAAGACACCTGAGCAGACATAGTCCTTTAGAGTGACGAATTCACTTAAATTAGGGTCTTGCTCCATATAGCCAACGGATAAACCTTTACTGAGAATTCTTTCTCCTTCATCTTGAATAACAAGACCCTGTAAAACTTTTAAAAGGGTTGATTTTCCTGACCCGTTTCTTCCAACCAAAGCGATGCGGTCACGTGGTTGAACTAATAAGTTTAAGCCTTCAAAAATTTGTTTTTCACCAAAAGAAAGAAAAATGTTTTTTAAACTTATTTGAGGGCCATTAACCATGGTTTTTCCTATAAGTGTAAAATACTTTCATGCCAAATTTCGGAGAAACTGCTTTCTCTTTTTGGGTATTTTGGAAACTTCTACACCTGTGAATAGGTGTAAGGTTTTCATATTAAAATCAATAACAGCATGATCACTGACCCAAGCTCCCATCGAAAGGTAAGTTTTTAGTAAGGGTGGCATATTTAAAAGAGCTTTTTTTATATTAACTTTGCAAGACATGCCTTCAGAATAATTTATTACCTGAGAAGCCTTAGCCTTGGGCCGCCAATGCTCAGGGGCGATATATTTCTCTCTAAGAAGTGCAAAGCAATGAAGGTATTTTTCTTTGTCAGTTCCTTCAAAAGAAGAGCAACCAAAAAGAAATTCTACACCATTTTTATCAACTAATTGGGTCAAGGCTGCCCATGCTGTAAGTATAACTTCTTGATCGGTCATAACTGGATCAATGCAAAATCTGCCAACTTCAATCATTGGTTTTGGATAATTTTTTATCGACGCAAGGTCATAAAATTGTGAGGAATAGCTACGAGTAATATCTTTGCCGTCAGCAAAATACATAAATCTATAGCAACAAATCAATTTTCCATTGTCCAAATTTTCGATCAAAACATGTCTGCAAATTGAGTCAAAGCAATCTACGTCCAAACATTTATCATTCGAAAGTTTGAAGCATCGATATCGTAATTCTTGAGCAGCTAATAGATCATCTTTTGACAACGCTAAACGTGCGCAGTACCTGCCAACCCGAACTATTTCTCCTTCCAATGATTTACTATCTCTATCAAACACAAATTTACTTTAGAGGCCAAGGCTGGATGCTGAAGGTCCACTAATGGAACCTATAATCTGCTGGAAAATATTTTTATTTTGTAATCCCGTTTCTGTTACCCTGTAGTCTAGCCTGACGACCGTTTTCTTGTCGACGCTAAAAGTTTCAACATTTCTGAGCAAATTACGTTTATCAAATGATAACAAAACAACTGTACGATCAATAAGTTGAGCAGACCTAAGTCCTGGTTCATTAAACGTCGATCTAACATAATAAAAAGAACCTTCTAAACCTGCAGTGGCTGGACGACCAACTTTTTTACTAACACTTTCCTTACTATCTTTCCCAATAACCAGAGTATCTAATTCTGATTTTGTTGGTATATAGCCGTAATTCTTGATGTTGGTAGTACAAGAGATAAAAAGACTAATTAGCAATGAACAAACAAGAACTCTTAGATAAATCAATTTTTAATTCCTAAACTATGGGCTTTTTGAATCAATTCCTCTACCTCATAGCACTAATAAATTTATTAAACGAATATTTTGTATGGAGCATATAAGATGGACTCGCTAGTGCGTTTCTCAGAAATAAATCAAGCCAAAACATTCGAATTTAATTTAACTCTTTCAAAAGAACAGAATCTCCAATTAATAAAGCGACTTGACCTTTTAAGCCTTAAAAAAGTTTCCTTTATGGGCAATTTATCTCCATTGGCTGAAGACAGATGGGCACTAGAGGCCGAATTAAGAGCAACAGTAAAGCAAAAGTGTGTTATTACCCTCAAACCGGTCCAAACGATAGTCAGCGAAACAGTTAACAGGACTTTCGCTCCCTTAGATGTACAAAAAGGTTCAGAGATAATTGACGATGGAGCCTCTCCTGTTTTTTTCGATGACACTTTGCAAGAGTTTAATGACACAATAGACTTACTAGAGATAATTTTTGAGGAATTAACACTAATTTTACCACTTTATCCAAAATGTGATGGCGTAAAGTCAGACCCATACACGATCACTGAACCAGGCAAAAACCCACTAACCGAAGAAAACTTAAAGCCTTTCGCTCAACTTTCTAAGCTCAAAGATAAATTAGAGAAGAACAAATAAATCTTTAACCAACTAAATTGAATGTTTAGACCTAGTGTTTTATAAAAAATTAATAATTTTTCTATTGTATTCCTTTCCTTAAATCATGTAAGAGACCAAAAATTAACTTGTTAACATTTGAGCTGTTTGCTCTAAACAATCGAGGTTGAGGCATGGCTGTCCAACAAAATAAAGTATCAAAGTCCCGCAGAAATAATAGACGTGCGCACGACTCTCTAAATCCTTCTAATCCAAATGAATGTCCGAATTGTGGAGAGCTAAAGCGGCCTCACCACATTTGCTCTTCTTGTGGATATTATGGTGAAAAAGAAGTAATTTTGACCGCAGAAGAAATAGATATAGACGAGGATGCGGCTTAAGCTGTAACCTTGTCTCTAAATGAAGCAAGCTATTCAAGAAAAAAAATCAAATAAAAAACGTATAGTTCTAAGCATAGACGCTATGGGCGGAGACTTGGGGCCTCCTGCTGTAGTAGCAGGAGTTGCACGTTCAGCTTCTAAAAATCCAAACCTGCATTTTATTTTACATGGAAACCAAGACATTCTAAATCGGTTGATCAGTAGGCGTAAAAGACTGAATGACTGTGTTGAAGTAGTAAGTGCCACGGATATTATAAATATGAGCGACAAACCTAGCCAGGTTGTGAGGAGCGGAAAAAATTCCTCTATGTGGTCAGCCTTAGAGCATGTCAAGAACGGGGAGGCAGATGTTTGCGTGTCTTGCGGAAACACTGGAGCATTAATGGCAATGTCAATGATCCGTCTTCGTAAGTTAGAAGGAATCAATCGTCCAGCTATAGCGGTTCTCTGGCCATCAAGATCAAAAGTAGGTTTTAATATCGTCCTAGATGTAGGCGCAGATATAAAAGCAGAAGCAAATGATTTGCTTCAATACGCTTTAATGGGAGTATCATATGCGCGAAATGGCCTAAATATAAAAAATCCTAAAGTAGGACTTCTTAATGTTGGTACTGAAGAACACAAAGGCCGTGTTGAATTGCACAAGGCATATGAGCTGATAGAACATAACTGTGACAACTCTAGTTTTTCATTTGTCGGTTTTGTAGAGGGCGGAGACATAACAAGTAATAAAGTTGATGTCATTGTAACAGATGGGTTCACCGGTAACATTGCTCTTAAGACCGGAGAAGGAACTGCTTCTTTAATTGGAAATCTACTTAAGGAAGCCTTTGCATATACACCATTATCTCGCCTTGCATCTATCTTGGCAGTTACCTCACTAAGAAGATTACAAAAAAGAATTGATCCACGTAGAGTAAACGGGGGAGTCTTTTTGGGGTTAAACGGAACTGTTGTAAAAAGCCATGGTTCCGCAGATTCCACTGGCGTAGCTGCCGCTATAAAACTTGCTGTTCAATTAGCTGAAAATAATTTTTCGGAAAAGATAGCCGCTCGGGTTGCATCGGTTAAAACTATAAAGCAAAACTAACGAATAGAGACAAGGTCGAGCCATAATATGAAGAAAAGAGCGGTAATCACGGGTGTTGGGCATTACCTCCCCAAAAGGATAGTTCATAACTCAGAATTTGAAAAAACACTCAACACTAGTGATGAATGGATAGTTACTCGAAGTGGTATACGACAAAGACATTTTTCTAACAAAGATGAAACAACTTCAAAAATGGCCATCATGGCCGGGCAACAAGCAATCAAAAATGCAAATTTGGAAGCTTCAGACATAGATGCAATTATTTTAGCAACGTCAACTGCCGACTTCACTTTTCCATCAGCAGCCACAATGGTTCAGGCCGGTTTGGGTATGAAAAGCGGTTTTGCTTACGATGTTCAGGCCGTCTGTGCGGGATTTATCTATGCGATGTCAACGGCCAATGCACAAATTATCTCCGGCCAGGCAAATAGAATATTGGTTATAGGTTCAGAAACCTTTTCTAATTTGATGGATTGGAATGATCGATCGACCTGCGTACTTTTTGGTGATGGTGCTGGAGCAGTAGTTTTAGAAGCTTACTCCTGCTCAGGAGACAAGGAAGATAGAGGTATTTTATCAGTAGATCTAAATTCCGATGGTAATTACAAAGATATCTTACACGTCGACGGGGGTGTAGCTTCAAAGACAACTGGTTATCTGAGAATGGAAGGCAAAGAAGTTTTTAAACATGCCGTCGAAAAGTTAGCAAGAACATCAGAGAAAGCCATGGCAAAAGCCGGAGTAAAATCAGATGATGTTGATTGGGTCGTTCCCCATCAAGCTAATATAAGAATAATTCAAGGGACTGCCCGGAAAATGGGAATACCTGATGAAAAAGTAATTAAAACTGTTCAAGATCATGGAAACACATCTGCTGCATCCATTCCTTTAGCTTTATCGGTAGCCTCTAGGTCAGGGCAAATAGTAAAAAATGATTTGATAGTTACTGAAGCTATTGGTGGAGGTTTAGCTTGGGGAGCAATCGTGCTTCGGTGGTAAAATAAACAATTTTTTTGTATAAATGAAATAAAAGCCGCAATATTGTTGACAGTTAAAAACCGTGCGCTTTAAAATAAATGAAAACGGGAGGGAAGAATGGTTGATAAAACACTTACGAGAATGGACTTAAATGAGGCTGTTTTTCGAGAAGTTGGGCTGTCCCGAAATGAATCTGCAGACTTGGTTGAAAGCGTTCTAAATCATATAAGCGATGCCATGGTAAAAGGTGAACAAGTCAAGATATCATCATTTGGCACCTTTAGTCTAAGAGATAAAAGCGCAAGAGTAGGAAGAAACCCAAAGACAGGTGATGAAGCCCCAATCGCCCCAAGAAGAGTACTTACATTTCGCCCATCACATTTGCTCAAGGAACGCGTGGCAACTGGAAATTCTTAAGTTATTTGAATGACAAAATCCGCAGAGGCTTTCAGAACTATTAGTGAGGTAGCTGAATGGCTGGAAACAGAAACTCACGTTCTAAGATTTTGGGAAAGTAAATTCAGCCAAATTAAGCCTGTTAAAAGAGCTGGAGGAAGACGTTATTATAGGCCTAAGGACATGTTAATTATTGGAGGAATTAAAAAACTTCTGCACGAAGATGGACTTACCATAAAAGGCACTCAGAGAATTATAAAAGATAAAGGATTGAATTATGTATCGAACTTATCTAAGCCATTGGAAACAGGTGGGATAATAATCGAGAAAAATCCTCAAATAAAAACAAAAACGACACCAGAACCAGAGATAAAATCTATAAAAATCGAACAAAAAGTCTCTCACCAACAGACGTTCAACGAGGTGGACGGTCAATTCTCAATGTTTTCAGATGAAACTACGACACCAGTCTCAAAAGAAAATGGACCAGAAGCCAAATTTAACTCTATTTCGGACTATATAAAAAATAACAATTTAGAAGATTATAACAGATTTAAACTTGAAAATATCTTAAACTCTATCAATCATGCCATAAAAAAAAGAGCTTAATTGGTGAAGGGTGCAATTTCTTCTTGTTCTCTATTGAAAATCAAGAAATAACGAAAATAAGTCGGGCTATGGCGCAGCCTGGTAGCGCGTCCGTCTGGGGGACGGAAGGTCGCAGGTTCAAGTCCTGCTAGCCCGACCATTAAACCTGTGGCTCTTTGCGGTTTTAATTAGATTATGGAGCGAAAAATAGTGGGTGTCTTACCAAGCCAATCTATCAGTAGATTAATTGCCGATAAAATTATCACTGCAGATATACCTATAGAACCAAACCAAGTACAACCCGCGAGCCTTGATCTTCGTCTTGGCAAGATAGCTTGGCGTGTGAGAGCGTCTTTTTTGACCGGTGAAGGAAAAAATGTAAAAGATTTATTAGACAAATTTGAAATGCATCAAATAGATATGCGAGAAGGCGCTGTTTTAGAAAAAGGTTGTGTATATTTAGTTCCTATAGAAGAGAAATTAAGTTTACCTGCAAACCTGAGCGCCGTAGCAAATGCAAAGAGCTCAACAGGCCGTCTAGATCTTTTGACCAGAATTATCACAAATAAAGGAACAGAATTTGATAGAATTCCAACCGGCTATAAAGGTCAATTATTTGTTGAAATATGCCCTCGGTCATTTTCCGTCTTGGTTAGGCCTGGAATGCGCTTAAACCAAATTCGTTTTCGAAATGGACAATCTATTTTGTCTGACAATGAGCTAATTGAACTTCACACAAAGGAAAAGCTTATAGATTGTGAACTAAAAGTAGATGGAGGACTAGGGTTTTCAGTAGACTTGAAGTCAGCAGAAGGTTCATTGGTTGGTTATCAAGCAAAACCACATACAGGTATTATAGATTTAGATAATGTAAATTATTATAAACGGGAGGACTTTTGGCAAGAAGTTCACAGTTCAAATGGACAAATTATCCTTGATCCTGATGCCTTCTATATTCTTGTTAGCAAAGAAGCAGTACATATTCCGCCTGCTTTCGCCGCAGAAATGGCCCCTTATCTAGCAATGGTTGGAGAATTTCGTGTTCATTATGCAGGGTTTTTCGATCCAGGTTTTGGTCATGCCAGTGCGGGAGGTTTAGGTTCACGCGGGGTTTTAGAAGTCCGTTGCCACGAAGCTCCTTTCGCTTTAGAGCATGGCCAGGTTGTTGGGAGGTTAGTTTATGAAAAGATGGAAGAGGTGCCAAAAGAATTATATGGCGAGAACATAAATTCTAATTATCAAGGCCAAGGGCTGAAACTATCAAAACACTTTATTTAACATCTTCACAATTAAATAATTCAGTTTGCTGCTCATCATTTTCAGCATCCTTCTCATCGCTTAATTCAGGCGAACCAGGAGGGGGTCGACTGTCAAGTAGGCCTGCGGATTTCAATTCTTTCAAGCCTGGAAGGTCACGAGCACTTTCCAATCCAAAATGATCAAGAAAATTTTGAGTGACAGCAAATGTGACAGGTCTTCCAGGAGACATACGTCTTCTTCCAAGCTTTATCCAATCTAAATCCATTAACAAATCAATCGTTCCACGTGATACACTAACGCCTCGTATCTCCTCAATTTCTGCTCGAGTAACTGGTTGGTGATATGCAATTATTGCAAGTGTTTCAACCGCTGCTCTCGAAAGCTTTCTAACCTCAACCGACTCTTTTTGCATTAAAAAACCAAGATCAGCCGCTGTGCGTAAAGCCCAACAATCACCAACTTTAACTAAATTTACCCCCCTGCTCTCATATTTTTTTTTCAGGTTCTTAAGCGCTATTTCAGGCTCAGAACCATGAGGCAAACGCCCAATTATTTCCTTAACGGTCACTGGTTCCATACTAGCAAAAAGAATAGCCTCAACCATACGCTCTTGTTGCTCGATTGGGGGAGCTTCAAAAAGTGTTTCAGTAAGTTTTTCTTTTTCTATCATCCATCTGACCCCTTTGATCTGAGTTGTATCGGCCCAAAGCTATCGCTCTGCCGCAATTCAAGATCACCACTCTTGGCCAATTCTAAAGTCGCCGCGAATGTAGAAGCAGTAGCAGCACGAATACGGTTTGCTGATGACGTCCATCCATCGGGTAAAAAAGTTGAAATATCTATCCAACCAATACTATAACCAATTAACCCTCGCATTCGCTCTAGTGCCTGCTCGAGTGTGTAAACGTCATTGCGGTCCATAACAAATGGCCTAAATTCATCTTTAGTCCTTATCCGAGCATAAGCCTGAATAAGATCCAAAAGTGAAGCTTGATAGTTAATACGCCTAATTTTTTCTACTTTTTCTTCAAAACCTCTTGCAAAAAAGTCGCGACCAAGTTGGTCCCGCGCCATCAACTTGGCGGCCACATCTCTCATAGCTTGCAATCTTTCAAGTTGAAAAGCCAAATGTGCAGCTAATTCTTCTCCAGTGGGACCACTTTCGTCAGGATCAGGAGGAAGTAGTAAGCGAGATTTCAAATAGGCCAGCCAAGCAGCCATAACTAGATAATCGGCTGCTAGCTCTATTCTTAGCGAACGAGCTTTTTCAACAAATTCCAAATATTGCTCTGCGAGCTGCAAAATAGATATTTGCATTAAATCTAATTTTTGAGTTCGGGATAAAGTTAAAAGTAGGTCTAGTGGCCCCTCAAAACCATCAAGGTCAACAATAAGTTCATCCGTAGAAATGAATTCATTGGGAGCCATGCCGGAACTAAGATTTTCATCTGAATCTGAACTATTCACTACCATGCAACCTACACATTAACACGACTCTAAAAACTTATTTTTATTATGTTCTATCTTTTTTCTTTCTTCAATAACCGAGGCTATACGAAACAAGGTCGATTTTGTTGGGTTTACTCCGGCATTAACTACCTCTTTCATCTCTGATAGGTTGCCATTGCAATGAAGGACCACATCGTTTCCAGCCTCTAATAAATCCTCGGTTCGTTTTTTTATAGAACCAGAAAGAGCCGACATCGAGATATCATCACTGACCAAAAGACCAGAAAATTTGATATCTTCACGAATAATATTCATGACTTTTTTTGAAGTGCTCGCTGGAAATTTAGAATCTACGGCCTCGTATAATACATGTGCAGTCATTGCTATTTTAGCATTAGAAAAAGCTTTAAATACTGCAAAATCATTATCATAAAGCTCATTTTTTTCTGCTTTTACAACAGGTAATCCCAAGTGACTATCATCCATAGACAGACCGTGTCCTGGTATGTGTTTAATTATTGGTAAAACGCCTCCCGATTTTAAGGCATCATATACTACTTTTCCAAGTAAAATGACATCAGACTTATTTATGCCATAACATCTATTACGCAAAAATTTATGTGTATTAGGGCGTGCAATATCAAGTATGGGAGCGCAATTTGTATCTATACCCAGAGATCGCAATTCGTTTGCTATAGATATAAAACGGCGTCTAAAAACATTCGCGGCATTCTGTCCGGCATTAATAGCCTCATCCAGTGGTGGCAACCGATCTTTTGCTAGGGGCGGTTTTATCCGCTGCACTCTTCCTCCCTCTTGATCAATTAATATTGGAGCATACCACCCAACAGACTTTCTAAGTGATAGGCAAAGCTGTTTAACTTGTTCAATATTAGCTATATTGCGTGAAAAAAGAATAAACCCAAAGGGTAAATTCTCTCGAAAGAAATCAAACTCTGCTTCAGTAAGCGTTGGACCTGCACAACCAAAAACAACAGAGCTTTTAACAAATTCTGATATCATTCAACGTGTCACGACGGGAATACATGCCACTTTATCATTTACAGCAGAGCAAAATTGTCTTGCATCTGAAAGATCATCAAAACCGAAAGCTCGCAAACGATAGAATACTTTACCACCACTTTCAGCTTTTTGAATCACCATATTCTTAGATGTTAGAACTGATCCAAGAAGTGCTTCCAGGCGCTGCCATTCAATCTGAGCTAGGCTTTTACTTTCAAATGCACCAAGCTGCACAACTGCACTTCCGACGGGTAGCGTCACAACTAATTCATTTGCTACCGATTGAGCAATATTATCAGTTTGGATTTGATTTAAAACAACAGGTCGAATTTTAGGCCGTAACGAATTAAACGAAGAATTTACCTCATTTGTTAATGCAAGAGCTAGTGAAACTGCATTTTCTATTTCTAACTTTTTTGGAGAGAATGCCGCTGTAGATAAAACAGCCTCATTATTAGACGCAAGGCCAGTAGCATTTTGCTCGGGCAAAATCTTCAAGTCTAAACTGTTTTCAGTGCTCACTTCTAAAGTATCAAATTTTTCTTTATTCGTTATTGAACTATTCTCCTCAGAAATCTGCAAGGCTACATTTTCTTCACTTAAAACCTCTGCAGCGGGAGCAAGAAAGATTTCATCTGACAAGAGAGGCCGCTCATTTACTGCTAGCTGAGTAACTGACAGACCTTGGTTAGCAGCGGTTAGGCCTCCAGGATCATCTGGAGCCACTCTCAGTGGTCCTAATTGGGCTCTGACTATTGGAATTTGACTAATATCTCTCACAATTAATTGATAACTCCAACCAATAGCTCCCGTTAAAAGGGACAGTGATAAAGCAGCACCTACCCAATAAAAAACCACATTAAAATTGAAATTATATTGCTTTTCTTCGCCCTCTCGGGCTGTTTCCTTAACTTCTAACATACTGCCTCCAGAGAAAACTCTAGTATATCGCCTCGACCAGCAGTTATTTTTTTAATTCATATGTGTTGCCGGCTCTACGCCTAGAATATCAAGCCCTGACGAAATAACAACCAAAACAGCTGAAATCATAGCCATTTTTATGCAACTTTCTCTATGATGCTCTTCTTGGATAAACCTAAGTTCGCTGATTTCATTTCCTTTATTCCATAAACTGTGAAAATCACCTGCCAAATCATAAAGGTAAAAAGCAATACGATGGGGCTCATTAGTCTTTGCGGCGATTTCAACAAGTCTAGGCCATTCAGCTAGCTTTTTTGCAATTTTAATCTCTGCTTCGTGAGTTACTGTTTCAAATCGTTCATTCATAGCCTGTTTCTTGTCAAAGGTAATTCCAGCTTCATCCGCTTTTCTAAATACACTGTGTATCCTAGCGCTAGCGTACTGAACATAATAAACTGGATTATCTCTACTTTGTTCAAGAACCTTATCAAAATCAAAATCCAACGGCGCATCATTTTTTCTGGTCAGCATAACAAATCGGGTAACGTCAGAGCCAACTTGATCAACAAGATCGCGTAAAGTTACAAACGTTCCCGCCCTTTTTGACATTTTAAAAGGCTCTCCATTTTTAAATAACTTTACTAACTGAGTTAATTTTATATCAAATTTAACTTCATCATTTGAAAGTGCAGAAACAGCAGCTTTCATTCGCTTTACATAGCCACCATGATCCGCACCAAAAACATCAATAAGCTGATCAAATTTACGATCCACTTTATCGAAATGGTAAGCAATATCTGGGGCAAAATATGTCCAAGCTCCGTCAGACTTCTTAATAGGTCGATCAACATCATCGCCATGAAGCGTTGATTTAAATAAAGTTTGAACCCTAGGTTCCCAATCTTCTACCTTTTTTCCTTTGGGTGGATCCAGAACGCCTTCGTAAATTAAATTTTTACTTTTAAGATTTTCAATTGCTTCTTCAATTTTTCCAACACCGTAAAGAGATTTTTCTGAAAAAAAGTTATCCATCTCAATACCTAATGAAGCGAGATCTTCCTTTATGAGGCTCATCATCGCATCAGTTGCAAATTGACGCACATCATCTAACCAATAATGTTCAGCTTTATCTATGTAGTCAGAACCTACTTTATCTTTAAGCGCTTGTCCTACGGGGATGAGATAATCACCCGGATATGTGCCATCTTCAAAAGCAACATCCTTACCATGCGCCTCCAAATATCGTAGATAGACCGACCTGGCGAGTGTATCGACCTGGGACCCACCGTCATTTATATAATATTCCCGCGTAACATCGTATCCAGCAAAACTGAGCAATCGTGAGAGCGCATCTCCGAATACTGCACCCCGAGTGTGCCCGACGTGCAGTGGCCCAGTTGGGTTAGCTGAGACAAATTCAACATTGACCCGTGAATTATTACCAAGCCCTGTTCGACCATAAGAATTACCCAACTCTAAGACTTTACTAAAGATCGATTGCCAGACCTTCACGTTGATCCTAAGATTTAAAAACCCAGGACCTGCAACTTCTGAACTGTCAATAATGTCCAAAGAAGCCAGGCGCTTTGCCAACTTTTCCGCTATTTCCCTTGGGTTTTTTTTTGCTGCTTTTGCTAAAACCATAGCTGCATTAGTGGCCATATCGCCATGCAAAGGATCTCGAGGGGGCTCAACAGTTACACCAGCCATATCAAGATTGGAGGGAAGCTCTCCGGCGGCAACCATGCTGTCCAATTCACCCAGGACATACTGCCTTACCTTAAAAAATAGATCCATAAGCCTTTTAATCCTTTTTTTGCGGTTTAGCAGGGTCTACAGCTACGTCAAGATCAAGCTACATTAATTCAGCTCACTATCTAAACTTTGATTTTTTAGGGATTATCCACCTCAAACAACTTACTATACTGATTTAAAGCATAACGATCAGTCATGCCAGAAATGTAATCGGCCACCATTCGCGCTAAATCAGTTTCGCTAGTAGTAAAATCTGATTTCAGCTTCCAGTCTGAAGGTAAAAAGCTTGGATCATCAAAATATTTTTTAAATAGGTTTTGCAATTTAATTGTTACAATTTTTCGCATCTCAACCACTTTAGGAGCACGGTACATATTATTGAACAAAAATGATTTTATTTCATTTAATGCTAGAAAAACTTCATCTGAAAATTGAATAACGGATTTACCTGCATTACGAATATCGTCTATAGACTTAGGTGAAAGCTCTAGAATAATAATTTTTGATTTAGAAATCACATCCTCAACAAGCATTCCAAAAAAACGCCGTAGGGCTTCGTGTCTTCGTCGGTATGGATCTAAATTTGGGTAAATTTTATCAACCGCACCATAACATTCATTAAGTAATGGCAATTGCTTCAAATCATCATCAGTAAATAGCTTAGCCCTCAAACCATCGTGCAGATCATGGCTGTTGTAAGCGATATCATCTGAAATAGCCGCTACTTGCGCTTCTGCACTTGCAAAGCTCTCTAAATTAAGGCTCTGAACAGAATTATAATTATTAAGTGCATATGGAATGGGGTTTTCTACTGGACCGTTATGCTTCGCAATCCCCTCTAAAGTGTCCCAAGTAAGATTAAGTCCATCAAAATCTGCATAATGTCGCTCCAGTTTCGTGACTATTCTCAGTGCTTGAGCATTATGATCAAATCCACCATACGCTTTCATTAAATCATCTAAAGCCTCCTCACCAGTATGACCAAATGGAGCATGGCCCAAATCATGCGCCAGAGCGATTGTCTCGGACAAATCAAAGTTTAAGTCTAACGCTGTACTAATAGTTCTGGCAACTTGTGCAACTTCTAGAGTATGCGTCAAACGAGTACGAAAATAATCACCCTCATGTTCCACAAAAACCTGTGTTTTATGCTTTAACCTTCTGAAAGCCGAACAATGTAAAATACGGTCTCTATCTCTCTGATAACATGAGCGAAAGTTACTTTCATCTTCGTTAAAATATCTATAATTAGTTTTATTTTTTGCAAAGCTTGGATCGGCAGCAAATCGAGCAAGCATAATAGATATTTCCTTGTTTACAGTTTCTTTGGTCACTATATAAATATAAGTGATCTTTATTGCTATCTATGTTTTGCTAAGTGGAGATAAAAATGCAACTTCCCCCAAAAGTTACCGATCGTGCTTTTGAAAGGCTGGCTGAGATCATTCCAGTTACCTCAAATAAAGGGCTTCGTGTCGCCGTTGAAGGTGGAGGGTGTTCTGGTTTTCAATACAACATAGAATTAGATATAAAACATGAAGATGACCTCATATTGGAAAAGGAAGGCAATAAAGTTTTCATCGATAGCACGTCACTACCCTTTCTTAGTAATGCCACAATAGACTTTTCTGATGAATTGATTGGAGCCCGTTTTATTATAGACAATCCAAATGCCAGCTCTTCTTGCGGATGTGGCACAAGTTTTTCAATTTAAAAATTCATGAAAATAGCAAGCTTCAACATTAATGGCATTAAGGCTAGAACACCTGCTTTGCTTGAATGGTTAAAGGAAGCCAAGCCAGACGTAGTACTACTCCAAGAGATTAAATCAGTAGATGAGGCTTTCCCTAGAGAGATTTTTGAAGAATTAGGATATAATGTTGAAACGCACGGTCAGAAGTCTTTTAATGGCGTTGCTATATTGTCAAAATATCCACTAAGAGAAATTGAACGTGGACTACCAGGGGATAAAAGTGACGAACAAGCAAGATGGATAGAAGCAACAATTTGCTTGCCCCATGAAATAAAAATCTGTTGCTTATATCTTCCAAATGGCAACCCTCTTCCAGGTCCAAAATATGATTACAAATTGGAATGGATGGATAGACTTTATCATAGAGCAAAAGAACTGATTAGTTCTGAAAAACCCTCTTTAATGGCAGGAGATTTCAATATTATTCCTCAAGCAGAGGATGCTGCATCACCAAAAAACTGGGTGAATGATGCCCTTTTTAAATTGGAAAGTCGCTCTAAGTTTAGGAAAATACTAAACTTGGGGTTTTTAGATGCATTCAGGGCATGTAATGATGGCCCGGGTCATTACAGCTTCTGGGATTACCAAGCGGGTGCTTGGAATAAAAACGATGGAATTAGAATTGACCATTTTCTTTTGTCTCCCAACTGCTCAGACCTTTTGACTGATTGTAAGATAGACAGTGATATCCGAGGGCGTGAAAAACCTTCTGACCATGTACCTATTTGGATCAAATTAAATGTTTAATTTTGTAATATCGTGACTATACAACCAACGAAATGGGCGCTCAGCAGACTGTGGCAAAGTTTTATCTAACAAAACCAATCCACGATGCGCGCATGCCCTAAAAAATCCGCGCTTTAAATGAAAATTCCATGCATTTTTTTTGATCTGCTTCATTAAACGTAATAAACGCGGCTTTCTGATCTGAACATATTTATCAGTAACCTCTTCCATAGTATACAAATCGATTAACTTCGCTAAAACGAATGCATCTTCTAGTGCAAAGTTGGCCCCTTGCGCCAAAAATGGTAGCATTGGATGCAATGCGTCCCCAATTAAAACAATATTATCTTTACCCCAATTCGTTGGAATATTGTGAGAGCTTAACCCCCATCTATTCACTTTTTTTATTTCGCAAAAAGCCTCCCCCAAATCTCCCCCAAAATCAGAAAATATTCTTCTAACTTGATCTGGGCTCTCCTCCAAACTCCACTCAAAAACTCCCTCGTTTTTGCACTCTTGTATCAATACAAGATTTAATTTTTTTCTATCCCTGATAGGATAAGACACTACGTGTTTATTTGGCGCTACAGTTACCCTAACCCCATCATGATGATTAATAGTATTGGGAACAATGGCGCGCCAGGCAAAGTAACCAACGTCACTATTTTTTCTTTGGCTTGGATTTAGAAAGTTTCTAGTTTTTGAATGAACGCCATCAGCCGCAATTACAATAGAGTATTGATCGCTGAGCAAACTGGCATCGGCAGAGCAACCTAATTTTATGCTGACTTTGTTACTTTCTGCAGCCTCCAATAGAATATCAATAAGGTCTGCTCTGTGCATAAGCCGAAAGTTTTTATTTCCTAAAGCAGAGCGTTGCTCAAATTGAAGTAATCTTTTGCCCTTCTGATAGTCACATATCGCTATTGAGTTGTTGCAAATAGATTTTTTTAGAGCCCTTTCAGAAACACCCATTTCTTTCAATACACAAAAACCATTTGGCGAAATTTGTACTCCGGCACCTATTTCACTAATTGCGTCACTTTTCTCAAATACAGTTATATTGTAGCCAGCCTTAGCTAAAAGGCTCGCTACGCTCAAACCAGACACTCCAGCCCCAATTACTGCAATTTTCAACAAGGCATTATGCTCGTCCTAACTACAATTCATCAGTAATAAAACCCGAGTCATTGCAAAGTTAATCGTCCCGATGAACCTTTTCTTTGCGCTCGTGTTTTTCTTGAGCCTCTAGAGTCATTGTGGCAATTGGTCTCGCATCTAATCTCCTGAGCGAAATAGGATCACCTGTTTTCTCACAATAGCCATACTCACCCTCATCAATCCTCCGTAACGCAGAATCAATTTTTGCGACTAATTTTCTTTGTCGATCTCTTGTTCGAAGCTCTAAAGCACGATCTGTTTCTTCGCTCGCTCTGTCCGCTATGTCAGGTATATTGCGAGTACTATCCTGAAGACCCTCGATAGTCTCCTTGCTGTCAGACATTAAATCTGCCTTCCAAATTAATAACTTACGTTTAAAATACTCCAGTTGACGATCGTTCATAAACGGCTCGTCTTCAGCCGGTCTATAGTCATCTGGAAGAAAAACTTCAGGCTTCATATTCACCCTCCCCTCAAGCGTTTCAAATTTGGACATGCAAGCCTCTTTTTATGTTCATCGCTTCATCCCCTTGGGCCTCAGGTAAACTACCCAAGGTAATTTGTCACTAGCCAAATCAAAAGATTGAAGCATTTAGATTATTTGGGTAGTTGTAATAAATTGATAAAAAGAGGCTCCCGATGAAATTTAATGGTACCAAAAACTACATTGCCACTGAAGATTTAACGGTCGCAGTAAACGCTGCAGTGACCCTAGAGCGCCCCTTGTTAATAAAAGGCGAACCCGGAACAGGGAAAACAGAACTAGCAAAGCAAGTAGCGCTAGGATTAGATTTGGATATGCTAGAATGGAATATAAAATCCACAACTAAAGCACAACAAGGTTTATATGAATATGATGCCGTATCACGTTTACGTGATAGTCAATTGGGTGACCAAAGGGTCAACGAAATCTCAAATTATATTCGAAAAGGAAAACTTTGGGAGTCTTTTGAAAGCAACAAAAAAGTCGTCTTGTTGATAGACGAAATAGATAAAGCCGACATAGAATTTCCAAACGACTTACTGCAGGAATTGGATAAAATGTCGTTCTATGTTTATGAAACAGGGAAAACCATCGCCGCTAAACACAGACCAGTTGTCATTATTACTTCAAACAACGAAAAAGAACTTCCCGATGCTTTCTTGCGAAGATGTTTTTTTCACTACATTAAATTTCCTGATCAAGAAACATTGCAAAAAATTGTAAAGGTTCACTACCCTAAAATTAAAGACGATCTGCTTTCAACAGCCTTATCCCAGTTTTTTGAAATCAGAGAACAAACTGGGTTAAAGAAAAAGCCTTCAACTTCTGAGGTCCTCGATTGGTTAAAGCTTTTGCTTTCCGAAGATCTAAAACCAGAAGATTTACGACGCGAGACCTCATCGGCATTACCCAAATTACACGGAGCATTGCTAAAAAATGAACAAGACGTGCAGCTATTCGAGCGACTCGCTTTCTTAGCCCGAAATCAACGTTAACTTTGTTGAAAAATTAGGAGTTTAAATGTATCTTATAGCAGCAATATTTGGCGCTTTTATAGGTGGCAGGACCGCAAAAAAAAGAAATGGGGCTATTTTGGACGTAGCTTTTTACGCAGCCGGTTACGCTATTGCCTTTGCTTTAATTACATTAATTTTAACTTTAATTGTACACCGTAATTTTTTGTAATTAAATGTTTATTCAATTTTTTGAAAATCTGCGTAAATCCGGTGTTCCTGTTAGTTTAAGAGAATATCTGACCTTTTTAGAGGCATTAAGTAAAAACTTAGCTACTTACGAAATTGAAAATTTCTATATTTTGGGTCGTACGATTATGGTAAAAGACGAAAGGCACCTTGATCGATTTGATAGGGCTTTTTCTTATACATTTAACGGCCTAGAAGAGATTTCTCTACAAGACATAATCAATATTAAAGAGTTACCTCAAGACTGGTTGATGAAATTGGCCGAAAAACACTTAAGCAAACAAGAAATGGAAGAAATCAATTCTCTAGGTGGGTTTGAAAAGTTAATGGAGACGTTAAAAAAACGTCTGGAAGAACAAAAATCAAGGCATCAAGGTGGTAATAAATGGATAGGAACCGCCGGAACAAGTCCCTTCGGTGCATATGGGTACAATCCAGAGGGTATAAGAATAGGACAAAACGAAAGTCGCCACAAAAAAGCTGTCAAAGTTTGGGATAAGCGTAACTTTAAAAATCTAGATGATACTATCGAAATAGGTACACGCAATATTAAGGTAGCCCTAAAAAGGCTGCGAAAATGGGCAAGAGACGGAGCAGAAGAAGAGTTGGATATTGATAAAACAATTCAATCAACTGCAGAAAATGGTTACTTAGATGTAAAAACACGTCCCGAACGACGAAATGCTGTGAAAGTTCTTCTTTTTTTAGATGTAGGTGGCTCTATGGATCCCTATATAAAATTAGTGGAGGAACTTTTTTCTGCTGCACGAAGTGAATTTAAGCATTTAGAATATTTTTATTTTCACAACTGTATTTACGAAGGCGTATGGAGAGACAACCGAAGAAGATGGACAGAGCAAATTCCAACAGACGAAATAATTCGAACGTATGGAAATGACTATAAATGCATATGCGTTGGAGATGCTTCAATGTCGCCTTATGAAATAGCTTTTCCCGGCGGCGCTAATGAACATTACAATGCTGAAGCTGGTCAAGTTTGGTTGAACAGAATTCGTTGTCAATGGCCAAACAATCTTTGGATAAATCCAGTAAAACAAAATCTTTGGGGTTATACTCAGTCGATAGAGATGATTAAAGAAATATTTGAAAATAAGATGGTACCCATGACCTTAGAGGGCTTAGAGCAGGGAATGAAAGAATTAGCTCGTTGAAGAATTTTAGGTTATTTTTCACATGTCTACTGTTATAATTCCAATAGTTTTAGCAGGGCTATATGGAGTAGTCATGTTTCAATTTTCCGCTTGGTCGTTGAAAAGGCAACTATCTAAGCAGTCGAACCCCTTGCTGGATCCAAATCTAGATAAAATAATGATCAAGTTCGCAAATGTTCTTGAGGTTGAGAAAATCCGATTGAATATTTTTGAAACAGAACCAATAAATGGTTTAGCAGCGCCTGACGGTAGAATCTTTATTACACGGGGCTTTTACAAAAAATATCAAAATGGCGAAATTACAGTTGATGAAATTGCTTCCGTAGTGGCTCATGAATTAGGGCATGTAGCATTGGGTCATATTAGAAGAAGGATGATCGATTTTTCTGGACAAAATGCTGTTCGGGCTGCTCTTGGTGCTGTACTTTCGCGTTTAGTTCCTGGTTTGGGAGGTTTTATTGCTGGAATTATTGGAAATTTATTAATGGCCAAGCTATCAAGAAGGGATGAATATGAGGCAGATGAATATGCTTCAGCTCTACTGATAAAATCTGGTATTGGGGTAGAACCCCAAATTTCTATGTTCAAAAAGTTAGAAAAAATATCAAATATGCAAGGCTCAGTGCCCGCTTGGATGATGAGCCACCCACCAACTCATAAAAGAATTGAGTCAATCAAAATTAACCACGCAAAAATCTATAACAGGTAAATTATTGCCGCATAGCTTTAGCAATCTTAATTAAATTTTCAGTTGAAGAGTTTAAATCTTTGCTTTCGGACCCATCGATAAAAACTTTTTCCAAGTCGGTAGCCAGTTCTTTACCCAACTCAACACCCCATTGATCGAAGCTATTGATCCCTAAAATCTTACCCTCCACAAAAACTCTATGTTCATATAAAGCTATTATTTTTCCTAAAATTTTTGGTGTCAATTTGGGGTATAGAAGAGTTGTGGAAGGTCGGTTTCCAGGGAAAACTCTATGTTTTGCCTGTTTTTCAAATTCATCCTGCTTCATCTGACCACTGCTCAGCATAGAGGATATTTCTTTAAAACTACGACCTCGCATTAAGGCTTCAGACTGAGCAAAGCAATTTGATAATAATGATTTATGATGATGATCTAAATACGCCTCATGAGATTCAGAAGCCACTAAAAATTCGCAAGGTATTATTCGCGTCCCTTGGTGTAACAATTGAAAGAATGCGTGTTGACCGTTAGTACCCGGCTCTCCCCAAACAACTGGACCAGAGTGAAAACTCAAGGGACTTCCATCAAGATCAACGCCTTTACCGTTACTTTCCATTTCTAATTGCTGAAAATAGGCTGGAAGTTTGCTAAGCCTTTGATCGTAAGGCAATACTGTTCTGGTTGAATAATCACAAATTTGATTGTGCCAAATACCTACTAAAGCTAGAATTACCGGTAAGTTCTCTTGCATATCTGCAGTCTTAAAGTGGGTATCAATTTCGTGAGCACCACTTAAAAGCAGTTTGAATGCATTTGCTCCCAGAGCGATAATAATCGAAAGTCCTATGGGACCCCAAAGGGAGTAACGGCCACCTACCCAGTCTTCAAATCCAAAAACAAGATCACGAGAAATACCAAATTCATCAGTTTTTTGAACCGCTGAGGAAACGGCTGCAAATTGCAAATGAGCTTTATCAACTTTCTTAGACATCCAAGAATAGGCAGTTTGGGCATTTCGCATTGTTTCCGATGTTGTAAAAGTTTTAGAAGCAATAATTATAAATGTAGTTTCGGGGTTTAATTTTGATAGTACGTCATGGATATGAGCCCCATCAACATTTGATATAAAATGACAATTTGGTCCATCGTGATATGGAGACAAAGCTTCTACTACCATCGATGGCCCTAAGTCAGAACCTCCTATTCCAATATTAACAACGTCTGTTATGGCGCCACCTTGACCAGTGAATTGGCCTGACCGTATACGCTCAGCAAACAGCATCATTTTTTCTAAGGTTTGCAAAATTGAAGGCATTACATCTGTTTGATCAACATAAACTGGGCTACCGTTCAAATCTCTTAACGCTGTGTGTAAAACAGCCCTACCCTCACTACTGTTTATCGGCTCACCTCTGAACATTGCATCCCGAGCCTCAAAAATGCGTCTAGATTTGGCTAAATTGATTAGTAACTTTAATGCCTTTTCATCAATGTTTGTTTTGGAAAAATCAAAATATAAATCTTCCTGAAAAATCGAAAATTTAGACACGCGGTCTTTATCCTGATCAAATAGCGAATTGATTTTTCTGTCCTTGATCTGATTAAGGTGCTGGAACAACTGATCAAACATTAAAACCTCACTAACTATGCGGCCCAGTGCACACTTGCTCCAGGCAAAATAGCTGAAATCGGCGCGAGCTTACTTGGCAAAGACATAGCTTTTTCAAAGGCAGAACGTTTTTCTTTACCAAAAATCACCAAATGCTTAATTCTAGAGCTATTCAATACAGGGGCTGTCAAAGTTACTCTTGCTTCTGAAGCACCATCTGCTCGCATTGGTAATAAGGTTGGAGCCTCACTGGAAAGTGCTTTGTCAAGATTATCACCACCAGGAAAAAGAGACGCCGTATGCATATCCTCTCCCATGCCAAAAAGCAGAACTGAGATGGGTAATTTGCTTTCTATCTGTTGTTGTAATTTTGGAATTCCAAGCTCCGGTGTTAAAGCATCACAGAACATAGAGATATATGTCGCATCAGAAGCATTTTTAATTAATAATCGTTCGCGCAATAATTTAGTATTTGAACGCTCACTATTTTCGGGAACCCAGCGTTCATCATTAAGAATTATACTAACTCTTTTCCAATCCAAATCAAATTCGCAAAGCTTGTCAAAAATTGGACCAGGAGTACTACCGCCTGGAACAGAGAAAATAACATTTCTTCTTTCTTCAATCGATGACGATAAATCAGACGCAAGGGTTTGCGTGACCTGCGAAACCAAAACTTCTCTATCACTATATTCTAAAAAATTGATCAAAGTATTTGACGCCAATTTCGACCTTCACGCTCTAGAAGAGTTAAACTATCCTGCGGGCCAGAACTCCCACTCTCATAAGGTTTTGGGACATCGTTTCTTTCTATCCATCCTTTAATTATGGGATCCGTCCATGCCCAAGCCGCCTCAACTTCGTCACCCCGCATGAATAGAGTTTGATTACCTCTTATCACATCCATTATTAGCCTTTCATAAGCATCAGGAACTGTATTTTCGTCTATGCCTAGGGTTTCAGAAAATGTCATATCTAAAGGAACGTCAATCAAACGCATACCACCTGGTCCAGGCTCTTTAATTGTTACATCCATTGTAATTCCTTCATCAGGTTGAAGTCTAATAATGAGGGCATTTTGATGATTTCCTGCCTCTGGACCAAAGATACTATGGGGCTTTTCCTTGAACACAACAGCTATTTCAGATGTTCTCGCCTTTAGTCTTTTACCGGTACGAAGATAAAACGGGACACCAGCCCACCGATAGTTACTGATGTTGACTTTAAGAGCTACGAAACTTTCTGTTTTGGATTTTGGATTTTGTACACCTGTCCTGTAATCTGCGTGTTCATTGCCCGGTCCATACTGACCGCGAACAATATGATGCGGAGCGACAGGGTCGAGTGCTCTTATAACCTTTAATTTTTCATCTCTCACAGAGTCGGGCTCAAACCGAGCAGGCGGTTCCATGGCAATTAAACACAGGAGTTGCATTAGATGATTTTGAACCATATCTCTCATTGCGCCAGACTCATCGTAATACTCACCGCGATCGCCAACACCAACAGTTTCAGAAACTGTGATTTGAATATGGTCGACATACTGAGCATTCCATAAAGGCTCAAACAACATATTACCAAACCTGATGGCCATTAGGTTTTGAACTGTTTCTTTGCCCAGGTAATGATCGATGCGATAGATTTGCTCTTCAGTAAAATGCTCTGCCAATATTGCATTGAGCTCTTTTGCTGTCTTTAGATCTCTACCAAAAGGCTTTTCCACAACAATTCTGCTATTTTTAGTGGTAATTTCATAATTATGTAAACGTTCCGCCAAACTTCCAAATAAAGAGGGTGAGACTGAAAAATAAAAAGCCCTTGTTTTTTTTGGTCTAAGTGCTTTTTTCAGTTCATTCCATCCATTTGTGCCGGTTGCATCAATCTGAACATAATTGATGCACTTTAAAAAATTTTTAAGATCTTCTTGGTGATAGTTTATCTCAATGAAATTTTTAATAGAATTTTCAACAAGATCATTGAAAGTTTTGATAGATAAACTTGATCGTGCAGCACCAACTATTTGAGAGTCCTTTGGCATTTGACCTGCAAGAAATCTTCTAAATAATCCAGGAAAAATTTTTCTTTTCGCCAAATCGCCTGTTGCACCAAAAATGACCAAATCAAATGAAGTGACGGGTATAACTCGAGATACCATGAATGCCCTCTACTAAACACAGATGCGCTTTAACATGTGTTAGCGCTAACGAAAAGCCAAAAGTTTTGAAAGACAAAGTATCGAAAGAAATTAGCTTTTCAATAAAACCGACTTTGATCTTTCAAATATTTTTAAAAAAATTCCAGTGAAATAAAATATTTCCAAAAAACTTTACCTTGCTAAATACTGTTTCTCTTAGCTATAGGCGAGAGTAGAAAATTTATGCACTGATTTAAAGAGGCCCATATGTCATACGCACCCAAAAGCGACTTTTTGAAGATAATGATTGAGCGCGGGTTTGTAGCTGAATGTACTGATTATGAAGGCCTTGATAATTCTATACTCAATGGAAATATTGCTGCTTACATCGGTTTTGACGCAACCGCTCAATCTTTACATGTCGGCAGTTTAATCCAAATTATGATGCTTCGATGGTTACAAAAGACAGGTGGCCAGCCTATAACACTCATGGGCGGGGGCACAACTAAAGTCGGCGACCCTTCATTTAGGGCAGATGAAAGACCTTTACTGAGCGAGACACAAATTGAGGGTAATATTTCCGGGATAAAAAAAGTTTTTTCAGCCTATCTTGACTATGGTGAAAAGCCGAATGACGCCTTAATGATCAATAATGATGAATGGCTGTCTAACTTGAATTACTTAGAATTTTTAAGGGACATTGGGCGCCATTTTAGTGTAAATAGAATGTTAAGTTTTGAAAGTGTCAAAAGTCGTTTGGACAGAGAGCAAAGCCTATCATTTCTAGAATTTAATTACATGATACTTCAGGCATATGATTTTTATGAGCTTAACAAAAGATATAATTGCAAACTTCAAATGGGTGGTTCGGATCAGCTAGGAAACATAATCAACGGTATGGAGTTGACTCGACGTATTTCCGACGAACGGGTTTTTGGCCTTACTTCCCCATTACTCACAACCTCTGATGGTAAAAAAATGGGGAAATCTCAAGATGGAGCCATTTGGCTAAACGCAAATATGCTATCACCCTATGAGTTTTGGCAATTTTGGAGAAATACAACAGACGCTGATGTGGCTCGTTTTTTGAAATTATATACGGAGCTACCTCTGGACGAGTGCAGTCGTCTTGAAAAACTTGAAGGATCAGAAGTTAATGATGCAAAAATCATTTTAGCCAATGAGGTCACTGCTCTTTTGCACGGACGGGATGCTGCACTAACAGCGGCGCAAACTTCTTCAGAAGTTTTTGAAAAAGGTGGAATAGGTGAAGATTTGCCAACTATTTCATTTAGAGAAAATGAAATTTCGGATGGCGTACCGATAGTGCAGGCGTTCGTTAAAGCGGGTTTGGCCAAGTCTGGAAAAGAAGCAAAGCGCTTAATTGCTGAAAATGGAGCGAGGCTGGATGATAAATTAGTTACAAACACAAACTTAGTTTTAACCGCCAAAATGCTAACAAAACCGGTTAAGCTTTCAGCCGGAAAGAAGCGTCACGCTTTAGTTACACTTCTTTAGACCGTTATAGCTATTTTATAAATTTCAATGCAAAGATTTACATTTGAAAAGTTATTTAATCAGATGCCACGACAGATACCATTTTATCAGGTTCTCCTAAAACTGAACCATTTGGTCCTTCGCCTCTTTTGATTTTGTCGACAATTTCCATTCCAGAAGTAACTTTTCCAACAACAGTATACTGTCCGTTTAAAAAGTAACCTGCTTCAAACATTATAAAAAATTGGCTGTTAGCACTATCAGGACTCCGAGCTCTAGCCATACCCACAACACCCCTATCGAAGTCGATATCGGAAAATTCACCTGGAATATTTGGGAGTTCAGACCCACCACGACCTGCTAAAGATGTATCACTCCCTGCCTTTCCATATTCAACATCTCCTGTTTGAGCCATAAAACC
>JAAXIY010000062.1:86595-94971 GCA_012270125.1 Paracoccaceae bacterium
ATGTATCACTCCCTGCCTTTCCATATTCAACATCTCCTGTTTGAGCCATAAAACCGTCTATTACACGATGAAAAACTACATTATTGTAAAGTCCCGCCTCCGCTAAATTTAAAATTTGTGTAACATGCAATGGCGCAACTTCTTCGAAAAGATCAATTTTTATTTCGCCCTTGGCTTCGCCATCTACAGATATTGTCAAACTTGCTGCAAAAAGTGGAGATCCAAATAAAATTAAAAAACATAAAGCCTTATACATCAGCAGCAACCTTAACGCTTACCATTCTATCCGGGTTTGCAGGCGGCTCACCTCTGACAATTTCATCTACAAGGTCCATTCCCTCAATTACTCGTCCATAAACTGTATACTGCCGATTCAGAAAATGATTATCATTAAAATTGATAAAAAACTGACTATTAGCACTATCTGGGTTTTGACTACGGGCAGCTCCTAAAGTTCCTCTATCGTGAGGAATCCCAGAAAATTCAGCCTTCAGATTAGGTAAATCTGATCCTCCAGTGCCTGCTCTGTGTGGCTGATATTCATTTTCCATATTACCAAATTGAACATCACCTGTTTGCGCCATAAAACCATCTATGACGCGATGAAAGGAAACATTGTCATATTGACCAGATCTAACCAATTCTTTCATTCGCTCACAATGACCAGGTGCTATGTCTGGCAAAAGTTCAATTGTAACGGTCCCATTTTTTAATTCCATTAAGATTGTGTTTTCTGCATCTTTAATTTTAACCATCGGCCACTCCTTTAAAATTTATCTCCTTCCTACGCTTTACAAACCATAAGAACAAGATATGGCTTGGAGCAGAATAGAAATGTCTTGAAAAAGCATATGTTAAGTAAGAGTGAATGTGATGTCCTGGAAAACACTGAGCCAAATGAGTTTAAATGGGAAGCGGGTTCTAACGCGAGTTGACCTCAATGTACCGATGGTGAATGGAAAAGTATCAGACGTCACCCGCATTAAAAAAATAGTGCCCACAATCAATACAATAATACAAAACGGCGGGGCTCCAGTTTTGCTGGCGCATTTAGGACGCCCTAGAGGCGAGAGAAAGCCAAATTTAAGTCTTGTACATATCCGGGAAGAATTGGAAGCACACCTTAAATCAAAAGTTATTTTTGTTGCTGAGTGTATAGGGCCAAGTGCCGAAACTGCCATCAAAATAGCAGAACAAAACGAGGTTATCTTACTTGAAAATACGCGCTTTTATCCAGGGGAAGAAGAAAATGACCTTAAATTTTCTCGATCCTTAGCGGCACTTGGTGACATATTCTGCAATGATGCTTTTTCTGCGTCTCATAGAGCCCATGCAAGCACAGCAGGTTTGGCAAAACATTTGCCTTCATGTGCTGGGAAATTGATGGAGGCAGAACTTAATGCTTTGGAAAGAGTTCTAGACCAGCCGGAACGGCCCGTTGCCACAGTAGTTGGTGGAGCCAAAATTTCTACAAAAATTGCATTACTCGAAAATCTAATAGAAAAGGTGGATTTTATTATTATTGGTGGAGCTATGGCCAATACTTTTCTTTTGGCAAAAGGAATTAGGGTTGGTCGATCACTAGTAGAGGAAAGCTTAACATCGACTGCTTTAAGAATCCTTAAAAAAGCAGAAAAATATTCATGTGAAATCATTTTGCCAATTGACCTTGTTGTTGCAAAAGAGCTGTCAGAAAATATACCAACATCCGTTGTAGACAGTAATAAATGCCCAGAAAATTGTATGATACTGGATGCAGGACCATTAACGGTCGATAAAATAAAAAAATGTATATCCAATGCCAAAACACTTTTATGGAACGGACCGTTAGGTGCTTTTGAAATAAATCCATTTGACCAAGCAACAAGCCAGGCTGCTAAATTTGCATCTGAAAAAACAAAAAAAGGAGATTTAATTTCTGTGGCGGGAGGTGGAGATACAGTGTCGGCGCTAAATAAGGCAGGAGTAACCGGCTCATTCACGTATATTTCAACAGCAGGTGGTGCTTTTCTGGAATGGCTAGAAGGAAAAGAATTACCAGGGATCTTGTGTCTAAAAGAAAACTAAATTTCTTATTATTATTTATTTTCAAAAGTTATGATAGCGCAATCAGGATTGAATTGTATCCACCGGTCTCTTACATCTTTTTTCAATCGATATGGAGAAAAATGTGATTAAAACTGAACAACTAGAAAGAATCCAGAAAGATGAAGGCTTTATAGCTGCACTAGATCAAAGCGGCGGATCTACGCCCAAAGCTCTTCAACTATACGGAATTTCGGAAGATCAGTACAAAAATGATGAACAAATGTTCAATCTTATCCATGATATGCGTACGCGGATAATTACAAGTCCTTCTTTTGACCAAAGCCATATTCTTGGAGCAATATTATTCGAACAAACTATGGAACGTCATATTTCTGGAGTTCCGACTGCTGAATTTCTTTGGAATAGCAAAAAAGTTATTCCATTTTTAAAAGTCGACAAAGGTTTAAAAGACTCAGAAAACGGTGTTCGTCTTATGAAAAACATTCCAGATTTACATAAAACACTTAGAAAAGCCTCCGAGTTTGGTATTTTTGGTACGAAAATGCGATCTGTAATTGATGAAGACAATGCATTAGGAATAGACAAAATCGTCAACCAGCAATTCGAAATTGGGAAAACAATTTTAGAAGCTGGATTAACACCTATTATTGAACCCGAAGTAACGATCAATATTGATAAGAAATCAGAGGCTGAAGATTATCTACACAAAAGTTTAACTAGAAATTTGAATGGTTTAAACTCCAAACAAAAGGTTTTACTAAAGTTAACTCTTCCAGAAAAAGAAAACCTCTACCAAGATTTAGTCAAGCATCCTAATGTCTTAAGGATTGTAGCTTTATCTGGAGGCTATTCTCTATCAGAAGCAAACAAACGATTAAGTCAAAATTTTGGAATGATCGCTTCTTTTTCTAGAGCACTAACGCAAAGCTTGTTTATTCATCAAAGTGCTGAAGAGTTTAATTCGGCGCTGAAACAAACCGTATCTTCAATAGCAGAAGCATCAAAAACTTAGTTTTTTTAAAAAAAAGTGATTTTTTTTAAAATAGGGGATTCCCTTGCGAATCAATCTGTGATTCTATCGATCTAAGCTCACTCATTGGGCGATTAAAGGTTGGTTATGAGTTCAGCAAGATTATCAATTCCCTGGGTTACGTTAGCTGTATTCGCAGTTACATTGATGCTGGGTCTTTATTTTACGTTTGCTGCAGTGCAAGGTGATTACGGATTATTTCGAAGAGCAGAAATAATTAGTGACGCACAAAAATTGGAAGCCGAACTTGCAATGCTTCAAAACGAAGTTGAGCGAATGCGCAACCTGACTTTAAGAATGTCTGATGAATATCTGGATTTAGATCTGTTAGATGAGCAGGCCAGAGATATATTAGGCCAAATTCGCTCTGACGAAGTGATAATTCAATAAACTAAAGCTCTATTTTTCCTACCCTTACAATCGAAATCAAATCGCCTACCCATGAATTTTTGAAAAAAAGTCTATTTTTTTGTTATATTTTTATTTTCCTATCGCATTTGCTAAATAAATAGTTTAAAGATAGTTTAACGCTAAACTATTTTTGGGTGAGCTTGAATGGTATCTAAAAAAAGTCAAAAAAAGACTAACGTAAATACAGAGGAACTTCTCTCTTACTATAAAGATATGCTATTAATAAGACGCTTTGAGGAAAAGGCTGGGCAACTTTATGGAATGGGTCTCATTGGTGGCTTTTGTCACCTTTACATTGGTCAAGAAGCTGTAGTCGTCGGATTAGAGGCGGCAGCTGAAGAGGGTGATAAAAGAATTACTTCGTATCGAGACCACGGTCATATGCTGGCGTGTGGGATGGATCCAAATGGTGTAATGGCTGAGCTCACCGGGCGAGCTGGGGGTTACTCTAAGGGTAAAGGCGGATCCATGCATATGTTCAGCAAGGAAAAGAACTTCTACGGAGGACATGGCATCGTCGGAGCACAAGTACCTCTAGGGGCAGGACTTGCTTTTGCGGATAAATATTTAGAAAACGACCGCGTAACATTTACTTATTTTGGTGATGGTGCCGCAAACCAAGGACAAGTCTATGAAACATTTAATATGGCGTCTCTTTGGAAGTTACCAGTAATTTTTGTAATCGAAAACAATCAATATGCTATGGGCACGTCACAACTGCGTTCGACCTCTACGCCTGATATATATACTAGAGGCGCCGGCTTTGACATTCCTGGAGAGGCTGTCGACGGTATGGATGTTCTCTCTGTAAAAGCTGCTGGAGATAAAGCGGTAAAGCACTGCCGGTCTGGAAAAGGCCCCTACATTCTTGAGATTAAGACTTACAGATATCGAGGGCATTCCATGTCCGATCCTGCAAAGTACAGAACCCGTGAAGAAGTACAGAAAATGCGTGAAGAGAGAGACGCCATAGAGAACATAAGATCGATTTTGTTAACTGGTAAACACGCAAGTGAGGATGATCTCAAATCGATTGATAAAGAAATTAAAAAAATTGTAAATGAATCAGCAGAATTTGCCAAGGCGAGTCCTGAGCCAGAGCTTGATGAGCTTTATACTGATATTTACGCTTGAAGGGACCGCAAATGACTAGTGAAATATTAATGCCGGCTCTATCACCAACAATGGAAGAAGGAACGCTAGCAAAATGGCTTGTCAAAGAAGGCGACTCTGTTTCTGCAGGTGATATACTTGCTGAGATCGAAACTGATAAGGCAACAATGGAATTTGAAGCCGTTGACGAAGGAATTATTGGAAAAATATTAGTTTCTGAAGGCTCTGAAGGTATAAAAGTTAATAGCCCAATAGCTATTTTGATAGAAGACGGCGAAAAGATCTCAGAAAAAGAAATACTCGAAGTATCGCATCAAGACGTGGTAAGTGCTGATACTAATACAGTGGAACCAAAATCCAGACCGGCTACCACAGAATTAGTCATGGAAACAGAATGGACAGACGCTACAAAAGTTAAACAGCAAACCGTTAGAGAAGCTTTGCGAGATGCTATGGCTGAAGAGCTGAGACGCGATGAAACTGTTTTCCTCATGGGAGAAGAAGTTGCTGAATATCAAGGAGCATATAAAGTCAGTCAGGGCTTATTGGAAGAATTTGGCTCAAAGAGAATTATTGATACTCCAATTACTGAACATGGTTTCGCCGGCATAGCTACCGGGGCTTCTTTTGCTGGACTAAGACCAATTGTTGAATTTATGACTTTTAATTTTGCGATGCAGGCTATTGATCAAATAATTAACTCAGCCGCCAAAACACTGTATATGTCAGGCGGACAAATGGGGGCCCCAATGGTGTTCCGTGGGCCAAATGGAGCCGCAGCCAGAGTAGGCGCGCAACACAGCCAGGATTATACATCATGGTACGCACATATACCCGGCCTAAAAGTAGCAGCGCCTTATTCAGCATCTGATGCAAAAGGTTTATTAAAATCAGCAATAAGAGATAATAACCCTATTATTTTTCTTGAAAATGAAATTCTATACGGGCGCAGTTTTGACGTACCTGATGTCGAAGATTATGTTGTTCCTTTTGGAAAAGCACGGATTTGGCGCAAAGGCGAAGATATCACAATAGTTTCATTCGGCATCGGTATGCAATATGCTCTAAAAGCCGCGGAAAAATTAGCTGCAGATGGTATAGAAGCAGAAGTCATAGATTTAAGAACTATCAGACCAATTGATTATGAAACATTAATTCAGTCAGTTTCAAAAACAAACCGTTGTATAACAGTGGAAGAGGGTTTTCCCATTGCTTCAATAGGAAACCATCTATCCGCTTACATAATGGAACATGCATTCGACTACTTGGATGCTCCTGTAATAAATTGTTCGGGTAAGGATGTACCAATGCCCTATGCCGCTAACTTAGAAAAACTCGCCCTTGTGACGACTGACGAAGTTGTGAATGCTGCAAAAAAAGTTTGCTATAGGTAGAGGAGAGCATCAATGTCTGTGAATATATTAATGCCGGCACTATCTCCCACAATGGAAGAAGGAACGCTTGCCAGATGGCTTGTCAAAGAGGGAGATAGAATATCAAGCGGTGATCTTATTGCCGAAATTGAAACCGATAAAGCAACTATGGAGTTTGAAGCAGTTGATGAAGGAATTGTGGGGAAACTTTTGGTTTCTGAAGGCAGTGAAGGTGTCAAAGTCAACAGCCCAATTGCCATTATTTTAGATGATGGTGAGCAACTTGAAGCGAGTGAGACTACAAATTTAATTGTTCAAGAAGAACCTAAAACAAACAATACCGAAGAGGCAATTGTACAGGTTGAACAAATCTCAACTAACATTGCTAAGACTGCTTCCAAACGAATTTTCGCCACCCCTCTTGCAAAAAGATTAGCCAAAGAAAAAGGATTGAACTTAGAAAGCATCAGTGGTTCCGGCCCTCATGGTAGGATAGTTAAAAACGATATTTTAAGTTTTAGCGTTTCAAGTCCAAACAAAGTTCAAGAAAATTTTACGTCCACAAAGGCGAAACCTGTTGTTAATCATGGCTCTAACTCATCAATAGAAACTCTATATGCTGATCGAGAATTCAAAGAAATACCATTAAATGGTATGAGAAAAACAGTTGCCTCCAGGTTGACTGAAGCAAAACAAAATGTACCTCATTTTTATCTTAGAAAAGAGATAATAATTGATGAATTATTGATTGTAAGATCAAGAATGAACGAGCACTTAGCAAACACTAATAGTAAACTTTCAATTAACGATTTTATCATAAAAGCATGTGCGTTGGCACTTCAAGCAGTTCCAGCAGCTAACTCTGTCTGGGCGGGAGACAAAATTCTTCAACTTAAGCCATCTGATATTGCTATAGCAGTAGCAGTAGAAGATGGGCTATTTACGCCAGTGATAAGAGATGCCGAAGCAAAAAGCTTATCCAAGCTTTCAAAAGAGATGAAAGAGCTCGCAGAAAAAGCTCGTTCTAAAAAACTTATGCCAAATGAATATCAAGGAGGAAGCTTCTCAATTTCAAATCTTGGTATGTTTGGGATTGACAACTTTGATGCTGTTATAAATCCCCCTCACGGTGCCATATTGGCGGTTGGAGCAGGCCTTAAGAAACCAATAGTAAATGAAGACAATACAATTGCGGTTTCTAATGTTATGTCGTTAACACTTTCTGTTGATCATCGGGTAATTGATGGAGCTCTTGGTGCTGAGTTAATGCAAAATATTACTAAATATCTTGAGGATCCAGTGCTCATGATGGCATAAAAGTTAGTCAGAAAGTATCTGATCCATTTTTATCGATGGAGTAGTGCATCCAGCCTCTCCAACTATTTTGGCTGGAACGCCAGCTACCGTTTTTTTCGCTGGAACCTCTTGTAAAACAACGGATCCAGCCGCGATACGACAGCAATTTCCAATTTTTATGTTACCAAGCACCTTTGCTCCTGCACCAATCATTACTCCATCCCCTATTTTTGGATGACGATCTTCATCTTCCTTGCCGGTTCCTCCCAGCGTAACAGAATGAAGCATGGATACATTATCACCAACAACAGCAGTTTCGCCAACAACAATTGAATGGGCATGGTCGATCATCAGACCTTTACCGATTTTAGCTGCGGGATGAATATCTATCCCAAAAACCTCTGAAGTTCTCATCTGAAAAAAATAGGCGAGATCTTTTTGTCCGTCTGTCCATAACCAATTTGATACTCGGTAAGCTTGTACTGCAAGAAAACCCTTAAAATAAAGAAGCGGCTGCATATACCTACTGCAAGCCGGATCCCTATCTACAACAGCCATTACGTCAGCTCTTGCAGAATTAGCAATTTGAGGGGCTTTAGAAACAGCTCTAAAACAAATATCCCGTACAGTCTGTTCAGAGATTTCTGAGGACGCAAGCTTTGAAGCAATTCGATGAGCCAAAGCATTTTCAAAAGAAAGATGTTGAAGAATGTTAGTATGAATAAATCCACCAACCGCAGGCTCTGACCTTACGGCTTCCAAGGCTTCATGGCGCACTCTATCCCAAACAGGATCTATCTGTGCATAATTTTCTTCTAGCTTTCCCATAAACTTCGCCTGCCTATTCTAAGGTTTATATAGTGTTTATCAGGTTTAATCTCAACCAATACATAAAAAAACTCACAAAAAGTTAGTTTTTATTATTTTTTTCAAACTCTCTCCACTTCGCCACATTTTTATTATGATCAATAAGATTAGTGGAAAATGCATGACCCCCAGTACCGTCAGCAACAAAAAATATAAATTCCGTATCGTCCGGGTTTAAAGCGGCAAAAATGCTTTCCGCACCAGGATTCGCAATTGCAGTAGGAGGTAATCCACCTC
>JAAXIY010000060.1:0-1234 GCA_012270125.1 Paracoccaceae bacterium
ATGTTTGATGCTGAAGATATGGTTCCTGTAAGCCAAGCACATATGATGGCAGACCCCGAGTCATTAGGGGAGGCCGGCGTCGCTTTTACTGAAAAATTAGCTGAAACTGATATCAAGGTCCGCATACCTATGATTACTGATCCACGCGGTATCGATTTGAATTATTATGAACCTCTCGGTCAAACTGAAAATATGGCTAATTTGGAGCGTCGGTTCATAGCTGCCTGTAAAAACATGGGTATTACCATGACCAATACCTGCATAAATTATCAAACCATTATGCCTCCAGTCTTTGGGGAGCACGTTGCTTTTGGTGATACTGGAGTGGTAATTTACTCAAATTCTGTTTGTGGAGCGAGATCCAATTTTGAGGGTGGACCTTCTGCTTTGGCAGCTGGGTTGACAGGTAGAACGCCAAGATACGGATTACATTTAGACAATAAGCGGATACCTACAAAAAGATTTCGGATTATGGACCAGCCTCAAGATCTTATGGATTGGGGTGTTCTGGGCGCCGCTATTGGACGAATGGCCGGGAGCTACTGGGAAGTCCCAATCATAGAAGAAGTAGAAAAAACGCCCACTTCAGATCAGCTGAAGCATTTTGGCGCCGCAATGGCTAGCTATGGGTCGGTTCCTCTGTTTCATCTTGTCGGTGTAACCCCCGAAAGTCAAAATGTAGAAGATGCAGACAGTATAGATCTAGAAATTATTAATGTTGATAGGGATGCCATATCTGATTTGAAAAAGCCTTTCACCGCAGTGGGTGAGCATGTTGATGTAGTGGTTTTCGCGGCTCCTCAGCTTAGCATTATTGAGATGGCAGAGCTTGCTGATATCTGCAATGGAAGACATCGTTCTGATACAACAGATGTTATTGTTTGTACTTCAGCGCAGGTCTATGGTGATGCAGTTTCAATGGGCTACGTCGATAAAATCGAGGCTTTTGGTGGTCGGGTTTTGGTAGGCACGTGTTTTTACCAGCAATATGCGCGTGAGATTGGTGAAGCAAATGGTTGGAAACGCCTTTTGAGCAACTCAGCTAAGATTGTAAACATTCTAGGTGGATATGGTTATCAACCATCTTTAGCGAGTATGGAAGCCTGCATTGAGTCTGCAGAAAAAGGTAGAATTGTTTCATGAAAAAGGAATTGAAGTGTCATATTGGAATAGGACCAAAAGTTGAAGGTGTCGCGCTAGTGGCTCATGATAATTTTTCAGCTCGATATGATCT
>JAAXIY010000060.1:1334-17767 GCA_012270125.1 Paracoccaceae bacterium
TGATTTTACTTTATTTTTGTCCATTTTAGTGAAACAGAAATATTTATGCCGGGTATTCGCTCTCAATTTAGTAAAGATTTTATTTTTGGTGCAGCTACTGCTGCCTACCAAATAGAAGGTAGTAAATTTGGCGGGTGTGGAGAAAGTATTTGGGATCATTTTGCAAAAAATGGTGGTACAGAAAACGGAGATGATGGATCTTTAGCTTGTGACCATTTCCATCGTTTTGAAGAGGATCTTGATCTTTTAGTTGATGCAGGTTTTGACGCTTACCGTTTTTCATTTTCTTGGTCACGTCTTTTTCCAGATGGAAAAAATCTGAATATTGAAGGGCTCGATTTTTATAAACAACTTCTAGATGCCATTAACTCTCGAGGGCTACGCCCATTTGGAACTGCCTATCATTGGGATATGCCCCAAGCTCTTGGTCAATTGGGAGGATGGACTGTTCGGGAAAATGCTGAGCGTTTTGGTGACTACATGGGTTTTATAGCTAGAACTTTTGGTGATGGGTTAGAAAATCTTGTTTCCATAAATGAACCGTGGTGTGTTGCGTGGTTATCGCATTATTTGGGAGAACATGCACCGGGTCTAAAAGATTTAAATAGTGCAGCAAGCGCTAATCACTTTGTTTGCTTGGGACATGGGCTGGGCGTTCAGGCGGCGCGTGCAGAAACAGCCAAGCCTATTGGGATTGTTCTAAATTTCACACCTGGTCGCGTGGAAAATAGAAGTGACAGCAATATTTCTGCTTTAGAGCGGTATGAAGCAGTAACAAATACTTGGTATTTGTCTGCCGTAACGAAGGGCAAATATCCGCATGCCGCACTCAGTGAACTTGAGCCGCTCCTTCCAAGAAATTGGCAAAGAGATATGGAAATAATAAGAGATCCAATAGATTTTATAGGTATCAATTACTACACGACCCAAATGTTAAGGCCTGGCGGTCAAGGTTTTCCGCATGTTGAAACTGTTGATCGAAATTTGCCTAAAACTGATATGGGTTGGGACATAGAACCCAAAGGGCTGACAGATGCTATAAACTTGGTATCCCAATATGCACCTGATATGCCGCTTTATATTACCGAAAATGGAATGGCTTCTGAAAAATCTATCTCTGATCCTGATCGTATTAAATATTATCAAGATCATCTGGATGTAGTTGCAAAGGCTGCTCAAACATTACCGATAAAGGGTTATTTTGCTTGGTCACTTTTAGACAATTTTGAATGGGCTTTTGGCTATAAAAAGCGTTTTGGTCTGGTTTATGTTGATTATGAAACACAACAGCGAACAAAAAAGGATAGTTTTAAGTGGTGGCAAAGTGAGCTAGTCCGCTCGCTAGCATGAAATTTTGGATGCAATTAAGGTTTTTCTGCAGCTTTTAAAAATGCTCTTATTACAGGAACCTCTTTTCGCGCTGTAAGATACATGAGTGTTTCCGTCATCTCTGCCTTGCCAGTATCAATATCAAGATTAATCAAACGCGGGTCTTGCCCGATTTCCGCATGTGATACAAAGCCTATTCCCAAACCATTTGCGACCAACTCGTGAAGTGCTTCTCGACCGGTGACTTCAATAACTGGTGATAATTCTTTTTTTTGTCTCAAAGCTTCAGAAATTAAAGTTTCTCGCGTGTGTGAGCCGTTTTCTCGAAAAATTAAGGGAAGGTTTTCCAAATCCTTAAATGATAGAGTTTCGGGAATTGGATTAAAAAACTTTTTTGAAGCAATTGCCTTTATTTTTGATGTTCCCAAAGTAACGGTTTGCAAATCTGGACCCTCAACTGGACTTCCAATAACACCAATTTCAGCATCATAATTTCTTATTGCGTTAATAACGTCTCTAGAATTTCCTATGGTAAGATCAACCATTACATCTGGGTGAATTTTTCGAAAGCTTTTTAGTATTTTTATGATGTGGATTGCTGAGTCGGCGACGATTCTTATTTTGCCAGATACAGACGCGCTTGATTTGTTCAGGTGGCTATTTATTTGGTCCTCTACTTCAAAAAATTGCTTGGTCAGGATAAACAATTCCTTACCGGCTGTGGTGAGAGAAATCCTTTTTTTCTCTCTTTTGAAAAGCAAATTATCGTGAAATTCTTCTAGTTGTTTGACGTGGCCACTTAGAACTGGTTGAGAATGCTGTGTTTTTTCAGCTGCTTTGGAAAAGCCGCCATAAGTGGCTACGCAATGAAACGCTCTGAGTTGTGAATATGTCATTTTCAACCTATAAAAAAAATGATTAAAGATATAAGAACTAACGATTTTACTTATGGGTGATTTTTATTTTTATATAAAGAAAAAATCGTTTTAGGTGATTGAAATGTCTTCGTCTGATAAAATATTTCCTCCGCCAAAATTTGGCGAGCCTTATCTTTTGACACCGGGTCCATTGACTACTGCTTACGAAGTTAAAGAGGCGATGTTGAAAGATTGGGGAAGCTGGGACGAGGACTTTCGAAATTTGACGAAAAAACTTCGGGAAAGTCTTCTTTCTCTACTTGGGAAAAGCAAAAGTTTGTATGATTGTGTTCCAATTCAAGGTTCTGGAACTTTTGCAGTTGAGTCGATGTTGGGTACTTTCATTCCTAAAAATGGGAAGCTTCTGGTTTTGGCAAATGGTGCCTATGGTCTTCGGGCTGCTCAAACTATGGATTATTTAAATCGTGGCTATCATCTGCTTGATAAGGGAGACTATTTGCCTCCTAGAGGTAGTGAAGTGGCTGCTATTTTAGAAAACGATAAGGCAATAACTCATGTTTTAGTTATTCATTGTGAAACAAGCTCTGGGATTTTAAATCCATTAGAAGAAATAGGCGCAGTGGTTAAAACCGCAGGCCGTAAACTTTTGATTGACAGTATGTCTGCTTTTGGGGCGGTACCAGTAGATCCAGAAAAGGTTGATTTCGAAGCCATGGTTTCTTCTGCTAATAAATGCATTGAAGGAGTTCCTGGGTTTGGGTTTGTTTTTGCGAAGCTTTCGGCGCTTCAGGCTGCAAAGGGTAATTGCCATTCTCTTAGCCTTGATGTTGAAGCACAATGGTCTGCAATGGAGAAATCTGGCCAGTGGAGATTTACGCCACCAACTCACGTTGTAGCAGCATTTTTGAAAGCTTTAGAAATACATGAAGCCGAAGGTGGAGTTTCTGGTCGTGGCGCTCGATACACAAATAATCGGGATGTCATGGTAAAAGGGATGCGCGATTTAGGCTTTGAAACTTTACTTGACGAAAGGTGGCTTTCGCCGATCATCGTGACTTTCTTTTGTCCAGAAGACCCTGCATTTCAATTTTCAAAATTTTATGACCTTATGAAAAATGAAGGCTACATTATTTATCCTGGGAAGTTAACAATAGTGGACAGTTTTAGAGTTGGCTGCATAGGAAGAATGGACTCCCATGTTATGCAGGGTGTTGTATCTGCTGCTCGAAATGCTCTTGAAACTATGGGTGTAAAAAGTGCAGCACCACCTAAGGCTGCACTTCTAGAAAGACAACGTTTATCAGAATTACAAGAATAAGGGGAATTCTTAATGGGAATTGAAATTGAGGTTGAAGCAAATGGGCGAAAATATAATCCGGCTTCAAATTGTGCGGTAGTAATTTGCTTGGATGGATGTGAACCAGAGTATCTTGATGTTGCAATATCCGAAGGTTTAATGCCCAACTTGAAACGTATCCGATCTGAGGGCACAGATGCGCTTGCGCATTCTGTTATTCCTTCTTTCACAAATCCTAACAATATGTCTATTGCTACGGGACGTCCTCCGGCGGTTCACGGAATTTGTGGAAACTTTTTATTTGATCCTGAGACTGGTGAAGAAGTTATGATGAATGACGTGCGTTTCTTGCGCGCGCCCACTTTATTCTCGAAGTACTATGAAGGTGGATCTAGAGTTGCTGTAGTGACCGCAAAAGACAAACTCAGGGCTTTACTCGGCGATGGTCTGAAATTTGATGAAGATCGAGCTATTTGTTTCTCATCTGAGAAAGCTGATCAGGCGACAAAAGGTAACAATGGCATACAAAATGCGAGCGAGTGGCTCGGTCGTCCAGTTCCTGAAGTTTATTCAGCGGATCTTTCAGAATTTGTGTTGGCCGCAGGTGTCAAAATTTTAAAAGAGTGGTCGCCAAATGTTATGTATCTCTCAACCACGGATTATATCCAACACAAATTTGCGCCTAATCAACAGGGAGCCAAAGATTTTTATGCCATGGCGGACGCATATATTGGGGAACTTGATGCTCTAGGTGCTGCGTTGGTTGTAACAGCTGATCATGGGATGAAGCCAAAACACGACGTTAATGGGGAGCCTTCAGTTATATACGTACAAGATCTTTTGGATGACTGGTTGGGTATAAAGAAGGCGCGAGTAATTTTGCCAATAACTGATCCATATGTCGTTCATCATGGTGCACTTGGGTCTTTTGCAACCGCATATTTGCCATCTGAAGTAGACGCTAACGAAATTACTTCGAAGCTATCTAATATTGATGGAATTCTATTGGTAGTTAATAAATCAGAAGCGGTAAAAAGATTTGATCTTCCCCCAGATAGAATAGGAGACATTGTTATTATTTCTACGGAGAATATGACATTGGGCACTTCCATTGATCGCCACGATCTTGCTGCTTTGAAAGAGCCTCTAAGAAGTCATGGTGGCTTAACTGAACAAGAAGTTCCTTTTATAGTGAACCGTAAAATTGATTTACCCAAGGTGCCAGATTTAAGAAATTACGATGCCTTTTTCTATGCAAGTATTGCGGCAAACAGCTGATGCACTAACTGCCTTAAAAAAAATATAGTCCCAAATTAAGGAGACCACTCATTATGTCAAAACAAACCATTCGTAAGGAAGCGATGCGCATTGGCGGAGAAAAAATCTTTACTGATACAACGGTCGATGTGACTTATCCTTACACTGAAGAAGTGATAGCAACGGTGCCTGCTGGTACAGCAAAACACGCAAAGCAGGCATTTGAAATTGCTGCAAATTATAAACCTTCTCTAACCCGGTATGAAAGGCAACAAATACTATTTCGAGCTGCGGAAATTATCAGAGAAAGACGTGAAGATATCGCCCATTGGCTAACTCTTGAGCTGGGAATATGCAAACAACATGCTCTATATGAAACTGGGCGTTCATATGATGTTTTTACTTTAGCAGGACAACTCGCTATCCAAGATGACGGGGAAATTTTTTCATGTGATTTAACACCTCACGGAAAAAGCAGGAAAATTTTTACGAAAAGAGAACCTGTTCGTAGTATTTCGGCAATTACTCCTTTCAATCACCCCTTAAATATGGTCGCTCATAAAATAGCTCCCGCTATTGCAACAAACAATTGTGTTGTTTGTAAGCCTACAGAGCAGACACCACTAACGGCTATAACCTTGGCTGACATATTATATGAGGCTGGTTTGCCACCAGAAATGTTTCAAATCGTAACGGGTCTGCCCCAAGATATTGGCGACGAAATGATAACAAACGAGAATATTGATATCATTACCTTTACGGGTGGTGTCCCAGTGGGGAAAATGATTGCTGAAAAAGCAGGCTACAAAAGAACTGCATTAGAGTTAGGGGGTAATGATCCTCTGATTATATTGAATGACCTTCAGGGAAGTGATTTTGATAAAGCGGCTACTATTGCAGTAGCGGGTGCAACAGGCAACTCGGGCCAGCGTTGCACTGCGGTTAAGCGGATATTAATTCAAGAAAGTATAGCGGATGAAGTAGTTCCGCTGATACTTGAAAAAGCCCAGGCCATTAAATTTGGAGATCCAATGGATCCAGATACTCAACTTGGTTGTGTTATTAATGCTCAAGCCGCTGAACTCTTTGAGAAGCGAGTTTTTGAGGCTGAAGCCAAAGGCGCTAAAATTTTATATCACCCTGGTCGTGATGGTGCCCTCCTACCACCAATAGTAATAGATCATGTGCCTCATGAGTGTGACTTGGTCATGGAAGAAACATTTGGTCCTATTGTGCCAATAGTTCGGGTTCCCGATGATGATCAGTTAGTGATGAATATTTCAAACAGTACTGAGTTTGGATTGTCATCAGGCGTCTGCACAAATGATTTAATTCGGGCTACTAACTATATTGAAGGACTAGATGTTGGAACGGTCAATATTTGGGAACAACCGGGATATCGAATAGAAATGTCTCCTTTTGGTGGCATAAAAGATTCTGGTAATGGTGTGAAGGAAGGGGTTCTTGAAGCTATGAAGTTCTTTACAAATGTAAAGACTTATTCGCTGCCCTGGCCGAGCTGAGTATTCTACAATTTTTGTTTGAGAAAAAAATATGACCATTTTGGTCTTTAGTCTGGTTTTATTGGCGGCTGCTCTGCATGCCATTTGGAATGCAGTAATTAAGGGTACTGGTGATAAAACAATAGCTATTGGTTTGGTTGCTTTGGGCCATATGGTCTTGGGTTTAATTGGTGCCGCTTTTTTGCCACTTCCAGATATCAGGGTCATTCCATTTATAATTGCCTCCACGATAATACACTGGGGTTATTATTATGGCTTAACAACAGCCTATAGGTTTGGAGACTTATCTCTTATTTATCCAGTAGCCAGGGGTATAAGCCCTGTCATAGTAGCTTTTTTTGCATTTTTTTGGATTGATGAGCGATTGACCTTGTTTGAACTGGGTGGCGTGCTTTTGATTTCAACCGGTATTCTATTTTTAGGTCTCAGATCTTTTTTTAATGAAAAGTCCATTCGTGCTTTAATCTTTGCTTTGACTACAGGAATATTAATTGCTGCTTACTCTGTGACTGATGGGTTTGGCGTTCGTCTCACTGAAAACCCACTCTCTTATATAAGCTGGCTATTTATAGCGGAAGGCTTCGTGGTATTTTACATCTTTGGAAGATTTAGGTTGCGATTATTAAAATCGTCAATTTCAGAAATATCACTTGGTTTTCTTGCTGGGGTCTTTTCTACTGTCGCTTATGGTTTGGCGTTATACGCAAAAAGCATTGCTCCACTAGGAATTGTTACAGCATTACGTGAAACTTCGGTTATTATAGCAACTCTAATTGGGGTTATTTGGTTTAAAGAAAAGCCAATTGGTTACCGGATTGGCGCAGCATCTATAGTTTTTTGCGGAATTGTTTTTTTAGCTCTTTAAACTATATCAGGACACTTCTTTTATGCCAGCTTCGATCACGTCAAAAGCTTCGTTTAGTTCTTCCTCGGTAATCGTCATTGGTGGACAAAGAGTGAGAATGCAACCACCACCAACTTTGTAACTCAATCCATTCGACAAAGAATGATAGAGAACTTCTTCAGCTTCTTTTTGTGCGGGTTCGCTATTTTTTGTGAGTTCTATGCCAAAAAATAAACCTAAACCTCTTACGTCGGAGATAATTGGGTATCTTGATTTCATTTCCTCTAAGCGCTTTAGACCTTTTTTTCCAAGTATGATCGAATTGTCGATTAATTTTTCTTCTAAAAGACATTCAATTGTTGCAAGTGCAGCTGCACATCCAACAGAACTCTTTTCATGTGTATAGTGACCAAGAGCTCTATCTCCAACAATATCAAGGTCTTCCCGCACGATGAGAGCGGCCATTGGGAAGATGCCTCCACCCAGGCCTTTCCCAACCACCAGCATGTCGGGGACAACGTCGAAGTGTTCACAGACAAACATTTTACCCGTACGACCCATAGCTGACGGGATTTCATCAAATATCAACAAGATATCGTTATCATCACAAATGCGTCTTACGCGTTTCCAATAATTTTTTGGTGGTAGCTCAACAGTTGTCCATCGCATTGGTTCTGCAACCAGTGCCCCAATATCTCCTTCCATTTCGACGACATATTTTAAGTATTCGATACAGCCATCATGATTTTCATCAGGACAATTGAAGTGGCATTTTCCTCTTCTTGGAGGGGGTATATGTTCTGATCCTGGCATGAGTGGCCCTACATCTTTTCGAAATAGACTTTCACCACCAATTGAAATTGCATCTAGAGATGCACCATGAAAACTGTCCCACATTGAAATTGTTTTGTGTCGGCCTGTAGCATATCGAGCGAGTTTCAAGGCCATACCTATCGCGTTTGTCCCTCCGGGTGCGAATAGCATCTTATTAAGATTACCGGGAGCTAATTCGGCTAGCTTACTAGCCAAATCTATTGCCGTCTGGTTTGTATATCTTCGCGGACAAAAAGGTAGTTGGTCTAATTGTGCTTTAATTGCGTTTACCACTCTCGGATGTCCATGTCCTACTTGGTGAACACTGTTGCCGTGAAAATCCATAATTTTACGACCTTCAATATCTTCGATATAAATGCCTTCACTTTTATTGATAACATTTAAGCATGGGCTTGATAGAGATTGATGCAAAAAGAATTGTGCATCGTCTTCCAGGAGTTTCTGTGTCTTAGGGCTAATGTGTTTTTTAGCCCATTCTTTTCTTTGTGGAGAAAAATTGACATCCCCTTCTGTGAAACCAGCCTGTGATTTAGTATCGAATTTTTGTCTCATTCTCGGTTTTCCATCTTAAAAAAGGGATCTCGCCAAGCTAAACCGCCCTCTGTTGAGCTGGACGGACGGTACTCACAGCCAAAAGCTCCTTTATACCCAAGTCGCTTAAATTCTGGTAATATATCGCTGTAGTCAAGAGCTCCTGGGAAAGGCTCAGCTCGATTTTCAGCTGCCGCAATTTGAATATGTCCAATTTTATCCGCATGATCTGCAAAATTTTTAACCAAATCGCCACTTTCTCGATAGATATGATAGCAATCAAACATTATTTTTAATCTTGGGTGATCAATTTTATTTATAATAGCTGCTGCTTGATCAATATTTTTTAGAAAGTATCCCGGTAATTGTTCTTCACAGACGGGTTCAATTAGAATTAAAATTTTTGAATTATCGAGCGCAAATTTTAAATTTGAGACAAATGTTTTGATCGAAGTTTGATTGTACTCTGTGACGCCAGACATGATGTGGAGAGCTCTTGCCCCAAGATCTTCTGCTATTTTTATAGCTTCCTTTATTTCATTTTTGGCTTTTTCTGATTGGTTAGGAATTGCTGCACACCCAAAGGTGTCACCCATCCTGACATTCATTCCGTTTACATTTAATTCCGTCTCTGAGAGTAGACTTTTTAATTCAGTTAAATTTTCTTTATGAGCTTCGTCGTGGAACTCCAAAGAGTTAAAAGCATGGCGCTTAGCCATTTTTATCCGGTCAATAAAAGGTAGTTCTTTCCACAAATAACCGGTATTAGCTGAAAAGTTAAAATCCAAAATGATTATTTATCTCTCAGTTAGGGTATCAGTACTTCTCGGATTGTTTTTGCGTCATCAAGACGGTCCATCGCCTCATTTAAGTCGCCGAAGTTAATTTTGCGGGACATTAGTTTATCAACTGGTAGAACACCTGTTTGAAACATATTTAAATAGCGAGGTATATCGCGTTTGGCGACGCAACTTCCCATATATGAACCTCGAAGGCATCTTTCTTCTGCAGCTATTTTTAAATGTGATAAATTGATTTCAGCCTCAGGCCCTGGCATGCCTGCTGCTACGGTTGTTCCTCCCCGTCTGGTTATTTCGTATGCTGTCTGTAATGCACGCCCAGAACCAGCTGTTTCAACAGCAATATGTACGCCTCCGTTGGTTATTTTATGTACTTGCTCAATAGCGTCGCTGTCAGCTGCATTAACAGCATGATGAACCCCAAGCGCCTTTGCAAATTCAAGTTTTTCTTCACTTAAATCTATTGCTATTACTTTGCCTGCTCCCAAAGCCAACGAAGCTAAAACAGCACTGAGTCCAACTCCACCTAGCCCAACAACACCAATGAACTGACCAGCTTTAGCATCAGCAGTATTAATTACTGAACCTACGCCGGTTACCACTCCACAACCAAAAAGTGCTGCTTGCTCGAAGGGAATTGATTTATCAATTTTAACCAAGGCTTCTTTTGACAATACCGAATATTCTGCAAACCCAGCAACACCCGAATGGTGGTGGATAGATCTACCATTTTGGCTGAGCCTTGTTGTTCCATCTCTTAAAACTGCTTTCGCATTTGCAACTGTAGCAGGTTCGCAGAGGGCTGGTCGGCCGGAGCTACACATTTCACAGAGGCCACAGCTTGCAACATAGGAGGGCACCACATGATCGCCAATTTCGAAGCCTTCAACATTATCACCAATTTCGGTTATTATCCCGGCCGCTTCATGCCCAAGTACTATTGGCATAGGCTTTCCACGCTCACCACTAATTGCAACAAGATCGGAATGACAAAGACCAACGGCTTTGACTTTTATCATGACTTCATTTGATTTGGGTGGGTCTAGATCAACTTCTTCAATAGAGAGTGGCTTGCTTTCTGTGTAAGGTCTGGGAAGCCCCGATTGACGTAAAACTGCTGCCTTTATTTTCATACTATCACCTACAATACAATTTATTGACTTTGAGGTTTTAGGCTGCCGCTTCCTCCAATGAAGCTTCCAGAATATCTAAGCCTTCTTCTATAACTTTCAGATCGGCTGATAGAGGAACCAAAATTCTTATAACATTTCGCGTTGGTCCGGCTGTTACAAGGATAAGACCTTTTTTAAGTGCTATTTGAGCTACTTTGGCAGCCATATCACCATCTGGTTCCAGAGACTCACGATCCTTAACGAGCTCAATAGCATTCATACAACCCAGACCACGAACATCGCCAATATTTTGCATTGAGTTTTTTAATGACATTTCTCGAAGACGCTTATCTATGACTTCCCCGATTTCTAAGCCTTTTGCCAGCAATCCATCTTTTTCGATTGTCTCTAGTACTGCTAGAGCGGCTGCACAGGCCATTGGATTGCCACCAAATGTGCCGCCGAGACCTCCAGGAGGGACGGTATCTATAACGCTCGCTTTCCCAACTACTCCCGATATTGGTAGACCTCCGCCTATACTTTTTCCTACGCAGGTTAAATCGGGATCAATACCGAAGTGTTCCATGGCAAACATTTTGCCGGTACGACCAATTCCTGATTGAATTTCGTCAGCAACTAGAACAATTCCGTGCTCATCACACAGCTCACGTAAATATGACACAAATTCCTGAGTGGCTATATTGTAACCACCTTCCCCTTGAACGGGTTCAAAAAATATTGCAGCAATTTGATCAGGTGGGCAGTCACTTCTGAATAATGTTGCGAAGGCTCTTTTTGTGTCTTCCAAAGTTATGCCTCGGAATTCATCGGGAAAAGGTAGTCTGTAAATATCGCCTGGGAATGGGCCAAATCCTTGTTTAAATGGTATCATCCTCGCACTCAATGCCATCCCCATATATGAGCGTCCGTGATATCCATTGGTAAAAGTAATAATTGCTGGGCGTTTTGTATAATACCTAGCTACTTTAACTGCGTTTTCGACGGCTTCTCCCCCAGCTGAGAAAAACATAGATTTCTTTTTAAAGTCACCGGGATAAATATCATTTAATCGTTCAGCTAGCTCTATATAGCTTTCATATGGTGTGACTTGGAAACAAGTATGAGTTAGTGTATCCAATTGGTTTTTTATGGCGTCCACAACCCTGTGATTACGGTGACCCGTGTTTTGGCAACCAATACCACCACAAAAATCTATGTACCTTTTACCTTCGACATCCCATATCTCTGTATTTTCTGCGCGATCGGCGATAAATGTGGACGAATAAGCGATGGCTTTAGCTACAGAGTCATCGCGTCTTAGTTCAAATTCCTTATTTGTTGCCATTGATTAACATCCCCATTCATACAGTATTAACCGTAAACATACGCCGGTAGCCAAGTGGCCAGAGCCGGCCATTGAAAAACTAAATAAATAGCTATGAGCTGAAGAATTACAAAAGGAATTATGCCTTTGTAAATGTCTTTCATTGCCACACCAGGGGGGCTGATACCCCTCATATAAAAGAGGGCATATCCTACAGGTGGCGTTAAAAAAGACGTTTGAAGTGTTACTGCAACTAAGATTGTAAACCAAACGAGCACTGGTTTGTCTACCACACCATAACCGCTTATTGCTAAGTCCATGGCCCCAATAACTGGGACAAGCAGGGGCAACACAATAAAAGTTATTTCAATCCAATCGAGGAAAAATCCAAGCAGAAACACACAAAATATTACAAAGAGAATAATGCCATTATCGCTGAAAGGTAATGATGTGAGTGCTTCTTCTATGATTTCATCTCCACCTAAAGCGCGCACAACAAAAGCAAAAACGGTTGCGCCTATTATGATGCAGAAAATATAGCCCATGGTATTGAAAGTACCGTAAAGAGCCTCTTTCAACATTGATAAATTTAGTTTTCGATAGAATGCTGCCAAGATCATTGCGCTCAAAGCGCCAACTCCACTGGCTTCAGTTACTGTAGCAATACCGGCTATGATTGATCCTAAAACCAAAAACATCAAAGCCAGTATGGGTACGGCATCTAATAGTACCCTAAAAAGAGTTTTAAATCCTACTGGTTGTCTGTCTTCTGCCAAAGGCGCTGACTCAGGTCTGAGGAATGAAAATCCAAGTATGTAGATTACATAAAGTGCAGCAAGCATTAACCCTGGTATAAAGGCACCCATGAATAAATCACCAGCTGGCAGATTAAGTTGGTCTGCCATAAAAACCAGCATAATTGACGGTGGTATAATGATCCCAAGACAGCCGGATGCGGCAACTGTTCCGGTTGCGAGTTCTTTGGAATAGCCTTGTTTAATCATTATTGGAAGACTTAATACACCTAGTAGAACCACCGAGGCTCCAACAATTCCAGTACTTGCAGCCAGTAATGTTCCTATCAAAGCCACTGTGATGGCCATTCCGCCCCTGACATTGCCAAACAATTCTTGAGTTGAGGTAAGTAACCGCTCAGCTATTCCAGATTTCTCAAGCATAAAGCCCATAAAAATAAATAGGGTCCCCGCTATTAGGATCCAATTGGTCATAACGGCATAAATTCGTTTAACAACAATCCCAAAATAATAGAAATCTAGCCCAGTGGCTGTATCAAAATATTGATCAGAGATCATTGCCACTAAAGTAAATAGAATTGAAACGCCAAAGAGGGTGTAGGAAATATGAAAACCCACAAGAAGCATTGCGCAAAAGGTTACAAAAAGAGCTGTCAGCAGAATGGTTTCAACAAACATTAGTTGGCATCTCCTGTTAGTTTTCTGAGTTTTGCAATAATGGCGACTGATCTAGCCACCGTTGCAATTCCAAATAATACAAATGACAGTACTAAAACTGATTTTATAATCCATCGGTGTGGTAAACCGCCGGGGTCAATCGAACCCTCTGCTGTTACATAAGCTCTCATCATGAAAAACCATGAGTGATATATAATGACGATAATAAATGGTAATAGTACAACAACGTGACTGACAAGATCTATCCAAAGCTTTGTTTTTTCTGAAAACTTACTGTAAAAAAGATCGTTGCGAACATGTGTTTCCATAGATGTACAATATGAAAACCCCATCATAAATCCAAAAGAGTATATGTGCCATTGCAATTCATCAAATCCTAAACTGGACAAGCCGAGTACATATCGGAGAAAAACTGATAAACACACAATGGCAACGAGAAACAGTGCAAGCCAGCTGATAGCGTGGCCCAAGGCTATAATTTGTCTTTCTATATTCTGAACAAAATTCACTTTGAGATTTACCTGTTGTGCTGGAGTTTATTAATTTGTTTTAGCAATGCAAGCTGTTGCTTGCATTGCTAGTTGGTTGTAGCAGAACTTCTAGTCCCACAAACTATTGCGACCAATGGAGCCAATGTTCTCCCAGGCCTTATAGTCTTCCATGAACGCTGTAAGATCGTCCATCAACATTTTGACCTCAGGGTCTGTTGCCATCAGCTCATCCATTGTTTCATTGAATGCCGCTCTCATTGCTTTGAGCATTTCGTCATCAAACTTAACAATTTCGACACCTTTTTCTTCTTGAAGTGTCTTAAGTGCAGCATTTTGGATAGCATTTGAGTGTGTCATTGACCAAACATTTGCTTGTCTTACTGACGCTTCCCACTGCGCTTGTTGAGCTTCACTCATACCGTTCCACACATCCATATTCATCACGATTTCGATGATTGTGTAAGGCTGGTGCCAACTTGGCATATGATAGTACTTAGCAACTTTATGTAATCCAGCTTCTAAATCATTTGCTGGAAGACCCATTTCAGCAGCGTCAATCACGCCTTTTTCAAGTCCTGGGAAAATTTCGCCAAAAGGAATAAGTGTCGGAACAGCACCTAATTTGGTTACAGTGCCGCCTGCAAAGCCACCAATTCGGATTTTGGTTCCTTTCCAATCTTCAACTTTTTCAATTCTCTTGGTAAACCAACCTGCGCCTTCGTTTGCATAGATCGCAAGAGGCCATACTTTTACGTTGTATCCAGCGTCATTATAAAACTTTTCCCAAAGTTTTGTGCCGTTGCCTTCGTATAACCAGCCTAACATTACGTGAGGTTCTGGTCCAAATGGCATTGTACAGTATGGAATAGCTTCTTTCAAAGAACCACCTAGATAAGCACCGCAGGTGTAACCTGCCTGTACTTGTCCGTCTGAAACGGCTTGGTGGATATCAAATGCTGGCATAAGTTCCCCTGGCTCGAACATTTTGATTTTCATGTTTCCGCCAGAAACTTTTTCTAGAACATCAGCAAAATAAACAGAAGTAGAACCTGTTATAGGCAAGTTTGTTCCAAAAGCTGAAGGGGTTTTAAAAGTAATTTTTTTATCAGCCATAGCAGTTCCAGCTAAGCCGAAGAATGTTAACATAACCACGGAAGCTTTAACGGCTTTCATAGCTTGTTTGGTTAAGTAGTGTCTCATCGAGATGTCCTCCCTACATCACTAATCAAGTTTCATAAAAATTGCACCAAACTCATTGATACAACTAGCTTTATGTAGGGTAACGGTAACAGTTTTATGAATTATAGCAACGAAATGTTCCATGTAGAACAATATAAAATATTTATGCTTTCATATATATTTTTTATATTAATTGCAGATGTATAGATAAAAACTAAGCTTGAAAGATTTATTTACTTAAAGTGACCGTTTCGCTGCTAAAAGCACTTTTGAAACTATTGCATTATAAATGGATTTGAGCTTGTTGTCTGCTGAGCAATCCAAACGGACTTTACTTGCATGAATTCTTTAATTGATTCTTGACCGCTTTCTCTTCCTTGGCCTGATCTTTTGTAGCCGCCGAATGGCGTCATAAAACTAACCGCTCGATATGTGTTTACCCAAACAGTGCCGGCTTTAAGCTTTTCGGACATTCTGAAAGCCCGACCTAAATCAGAAGTCCATACACCTGCTGCAAGACCAAACACGATATCGTTTCCAATGCGGATGGCGTCTTCTTCTGTATCAAAGGGAATGACTGATAAAATAGGCCCGAACACCTCTTCTTGGGCAATTCGCATATTGTTTGTCACACCTGTGAAGATTGTTGGCTCAACAAATCGATCACCTTGAATGCCATCACCGGTATAAGGCTTGCCTCCTAAAACACAGGTTGCGCCATCTTCTTTTGCCACTTCTATATATTGAAGAATTTTTTCGTATTGAGGTGCGGTAGTGACGGGTCCTACATGTGTTTCCACTGACATTGGATCTCCAATTTTAGCTTCACTCGCGACTTCAACTAAGCGTTTAACAAATTTATCATGAATGGTTCTTTGGACCAGCAACCGTGAGCCCGCTATGCAGGTCTGGCCAGTTGCTGCAAATATGCCTGATATTGCGCCCATGACCGCAGCTTCAAAATCAGCATCTTCAAAAACAATATTAGGTGACTTCCCGCCTAATTCTAAAGTAACGGGCATAATCTTTTTTGCAGCCGTCTCGTAGATTTTTTGACCTGCAAAATCAGACCCTGTAAAGGCAATTTTGGCGACATCTGGATGCTCTACCATAGCAGCACCTACTTCTAAGCCGTATCCAGTAATGCAGTTTACAACTCCTGCAGGAAAACCTGCTTCGTTTACAAGTTCCATGAATTCTAAGGATGAAGCAGACGTAAATTCAGAGGGTTTAATTACGGCGGTATTTCCGGCAGCAAGGGCAGGGGCTAGCTTCCAGGCTAATAATAAGAGAGGAGAATTCCAGGCTGTAATCATTCCAATTACACCCAATGGTTCATATCGCGTATAATTAAATATGCCAGGGCGGTCAGCTGGTAGCACGGCCCCTTCTATTTTATCAGCCAGGCCTCCAAAATAGCGGTACCATTCTGCCAAATATTTAGTCTGAGCACTCATTTCTGTGATAAGTTTACCATTGTCACGGACTTCTATATTGGCCAATCTTTCAGATTCACGTTCAATAATTTCAGCAAGTCGCACTAAAAGCTTGCCCCTTTGCGTTGGTCGCATATCCGCCCAGGCACCTGTATCGAATGCAGC
>JAAXIY010000060.1:17867-26833 GCA_012270125.1 Paracoccaceae bacterium
TCGATAATTTTGCGCAATTGTGGTGAGTTTCCAACATGGCTGCCACGGACGGTCATTGCTTTTTGTGGCAGCCAAACCTGAGGCATTTGAAAGTCTCCGCCGGCCTGGCCCACTAACAGATAACGTCCTGCTTTTGAGAGGGCCCGCACTGCTATACGTCCAGTTTCGGCTCCTCCAAAGGTGTCCAGCACTCCCATAAGCCGCCCCTCTGCCAGCTTTTGTAGCTCGCTGACAGCATCATCATTCTTACTGTTCAGTACTTTGGTCGCACCCATTTCAAGAGCTGCTTCCAGCTTACCATTGTCAATATCCACTGCGATAATGTTATTAAAACTCATGGCTCTGGCAATAGAGATGGCGTTCATGCCCAGTCCACCGCAGCCCATGATGGCGATCCATTCATCAGAACGGAGAGCCCCCATTTTTTCAAGGGCATTAAAAACCGTAATTCCGGAACAAGCATGTGGCACAACATCAGCTGCATCCAAGCCATCAATATCTACGAGGAACTTATCGTGTTCCACTAAACAGTGTGTTGCAAAACCGCCCTTTTGTTTCAATCCTATGATGCGCATTGTGGCACAGTCGCTCTCACGGTCTTCGTTGCAAGCGTCGCACTCACCGCAGCCAATCCAGGGGAAAACTAAAACCTGCTGACCAGGTTTGACTGAATTTACTTCTGGCCCAACAGCTTGAACGATACCAGCCACTTCGTGTCCAAAAGTCATTGGCAGTACGGCGCCACGTTCGGCGAAAGTTAATTTACCTTCCTGTCCCAGATCCATGAAACCTTTCTGCACATGAAGATCTGAATGACAAAGGCCCGCTGCTGTCACCCGCACCAGCACCTCGGGGCCTGTTGGCTCAGGCAATGCATTTTGTCTTTTCTCAAACGGTTTGCCCCATTCGATGAGATCGTAGCTTGTGTAATGTGTCATCTATAAATGTTACCTTATTATTAATCTACATCCCAAACTCTTTAAAAACTTTAGAAGTATGCTCTCCCAATTTGGGTGGTGATGGTAAACTTTTGACCGTATCTATAGTCCTGTTAATTGGTGGTGCTGCCATCGTTACATCGTCACCTTTAGTAGTTTTTACATTAACCAAGTTAAGCCCAAGATGGTCAGATAATGCGCTGACTGAATTCACCGAACCAAATGCAATATCAGCTTGTTTAAGTAAGCTAGTAAATTCGCTGGCCGATAATTGATTGGAAGTATTATTGATCGTCTCATGCAGAGCCTCTATGTTTTTAACCCTTGCGTTATTACTGTTAAAAAGAGGATCGGTAGCAAGTTCAGGTTTTTTTAGAACTTGGGAGCAAAATCGTGCCCACTCCCGTTCATTTTGGATCGCAATTATGACTTTAGACCCGTCTTTAACAGAGAAGGCTGCATAAGGTTGAATAGAGGGATGCATTAACCCAACCCTTCTAGGGCTCTTACCACCGTATTTATATTGTAATAGAGGTACATTCATCCAATCTGATGCTACACCAAATAAAGACACGTTAACGCCATAACCTTCACCCGTGCGTTCTCTGTAAAATAGAGCTTCAACAATTGCCGCATGCGCAGTCATTCCAGCACCAATATCACATATTGATACTCCAATACGTCCAAGTTCATTTGGTCCACCAGAAATATCCACAAGTCCACTTTCTGCTTGGACTAAAAAATCATAAGCTTTTAAGTCACTCGCAGGCCCGGTTTCGCCATATCCAGAAATATCACACGTTATGAGTCTGGAATTTTTCTTTCGCATGTCCTCTGACCCAAAGCCCAACCTTTTCATTACTCCCGGAGCCAGATTTTGAACGAAAACGTCTGCTTTTTTAAGGAGTTGCTTCATAAGATTGATATCTTTTTTGGATTTCAAATCCAAAACCACGGATTCTTTACCATGGTTGGTCCACAAAAAATATGAACTATCACCATTTGCCGCCGCATCATAACCTCGCGCAAAATCTCCCTCGGTTCGTTCTATTTTTATAACCCTTGCACCCATATCAACTAATCTTGATGTGCATAGAGGCGCTGCAAGAGCTTGTTCAACGGAAACTACAAGCAAGTCGGAAAACGGGTTGCTCAATTTCTTATCCTCTTTGTTAACTAATGCTTATCGTAGAATTTGAGTAATTTCATTCAGGTCTTGGATTTCTTGCAAGTTATTTATTTTGCTAGTAACCTGGGTTACTTTTTCTTTTCCTAGAATGGGCACGCTTAGTTTGCGAAATTTATCCTCAATTTCTATTGCTGTCATCCGATTGTTTGGGTCTCCTTTTGCGAAGATTTGCTTGCCAGAGAAACTTCTGCCATCTCGAGTTTTTATATCAACTATCGATGCAACGGTGTTTGGATGCTCTTCTGCAAGCTGAGTGCTAGAGTCAATTTTGATGCGTGACATTATTTCATTAATTTCTGGATCAGCGAGTGTGTCTTCGGTAAATCTTTCAAGAGATACTCCGCCGTCTTGAAGACCTAACGATACTGCAAAGGGTGTGCTTAAGCGGGCTGCCAAAGGACTTTGTGGAGTGTAATTCATGCCTTGGCCAGGCATAGTCTCAGACTGAACAATACTTACCTCTGCTATATCATCTTTATGAAGTCCATTTTCTTGAACCAATTCTAACGTTTTTGAAATAGCAGTATGGCTGCATTGGATCGTTGGGTAGGATTTTAGCCCACCAACACTTATTTCGTAATATTCACCTAGCCTATCAAGTAATGGCTCAAAGTTTGGTTCCTCAGAAAAGGCATTAAAAAAACCTGAGGAATATTCGAGAATTCCTAAAGGGCCGGTCGCTCCATTGTTTATTAATTGGGCGAATAGCACTGCTTTCATTGCTGCCATGGCTGGATGTAAGCTTTTGGAAAAATCCCCATTGTCTACACCATAACGAAGTCCTCCCGCTGCATCGGCAGCAAGGCCTATGGTCATCTCGATTTGCTTACTATCTAGCTTCAGGAGTTTCGCGCCAGCGACTGCAGCACCGATACCACCAAAAGTAGCCGTCGGGTGCCAATATTTATAGTGGCTGGGCATGGCGCATCTTCCTACACGACCTGCCACATCAAAACCAAGTACGAATGCTTCAATTATATCTTTACCATTCGAATTTAATTCTTCACCGAGGGCAAATGTTGTCGCGACTAATGATGATCCGAGGTGAGTAATGGAAGGCATATGCGTATCGTCAAAATCAATAGTGTGCGCAATTGCACCATTAGCCAAAGCTGCTGTTGCAGCGCTGGTTCTTTCTTTTTCGCCAAAAATAGTCGAGTTACCTTTAGAGTTTTGAGAGCCAGCAAACATTGTTATCCAAGATACTTCCTCTTTGGCTTGGGTCCTACCTCCAAGAGCACAGCCAAGTGTATCGAGTATGAATAGCTTTGCTTGTTCCGTAACTTCAGACGGCAAATCGTCATAACTGAAATCGAAGGCAAACTCCGATAGTTTTTTTGTTAACTTTTCGTTCTGGTGATGACCCAAAAGATCCTCCGTTTGTTTAATTCAGTTTAAATTGTGTTAATGTTTTAAATTTTTCTGGATCGCCTAAAGATATTACGTCCCATATTTGACAAGCAGTATTTTCACCAAGCAAAGCAGAAGCTTTGTGCATTAGTTTTTCTTTTTTAATTTTAAAAGGTTGGGGCTGATTTATATCAAAATTAGCATTTAAAATTTTATCATCGCTTGTCTGTACCTGGACAAATGCCTCAGTCTCGCTGAGTTTAGGATCTGGTGAAACACTCACTTGATCTCTCAATGCGATCAGCTCTCGATTATCACAAGCTTCATCTGAAAAAGTGGACAGTACTGCTGTGTCGCGCCTGGCAAGAACCATTGCAGCAGATAGACGGAAACTAAACTTGGCTTCTAATCCAGTCTTAGGTGCCATAATATTACAAATTTTGAGATATCTGGGAGCTACTGCGATTGATATATTTTTGATGTTTTCGGCATTTAGATTGTTTTGTTCTCTCACTTTTATAAGTGCCTCAATTGCTGCGTGCAACCCATGACAACAGGCATGGTATTTATGCAAAACCTCTTCGAACATCCAATATTCGCCCAAATGATTTAAAGCTATATTTGTATTAAGGTTCTGAACCATATGCGTATCGGCAAATCCATGCTCTGCTTCAAGTGCGTCTGGATTTGAAACTAGTCCTGCTTGAGCAAGAAGGGCAGCTTCAACACCGTTGGCTGCCGCCATTCCCGCATGCAAAGGTTTTGCCATTGTACCAAATTGCGCTCTCACACCCGATGCCATAGAAGAAACTAAGCCAACAGCGAAACTAGTAGTTCTTTCGTCTAACTCCAGTAATTTAGATGCCGCTATTGTTGCGCCAAAAGCACCTGCTGTGGCTGTTGAATGGTAACCAGCTAAATGATGATCTCTCCCTAACCAGGCTCCTATTCGAGTCGCTGTCTCCAACCCCAAAATCACAGCATTTAAAAATCCTTCGGGCGTAGGTTTAGTTTTTTCTCCAATGGCGAGCACTGCAGGTAATACAGCGACACTCGGGTGTCCCAAATAAGCAAAATGTGTATCATCATAGTCTAAAGCATGACTAATGGTTCCGTTTGCAAGAGCAGAGGCCCGCGCTGGGTAACGATGTTTGCTCCCAAACACACTACAGTTTTTGGCACCATGTTCGGTTTCTATTAGACCTCTAACTATCTGGCTTACGGGTTCGCCCTGACCTGCAATTGACACTACAAACCAATCAAATAGCGAAAGTTTGGCGCTTTGACTTAATTCATTTGAGGTTAGCGCAGGGTTATAATCAACCGAGAACTTCACCAATGATGAAGAGAGACTTTTGGTTTCAAATTGGTCAGATTTTTTATGTTTCATTTAGTAGAAGCAACTTCTATCTGAGGGTAATTACAAGTTAATTATATTCCATTGACATACTATAACAAAAAGTAAAAGTTGGTATAGGTTCGATAACAAGTTTCGAAGGCTTGCTCGCTTGGATATAAAACAATTAAAAACTTTTATCTGTGTTGCTGAGACAGGTTCGCTAAGTGCTGCATCTGATCGATTAAGGTTGGCACAACCAGCTCTATCACGACAAATTAAGCTCTTGGAGCACAAAACGGGTGCTCAATTATTTCATCGGACAGTTAAAGGCATGACACTCACCGAAAGTGGTGAAAAGCTTCTCTCTAGGGTTTCAGGAATTATTCGTCAACTTGAGCAAGCAGTAGATGAGGTTCGTTCAAGCTCAGAGAGTATTACTGGCAATGTTGCGATAGGATTAATGCCAAGCATAAACTCTGTTTTAGCGGTGCGTTTGATTGAAAAAGTAAAAAGTGAGCTTCCTCAGGTAACATTAAGAATAGTTGAAGGATATTCTGGACATTTAATCGAATGGTTGCATCGGGGTGATTTGGACATCTCGTTTCTTTATGGTCCTGCCCATGACTTACACTTGCGATGCACAGGGCTTCTTTATGAAAATATAGCGTTAATTAGCGCGCCGGGAAAATTAAATAATTTGGGAAAAGAGATACAGCTTAGTGATATTGCGCATTTGCCAATTGTTTTGCCCAGTCGCCCACATGGGATAAGAATCCTTGTTGATAATGCTGTTGCCAAAGCAGGGGTGAAACTTAATGTTGAAATAAGTGGAGATGCTTTTGAGGTACTAAAATCACTTGTTAAAACTGGAAATTATCACGCGTTTATTCCCCTTTCTGCTGTGAACGAAGATATACGCGAAGGCACACTAGAGGCCAGAACATTTATTTCTCCAACCATAAAAAGGCAACTGGTTCTAGCGATGGCACCTGATAGAAAAAATACAAGAGCGGCTCAGGCTACATTGAAAATTATTACCACTGAAATAGAAAAAATGGTGGGTGAGGGAATTTGGAGCGCAGAATTAGATGCGGGTTAAATTACTTTTTGGCTTTTTGTAATTAGATTTTCAAATCAAGGCGTGGTTTCCAAAATGGCCTAAAAAGCTCAATTTTAGGGCAACGGTTCATAACAACTTTGAGACCAGCTTCTTCTGCTAGTTTTGCAGCCTTATCGTCAAAAACGCCTATCTGACCCCATAATACTTTTGCACCAACAGATATTGCTTTTTCAGCGATGGCATAAAGCTCTTCTTTTGGACGGAAAACATCTACCATATCTATTGGTTTTTCTATCTCTTCGAGTGAGTGATAGACTTTTAAGCCTCGTATCTCTTTTACATTTGGGTTTGGGTTTACAGGCAAAATATCATAGCCAATTTCATTTAGTTGACGAAGCACGCCATAACTAAACTTTGTTTTATCACCACTTGCACCAACCATTGCTATGGTCTTCACTGATTTTAATATATCAGCAAGATATTTGGGGTCATAATCGTAAAGGCGGTCAATATCAGCTTCAGGCATTAAACTTCCTCCGACGTGGCAATATCTGCTTTCAATTCATGTGGCTTCAGTGGATCCAAGAAAGGATTACGGTACAGCTTGTCGTGACTTTCTACGCCGATCTCTAATGTAATATCTGATGTAGCGCGCGCCACACATAATATGACATATCCATTCTCTATCTGTCTGTTATTAAGAGCGACCTGGCGACGCTGATCAATATCGCCCTTCACGAGCTTTGCAGCACAGGTGATACAACCACCATATTCACAGCCATAGGGAAGATCGACGCCTTGATCTCTGAGTTGTTCTAGTAATGGACGCCTTCCATTAACAGTATATATTGCACCATCTCTGTTAGAAAGGGTTACTCTATGCTCGGTCATAACCAGATATCACTCGTACAATCGCCACCAGGATAGCGCGCTTCGTGGCAGCGGCTTGGACCATTCGGTTCCTCACCAAAATTTACCATAAAGTCTGGGTTAATCTTCATTCCACCGTTGATTGGGTCGCAATCAATTTGGACCATTACGCCACCTTTTTCTCTTATTTCTGGATAGAATTGATTATCCCAAGTCGAAAAAAGTGAAGTCGTTACATAAAGTCGCTTCCCGTCAAGACTTAATTGAAACATTTGTGGGCCCCCTGCAACTTCAACACCATTGACCTTTGGCGCCTTACCGAGCAGACCACCCATGAAAACCTGGCCAGTCAGAACTGGCTTATGAGGATCAGAAATATCATACTGACGCATATCACCATGCAACCAATTGTTAAGGTAAAGATACTTATCGTCCATTGAAATAAGAATTGCGGACATTACTCCTGGAAGCGGGATGGGCCAGTCGGGATGCATTTCATTTTCTACGTCAATAACCTTTTCCCATTTCCACTGACCATTATCGTCTTTCCACCAGTGTATCACGTTTGTTGACAGTGCAGCTCCACAAAATCCATGGGTACTGTCTGGGTTATGATGAAATTTTACCTCTAGAGGAAGAAGACCGTCTTCGCCGAGATAGAAACTTTCAATTGGTTTTTTCTTTTCAAAATCCCAAAAATGTAATTCACGACCGTATTTAAGGTGTCCAACTTCTTCCAGATCGAAGCCAGGCATAAATGTATTAGGTGCTGCCCACTCAGAACTAACCATGATGTTATGCCTAGGTTGATACCAAAAATCATAACCAAACTTGATGTCACCCATAGAGTTTTCCCATCGGCCCACAATATTAAAGTCCTTGTCGAGCTGTAGATACCCTCCTGGGGCCTCACCTTTGGCATCGCCCAGAAAAGAGATAATAATTTCCGAACCTAAACAATGAACAGTATGGGGCCCGGATAAATTGGCTTTTGCCTTAATCTCTGCTCCATCTATTATTTTGTGAAGTCGAGGAGCCCGCGGATCAGTTGCCGTATCAACAATGTGTAGTTTGTTTGATCGGACACCAGGAAGAATAAGAAACTTACGCGACATTGAGCTATCATCGTGACAGCTTGAGCATGCATTCCATCCCATGTGGTGTAGCTCATCACCTATACCAGGCATTTCAAGTCTGTGAATAACTTGGCTATACGTAGGACTTCCAGGGTCTACGTCTACAGTCGCTAGATAATCCGGTTTTTGAATACCTGTTCCCGTATAAATTGCGATTGTATATAGTAACTTTTCATTAGGGGCTTTAATTGCTTCTTGTGGGCTTGCATAGCCTGGTCCACAACATTCCATAAATTATTCTCCCAAGCGATCTGCGATTGAAATTATCCGGTACATTTCTCGCATGACTGGTTTCTCTATTAATTTTCCATCGATGACAACAAGTCCTGTATTTGCAGCTTCAAATTCATTAATGATTCTGCGCGCACGGGCAATTTGTTCTTTCGATGGGGTGAAGACCTCGTTCAGTGTGGCAATCTGCTTGGGATGGATAGAGCCTTTTCCAGTAAATCCTAGATCTCGAACTTGTTGCGCTTCTTTGCGCATTCCATCTGGATCGTCCAAGTCAAGATAAGGCACATCTAGAACGTCAAGTTCGGCTGATGCGGCTGCATGAGCCACTCGTGAACGGGCGTAAAATAATGTCTCAAATGTGTTTGGACAACGTAGTTCCGCAGCCATATCAACACCTCCAAAAAACAGAGCGTCTATTCTGTCTGAGCACTTTGCTATATCATAAGCAGCCTCAAGTCCCTCATTAGTTTCGATAATGACGTGAAGTCGTGAACTGTGCCCAGCTTCAGTGAGCAATTGATCCAGTATGACTACCTCATCGGGAGTTCGTACTTTTGGCATCATCAAAGCAGGAGGTGGTGTTTTTGTTGCAAGGATAGCATTTACATCTTCAATACCAAAACGCTCTCGCATGGAATTAATCCTCACCATTCTTTCAACGCCGTCATCTGCTTGTGGCTGTTCAAATAGAGCCAGGGCATTTTTTCTGGCCTCTGCTTTATCATTCGGAGCGATCCCATCTTCTAATTCCACGCAGACAATGTCTGTCCCACTTGCCAAAGCTTTAGGAAACATGTCTGGTCGCAAGCCTGGTGTGAAAATAAAACTACGGCGAGGGCGAATAATGCGG
>JAAXIY010000079.1 GCA_012270125.1 Paracoccaceae bacterium
GTGAGCCGTACAGGATTTGAACCTGTGACCCACTGATTAAAAGTCAGTTGCTCTACCAACTGAGCTAACGGCCCACTAAACAGCTACTTAGGAACCACAGAACGTCTGGTCAACCCCGAAAACGAAAATAATCGTTGTATTACTGGATTCATATGGTTTGGAAGCGTATATGCAGCATATGGACTCAAGAAACATACATAGTTTACCATTTATGAAAATGCATGGCCTGGGCAATGACTTTGTCGTGATTGACGCGCGAGATAGAGAGGTTCAGCTTTCTCAAAAGGTTATATCCGTTATTGCAGATAGGCATTTTGGTGTAGGCTTCGATCAACTAGCGGTTATCTCCAAAGGCGACTTTGATGCCCATCTCTCATTCTATAATTCGGACGGCTCTGAGTCTTTTGCATGTGGTAATGCTACCCGATGCATTGCCCGATATTTAATGGACGAGACATCCAAAGAAAACTTAACGCTTACCACAATGTACGGACAAATACCTGCAGTAGATTTGGGAAATGGTGAGACTTCTGTGAATATGGGGCAACCTGCACTCGAATGGGATAAAGTCCCTCTTGCTAAAAATATCCCAACTTTGGAACTTCCAATAGAAGGAGCTCCTTCTGCTACTGGTATGGGAAACCCACACTGTACTTTCTTTGTTGAAGATGCCGAGAAAATAAATCTCGAAGAGATGGGTCCAAAATTTGAAAACCATCCCCTATTTCCAGAGCGAACAAATGTGCAATTTGCTTCTATTACAGCCCCAGATCGAATTAGAATGCGCGTTTGGGAGCGGGGGGTTGGTGTAACTTTAGCCTCTGGATCTTCTTCTTGCGCAACGGCTGTCTCAGCTAACAGACGAGGATTAACTGGAAAAAATGTCCAAATAGAACTGGACGGTGGTATTTTAGACATAAACTGGCGTGAGGATGGTGTCTGGATGACAGGGCCAACAATGCAAGTTTTTTCTGGTCACTTTTCCGATGAGTTTTTAAAGAGTTTATGACTGTCCCCACACCAAAATTATCAACACTTGGGTGTAGGCTTAACGCTTACGAAACTGAAGCTATGCGGGAGCTCGCAACTTCCTCAGGACTGAGTGACGCTGTTATTATAAACACCTGTGCGGTAACCGCAGAAGCAGTGCGTAAATCAAAACAGGAAGTTAGGAAACTTCGAAAAGAAAATCCAAGTGCAAAAGTAATAGTGACAGGCTGCGCAGCCCAAATTGATCCTAATAGTTTTGCAAATATGGCTGAGGTAGATCTGGTAATTGGTAATTCAGAAAAAATGCAGCAAAAAACTTGGGCACAGCTTTCAAATAATGAAACCTTTGAAACTGAAAAAATAAAAGTCGATGACATCATGTCGGTTAATGAAACTGCAGGCCATTTGATCGACGGCTTTGGTTCTCGAAGTAGAGCATATGTCCAAGTACAAAATGGCTGTGACCACCGATGTACTTTCTGCATCATTCCGTACGGCCGAGGAAACTCTCGATCCGTTCCCGCAGGCGTTATCGTCGACCAAATAAAGCGACTGGTCGATAAAGGCTTCAATGAAGTTGTCCTGACGGGAGTAGATCTTACAAGCTGGGGTGCAGATTTACCCAGCGCTCCTAAGTTAGGTGACTTAGTGATGCGAATATTAAAGTTAGTACCAGACCTATCAAGACTACGAATTAGCTCTATTGATAGCATTGAAGTTGATGAAAATCTCATGCAGGCGATTGCTACTGAAAAAAGGTTAATGCCTCATTTACACCTCAGTCTACAACATGGAGATGATTTAATTCTAAAGCGTATGAAACGCAGGCATCTGAGAAAAGATGCCATTGCATTCTGTGAGGAGGCAAGAAAAGTAAGACCAGAAATTACCTTTGGTGCCGACATAATTGCTGGTTTTCCAACAGAGACAGAGGAGCATTTTCAGAACTCTGTTAACTTAATTAAAGAGTGTGAACTAACATGGCTTCACATTTTCCCCTATTCCCCTCGAGAAGGAACTCCTGCTGCAAAAATGCCTCAGGTAAATGGCAATCAAATAAAAAAAAGGGCTGCTGTTTTGAGGGATTTAGGTAAAAAACAAGTAAAGAGCCACCTTTCATCACAGCTTGGAAAAAACCATAATATTCTTATGGAAAATGCCTACATGGGTAGAACAGAACAATTTACCGAAGTAAAATTTGATAAAAAGCAAGTCGAAGGTAGTATTGTTTTAGGTAAAATTACTGATGCAAATGAAAAACAGCTTTTTGCAACTGCGATTTAAAACAAATGGATAATAGACCTATACTTTATAGTTTTCGTCGTTGCCCTTACGCAATTCGGGCTCGACTAGCCATCTACTCCGCAGGTATTCAAGTCGAGTTGCGTGAGGTTTTATTGCGAGAAAAAGCGCCTAAATTTTTAGAAACGTCTGAGAGTAAAACTGTCCCTTGTTTGCAAACTAAAGATACTATTTTGGATGAAAGCCTCGAAATTATGATTTGGGCTTTAAACATAAATGATCCTGAAAATTGGTTAGAAGAAAGTGAGAGCAGCTTAGATTTAATCACAACATGTGATGGTCCATTCAAAAAAGCCCTTGATCGAACTAAGTATCCCAATCGATATCCAGAGGAAGACGCACAAGAAAACCGCATGCACGCTAGTAAATTTTTAAACTTACTAGAAAGTGAGCTGAAACCCTGTTTGTTTGGCGAAAAATTACGTTTAGCTGATATGGCTATTTTGCCATTTGTCAGACAATTTGCTCATATTGATTTTGACTGGTTTTCATCTCAACCCTGGCCAAAAGTTGCAATTTGGTTAGAAAATTTCAAAACATCCGAGATGTTCAGTTCAGTTATGAAAAAATACTCTAAATGGGAAGAAAATGATCCAGTGGCACTATTCCCTTAGTATAGTTAATGCTTATTTCACATTTTTATGTTGCTAATTTTCTGTTAAACTCAAAATCTAAACAAAAAATTAAGGCCATTCAGGAATAACCAAATGAAGTTAGTTTACTCACCACCATCTCCTTTTGTCCGCAAAGTGACAACACTTATCCATCATGCCGGTCTTGATGATCGGATTGAATTGGTCAATGTAAAAACGACCGCCCTTTCTGTGGCAGAGGAAGCAAGGGCAGCAAATCCATTAGGTAAAATTCCAGTAATGATTTTAGATGACGGAAAAGCTTTATTTGATAGTCGTGTCATAACTCGATTTCTTGACGATCTAGCCGGATCAAATCTTTACCCTCAAGAAAGCATGTATGATATTCTAACCCTAGAAGCTTTAGCAGATGGTATAATGGAGAGTGCTGTATCCATTACATATGAAACCAAATTGCGGCCTGAAAATGAGCAATCGCCATCTTGGATGGAAGCTCAATGGTCAAAAGTTTTACATGCAGTCAAAGCACTCGAAAACGGTGAATTCAAAAGTATGGAAGGAAACCTAAATATGGGCCAGATAGCAGTTGCCTGCGCGCTCGGTTATTTAGACTTTCGACACGATGCCAGGCAGTGGCGTAATGGACACTCAAATTTAGCCTCATGGAATGAAAAAATTATGGAGCTTCCGGCTTTAATCAAAACAATACCGACCGATTGATATGAAAACAGAAGAATTACAGAAATGGATTGGAAAAACCGAGGAAAGAACCGATGTTTTAACTTCTTTCCCAGCCACCGCTTTGGCGGCCACATTAAATCACAAAGAACTGGATTACTCAGAAAATAAAAATTTACCGCCATTATGGCATTGGCTTTATTTTCTGCCAATTTTCAGGTTATCAGAAGCCGGCTACGACGGACATGCAGCGTTGGGTGATTTTCTACCACCAGTGCCACTTCCCAGACGCATGTGGGCAGGAAGTCGCATAAAATTTTTATCGCCACTTAAGCTTGGTAATGAATATAAAAAAACCAGCACAATTAAAAGTGTCTCTGCCAAATCTGGACGCTCGGGAAATTTAGTTTTTGTAACCGTGACTCATGAAGTGAGTAGTGACGGTTCCATTTGTATTAATGAAGAGCACGATATTGTTTATCGTGAAAAAGCCACTAGTTCTTCGGCATCAGCAAAATTGGTAGAAGCTCCCAAAGAATTTGATTTTTCAAATGATATAAACCCCGATCCAGTTTTGTTATTTCGATACTCAGCATTAACTTTTAACGGTCACAGAATTCATTATGATCACCCGTTCTGTACCGAAACAGAAGGCTATGATGGTTTGGTTGTACACGGGCCTTTACTGGCCACATTGTTGCTAGACGGTTTAGCCAGCCATAAACCCAATTGCATTGTCCAGAATTTTGAATTCAGAGCAATGGCGCCAGTTTTCGATCATATGAAGTTTAAAGTCCGAGGAAAGCAAGTTGACACAAGTGAGTACTCTCTATGGATTGAAAGAGAAGACGGTTCGATAGCGATGAATGCGACAGCAAAGGTCATATAGAAAGCCTTATCGCTGCGTTAGAAGTCGAGATCAGTTTCTTTTCTGATAGTTTTTCGACTGACTTTAATCTCTCCCCGTTGCTTTTTGCTTTTTATCCTCCGCCTTTGACTACTGGCCGTTGGCTTGGTTGCAATTCTCTTTTTTTGAACGATTGTTGCTTTAAGTATAAGTTCCTTAAGTCTTTTGCGAGCAATTTCCCGATTTCTCGCTTGATAACGGGTTTCTTCGACTTGGATTACAATAGCTCCTTCATTTGTCCAACGCCGGCCAACGATCTTCTTTAACCGAACTTTTACTTGAGTAGGCAAATTGGGAGATCTTAGTGCCTCAAACCTTAGCTCAACCGCACTACTCACTTTGTTTACGTTTTGCCCACCAGGACCTGAAGAACGAACGAAACTCTCTACAAGTTCCCAATCTTCTATCGTTATATTTTCGTTTATCTTGAGCATCACGTTTAAAAAAATGTTTAATGAAAAGGGCGGCCACAAGGACCGCCCTAAAAAACTTTTTGAGATTGTAGGGAAGTGGGTCGGTTAGGAAATACCAATTGCGGACTTCACTCCTCAAGGGCTGCCTTAGAGCGCAAACTCCTCAACTGTTCCGACACCTCTCTCCAATACCTCTTTAGACACTGGACCACCTCCTTTCATTTGTTTCAGTTATCCACAGCTTGACACAAAAAACTAAAATGTCAAAAGCTAATTATTTCTGGCGTAATAAGAAATAATTATCATCCTGAAAGGAATGAGAGCAATCAGTGCAATGGATACCTTGACAGACCAGTCTACCAAAGCAGTAGCAATCCACCGCGTCTGTTCAAAACCTAAGGGACCCATTACGATTTCATTAAAAAAATCAATATTGTGATCAGTGCCTAGAAAACTTGTCATCGCGAACGAAAAGGAAATAAAGAAAAACAAAATTGTGTCTACACTTGATCCAATTAATGTGGAGAGTAATGGCGCCCTCCACCAAGTACCATGCCTTAGCTGATCAAAAATTATCACATCCAATAACTGAGCACATAGAAATGCTGTAGCAGATCCAATTGCAATTCTAATAGTGACCGCTGGGGCCATAAAATCTGGAGCAATTTCAATGTTAATCTGAGTACCAATCAGTGAACATATAATACCCACAATAAACCCAAAAAACACAACACGGCGTGCATCTGATGGGCCATACATTCTGTTTATTATGTCTGTAACTAAAAACGCAAAAGGATAAGTAAATGCTCCCCAAGTGAGCCAATTACCTATAAAAAATTGCACTAAAATGTTAGAGACTACAACGATTGTAGCCATGGCAAGAATGCCAGGAAAAAGCTTCTTCATATTATATCCCGTTTTATCAAGGTGCTCGGAGACTTGGCCCCCGCTCATCGGGAACGGTGATTACTTAATCGGGTTTAGTCCCATTAACAAGTATAATTAATTTACGCCTACTCCTGGCGCATTTAAAACGCCAATACACTGCTTTGGTATACGTTTAAGTGTGAGTGGGGGCTTTGGCTTTGGTTTCGGAGCATTTGGATCTCTCTTAGGTGGTTTCAGTATATTTTGAACCCATTTTTTTGCACCATCGCAACCATCACCAAGAGGAGGTGGAGGCTGATTTTCACATTCCTTCGCATCATTGGGGCACTTTAACCTGACATGAAAGTGATAGTGATGCCCATACCAAGGCCTAATTTTTCTAAGCCAGGCTCTATCCCCTTTTTCATCTTCACACATTTTAACCTTCGCACCAGGGAAAACAAAAATCCTTGCTACGCGCGGATCACTTGCGGCAAAACGCAGCAATTTGTGGTGCTCAGCTGTCCAAGACTTGTTTACGAATGCACCTTTTGATCTGCGTAATGAAATTGAACTAATATTTTCACGCTCAGTTCTTGTTAATTTCAAATTATTTGCTGGTAACATCCATATATCAACATCTAAACCTGTCTGGTGACTGGCATGGCCAGAGACCATTTGTCCTCCTCTGGGCTGGGCCAAATCACCAATATAAAGTCCCTTCCAACCATCCAAACGGGCCGCTTTTTCAGAAAGATCAACTAAGTAATCCAACAAAACTGGGTGACCCCAGTTTCTGTTACGAGAAAGTCGCATGGCCTGCCAAGTTGGACCACTCTCAGGTAATATTTGGCCTCCAGCCAAACACCCATATGAATAACCGCCTATTGGGTTAGACTGCTGCTTCGATGGATTAGAAAATTTTCCAAAATAGTCCCTCGCTTCACCTGGAGAATTTTGAGTAAAGGAAGCAGAAAAGACCACGAGAGGAGTAAAACATAAAATAATGCCTGCTTTGACAATCCATAATTTTTTAAGAGCTTTTTTCACCATCTGCATCAACCCAAACTAAAACAAGCAAACCTATAATAAAAAGACCAATAAGAGGAGAGACGCCCAAGCGAGGACTTTGGGTGATCGCTGTTACGATACCAATCAGCGTGGGTGCAAGAAATGCAGTTGCACGCCCCATTAATCCATATAATCCAAATGCTTCAGTGGACCGCTCTATTGTTGTATGCCTAACCATCATAGTACGGCTAGCAGCCTGCATTGCCCCACCAAAACCCCCAATCAAAACACCGCACACCATAAAAATCGTATCGGGCAGAGTGGATCCATCTGATAATTGAATTCCAAATAAAGAATTTGGCGTCATACCAACAATAGTTATGCAAACAATAATCATTATATAGATGCAAAAAGTAATTACCGGCTTAGGGCCGAGTAAGCTATCAGCCTTTCCACCAAGCCAACTAAACAGGGCCGCGCCAAGGGCTGCAATAATTCCAAAAATTCCTAGTTGAGTAATTGTCCAATCCAATACGAGTGCCGCATAGACGCCACCAAAGCTATAGAGCCCATTCATTGCATCTCTATAGAACATTGAGGAGACCAAATAAGCGCTTAGGCTCTTTCTGGCTTTTAGACTCTTAAGTAGTTGAAAAAGGTCTTTCAAACCTTTCCCTACGTTAATTTTATTTAAAAGCGCAGGGTCATCTTTCATATTTTTGAAATAGGGTATGGCAAATACAATAAACCAGACCGCTGCCAGAGGCCCAACAAAACGGGTACCTTCCATGTTTTCTGGATTTAAAAACCCAAATAGAGGCTCAATACCCAACATAAATGTCGTACCGTTAGGTTGCTCAACAAGAAATAATAATGCGATGGCCAGGGCAAAAACACCGCCCAGGTATCCAAATCCAAATCCTGAACCAGAAATTTTACCGATCTCATTTTGATTACCCAAGGTTGTTAACTGGGCATTCGTAAATATCAAAGCAAACTCAGTACCGATATAACCAAGGGCAAAAAAGTAAAGCATAAGAGTTAAATTGGATCCATCAGGAACACCGACCCATGTCCCCAGAGCTCCAACTATTAACATTATAGAGAAAACATATATCCAAGGCATACGACGGCCAGAGGTGTCAGCAATTGCCCCTAAAATTGGCGCACTAATACCAATAAACAAACCAGACGCTGAAAGACATATTGACCACATTGTTTGGGCTTTTGCTTTTGATGCTTCTATTTCCATGCCAGACGCTACGAAGTAGTCAGCAGCCACTGTTGCAAAGTAAGGGGCAAAAAAGAAAGTTAGCATTAATGTGTAAAAAGGTTGGCATGCCCAGTCATAAAAAAACCAACCCCAAATGCGCTTACTTTGTGACATTAGAAATCTCCAAGATAACTCTGATCACTTAAACATTATTTACTTATATATACCAAGTTATTCTTTATCTGGTGGCCATGGACGATGATTTTCGGCCTCAATCCACTTAGAAATCCAATCTGGTATTGAGGGTTGCTCTATTTCCACTCCCAGTGCCTCAATAACTCTTTCAGGATTTATAATTCCAGCCTTGTCCACGAAGGCACTTCGGTAAATGATATGCCCTGCACATTCGCCATTTTTTTTCCACATAGACTGCTCTATGTAAAAAAATCGCTCATCCCAACACAAACCTCTGCTTCGCATCTCAAAGCCTTCAAATACATGGACACGACGACGGTAGCGCACAGACGCACCAGCCATCGGCATACTCCAGCCTTTTTCTTTCAGTAAAGAAAGTAAGCCAGTCCGTTTAGCCAAAACTAGCCTTCCTAAATCATATAAAGTAAGTGCCCGTCCATTGTTGAGCTCTAACCACAAATCCAAATCCCAAGGCCAACAGCGATGATGAGAAACGTGGAATTCTCCAACAGTTAAAGTTGGAGCTCGCCTATTTACCCAAAATTCCTTTGCCATGCGAATTACGGGATACATCTGAGAATTACCACTTTGCGCTACACAACAATATCAAACGACTTTTGTTTTCCAACTCCAAACACGTGCTTATAGCGATCAATCTCTGCAGATGACCCCATAGCCTTATTTAGATTATCAGATAATTTGACAGTTGAATTTCCATTGGCTTTGATAGGTTTGCAAACAAGCGAAAAGGCGTCTAACGATCCATCCGCTACCAAGCCTCTAAAATCATTTGTTAAATTTGTTCCCCATCCAAAAGAGACCTTAACACGTTCATGAAACCTTCGATGCAATTCTTTTATAGTAAGGTCGTCCAATCCATCCGAAAATATAACTAGTTTTTCCTTAGGGTTTTCTCCTTTGCCTTTCCACCAGTCTATTGCTGCCTCAGCGCCTTGTATGGGATCACCACTATCAATCCTAATACCTGTCCATTGCTTCAACCAATCAGGGGCTCTTTTTAAAAAGCCCTCTGTTCCATATGTATCCGGTAAAATAATGCGTAAATTACCATCGTGTTCCTCCTGCCAGTCCGCCAAAACTTGATAGGGCGCATTAGAAAGTTCTTCATCGTTTTCAGCCAGAGCACAGTAAATCATCGGAAGCTCATGGGCATTTGTCCCAATAGCTTCTATATCTCGTTTCATGGCGATCAGGCAATTGGATGTCCCTATGAATTTATCTTCAAGACCTTCTAACATTGCCTGAACAGCCCAATCCTGCCAGAGAAACGAATGCCGTCTACGTGTTCCGAAGTCTGCTATTTTAAGATCGTCTATTTCTCGTAAATTTTCTATTTTTTCCCAAAGCTTTGTCATTGCTCGAGCATACAAAACTTCTAATTCAAATTTTGCCATTGTATTTAAGACGGCACGACCTCTCAATTCCATTAACACTGATAAAGCAGGAACTTCCCATAGCATAACTTCCGGCCATGAACCTTCAAATGTTAGCTCATATTGACCATCTATTTTTTCCAAATGATAGGCAGGTAGTTTTAATGTTTCAAACCATTCCATAAAGTCCGGGCGAAACATCTGCCTTTTTCCGTAGAATGTATTACCTCGCAACCACGTGCTTTCACCTCTAGATAAAGATAAACTGCGGATATGGTCTAATTGTTCACGCAGTTCGCCCTCATCTATAAGCTCCGCTAACTTTATATTGTTGTTTCTGTTGATAAGACTAAAAGTGACGGAGGTATCAGGCTTATTTCGGAAAATTGATTGGCACATCAATAGTTTATAAAAGTCCGTGTCGAGAAGAGACCTCACTATGGGATCAATTTTCCACTTATGGTTCCAAACGCGTCTCGCGATATCAACCATTAGATAAACTCCACTCCACAGTTTTGCATTTCACTCTTCGCAGCGGCAAGTGATCCATTTAAATCAATAGCTCTACACATCTTTTCCAGAACTGAAACTTTATAACCCAAATTAGCAGCGTCCTGTGCCGAATAATTTACGCAGAAGTCAGTCGCCAAGCCAACCAAATTTATTTTTTCTATTTCAAGTGATTTAAAATATCCATCTAATCCGGTAGGAGTTTTTCTGTCATTTTCAAAAAAGGCCGAGTAGCTATCAATAAACGGATTAGAACCCTTCCTTATAATGGCATTTGCTTGCTCAATATTTAAATCTGGGTGAAACTCTGCGCCTTTACTGCCTTGAACGCAGTGATCAGGCCATAAAACTTGATCACCATAAGGCATTTTAATCAATTCCAGCGGATTTTTTCCCTCATGACTTGTGGCAAAGGATGAATGCCCTTTGGGATGCCAATCTTGCGTGAGTACAACACAATCATATTTTACCATTTCCTTATTAATATAAGGAACAATTTCATTACCACCTGCTACTTCTAATGCACCTGCTGGGCAAAAATCATTTTGAACATCTATAACCAGGAGTGCTGTTTTCATCGGCTCAAGTTATCTAGTTTTGATTAAATTTAACCCTTAACAACTTCTATAAAGTCGCATTTAAAGCTGCCAAAATTGCGTCGCCCATTTGCTGTGTACTGACAGGATCAACACCCTCCTCACCCAGTAAGTCTGCGGTTCGGTAACCTTCTGCAAGAACACTTTCCACGGCTGCCTCTAAACGATCAGCCTCTTTTCCTTCATCAAAGGAATATCTCAAAGCCATTGCAAAACTTAAAATACAAGCAATCGGATTTGCTTTACCTTCACCAGCAATATCTGGAGCTGATCCATGAACCGGCTCATATAATGCCTTGGGTCGGCCGTTCGCCATGGGTGCCCCAAGAGAGGCAGAAGGCAACATTCCAAGTGATCCAGTCAACATCGCTGCAGCGTCAGACAATAAATCACCAAACAAGTTATCAGTTACGATAACATCAAATTGCTTCGGCCACCGGCATAACTGCATAGCGCCAGCATCTGCGTACATATGAGAGAGTTCAACATCCTGATAGTCTTCATCATGCACTTTTTGCACCACTTCTCGCCATAAAACTCCAGACTCCATAACGTTTGCTTTTTCCATTGAACAAACTTTATTGCCACGGCGTCGAGCAAGCTCAAAGGCAGATCGTGCAACACGGTCAATCTCACTTTCTGTGTATCGCTGCGTGTTTATTCCAACGCGCTCATTGCCTTCTTCTATGATGCCTCGTGGTTCACCAAAATAAATGCCTGAAGTGAGTTCACGGACAATCATAATATCAAGTCCAGAGACGACTTCCTTTTTTAACGAAGAAAACTCTGCAAGCGCATTAAAACATTGGGCTGGTCGCAAGTTAGCAAATAAGTCCATTTCTTTGCGAAGCCGCAGCAAGCCTCTTTCAGGTTTTAAACCAAAATCTAAATTATCATAGGCAGGTCCACCCACCGCACCTAATAAAACAGCGTCAACTTGTTGAGCTTTTTCCATAGTGGCATCATGTAAAGGCGTTCCATGAGTGTCGTAGGCAATGCCACCCACCAAATCTTCAGACACATCAAATACAAGCCCTATATTTTGACCATACCAATCAATAACTTTACGAACCTCTTTCATTACTTCGGGTCCAATCCCGTCACCAGGCAATATAAGAATGGATGGGTTTGTCATTTTAGGTATCCTTACAAATAATTTGGTTAAAGCCAGGGCCGTTCAATTTCTAATTTTTTTTCAAAAGCTTCAATACTCGATGATTTTTCCATCGTTAAACCGATGTCATCTAATCCGTTCAGTAGACAGTGCTTCTTGAAAGGATCAACATCAAAGGAAAAAACACTTCCATCCGAAGACGTTATCGTTTGCGCCTCCAAATCGACTTCCATTCGAGCATTGGAACCTTTTTCTGCGTCGTTCATTAATATCTCTACTTGTTCTTCGGGCAAAATAATCGGCAACATTCCATTTTTGAAACAATTGTTAAAAAAGATATCTGCAAAAGAAGTGGACACGACAACCTTAATTCCAAAGTCAGATAAAGCCCAAGGCGCGTGTTCACGGGAAGACCCGCAGCCAAAATTATCACCTGCAACTAATATGCTGGCTTCTCTGTAAGCAGATTTATTGAGTACAAAATCTCCAACTTCAGAGCCATCCGAATTATAGCGCATCTCTGCAAAAGCATTAACGCCCAGACCTGAACGCTTAATTGTTTTTAGAAACTGCTTTGGAATGATCATATCCGTATCAATGTTCACCAAGGGCATTGGTGCAGCAATACCACTGAACTTTTCAAACTTATCCATCAAATCATCTCCCTTACATCGGTTAAATAACCCGTAACCGCTGCCGCTGCTGCCATAGCCGGCGATACTAAATGGGTACGCCCCTTATAACCTTGCCGACCTTCAAAATTGCGGTTTGAAGTTGAAGCACATCGTTCACCTTCACTAAGTTGATCTGGATTCATAGCCAAACACATAGAACAACCAGCCAAACGCCATTCAAAACCTGCATCCTTGAATATATCCGCTAGACCTTCTTCCTCAGCTTGCGCTCGAACGAGCCCAGAACCTGGAACAACCATGGCGCGCATGCCATCTTTTACCTTTTTCCCTTCGAGAATCTTAGCTGCAGCTCGCAAATCTTCTATCCTCCCGTTCGTACAAGAACCGATAAAAACTGTGTCAATTTTAATATCAGTTAACTTTTGCCCCGCGCTTAGGCCCATGTAATCAAGAGACCTTTTTACAGCCTCTACCTTACCACCTTGAAAGCTTTCAGGTGCTGGGACGCTGTCTGTAATCGGAAGGACATCTTCCGGTGAAGTACCCCAAGTTACAACTGGCGCTATATCCTCACCATCTATTTCTATTACTTTATCAAAATGAGCACCTTCATCTGTGAACAAAGACTTCCAATATTCTACGGCTTGTTCCCAGGCAGCGCCTTTTGGGGCATGAGGACGGCCTTTGCAATACTCAAAAGTTTTTTCATCAGGAGCAATCAATCCTGCACGAGCGCCCCCTTCAATTGCCATATTGCAAACTGTCATTCTGCCCTCCATCGAAAGGTCTCGAATGGCTTCTCCACAATATTCGATAACGTACCCAGTTCCTCCAGCGGTTCCCGTCGCTCCTATAACAGAAAGTGTTATATCCTTTGCTGTCACTCCAGGCCGCAACTTACCTTTAATTTCAACCTTCATATTTTTTGATTTCTTCTGAATTAAGGTTTGAGTTGCCAAAACATGCTCAACTTCAGAAGTTCCTATCCCATGGGCTAAAGCTCCGAACGCACCATGTGTAGCGGTGTGACTATCACCACAAACGACTGTCATCCCAGGCAAAGTCCATCCTTGTTCAGGTCCAACGATATGAACAATGCCTTGTCGTATATCTGAAACCGGATAGTAATGAACTCCAAAATCTCGTGCATTTTTATCAAGCGCTTCAACTTGGATACGACTTTCTTCGTTATCTATACCGCTTTCCCTATCTATAGTTGTTGGAACATTGTGGTCTGGCACAGCAATTGTTTTTTCTGGCGCGCGGACATTTCGCCCAGCCAATCTAAGTCCCTCGAAAGCTTGTGGGCTGGTGACTTCATGCACAAGATGGCGATCAATATATAAAAGGCAGGTTCCATCATCAGCCTCATGGGCTACATGGGCATCCCAAATCTTATCATAAAGTGTTTTTGGAGTTGTCATTTTGCTCTCCAGTGTGTTGAAAATTTAAGCTGGTAAGTTCTAAATCAATTTTTCTGATAATAACAACGCATATTTTGCATAACACTAAAAAAGCGCCAAGGAAGGCGAGCGTGATCATCAATATCAAAAATTCGCGTCATATAAGCTGATTAAGCTTTAAATAAACAACTATCAAGTCAGTAAAGTTCAAATATCGATACGTCGTCGTTGACGACGCATTTGAACGCATGCTAAAATAAAGAGCAGGTAGGATGAATAACTATACACGAGGAGGGTGATATTCTGACACTTACTGTTGACGCAGTTAACACTGCGATGCAGCCGACGGCTCAAAACTCAGCCGAAGAGACAACAAGCGAATTGCTGTTGGATCGAATTCTAACCTCACTTAAAAATGATAAGGCAGAAGATATTGTGCAAATTGATTTGCGCGGAAAATCTTCCATTGGTGATTATATGATTATTGCCTCTGGACGATCTTCAAGGCAAGTGACCGCAATTTCTGAGAAACTAGTCGACAACATTAAAAAAGATTTTGGCCGTTCAAGTAAGGTCGAAGGAAAAAATGCTGGGGACTGGGTTTTAATTGATACAGGTGATGTAATCGTTCATGTTTTTAGACCCGAAGTACGTGAATTTTACCAATTAGAAAAAATGTGGCAGCCTTTGACAAAATAAATTGAGAAGTTTTTTATGAAAATTTCCATAAGCGCAATTGGGCGGCTTCGTAAATCACCAGAAAAAGAATTAATTGATGATTATTTGTCAAGATTTTCAAAGCTGGCAAAACCTTTTGGCCTTTCTTTAAATCCAATTATTGAAATTGAAGATAAAAAAGGTGGCGGTCCTAAGACTGAGGCGCAATTACTAGAAAAACACTTTCAAAAAAACTCAAAAATCATTGCTCTTGATGAAAGGGGTATATCTTTATCATCCAAAGAGTTCACAGACTATCTTTCAAACTGGGTCGCTGATGGTATTGGGCATTGCCATTTGATTATTGGTGGCGCTGATGGTTTAGATGCAAAAATACTGGAAAAATCAAATTTGAAAATGTCTTTCGGCAAAATGGTCTGGCCACACATGCTTGTTCGTGTCATGCTAGCTGAGCAATTATATAGAGCAGCAACTATTCTTGCTGGAAGTCCATACCATAGGGAGTAATCAATGCGTATCTTGTTCTTAATTTTAATCACTTCAATTTTGGCATCATGCGACGTCCCATTTGTACCATTCATGTAAAAGATACTAGATGGCTATTGAGAAAACCAATAGTCAGAGCTAGAGGTTGAATTTATATTTTTTAAGGTAGAATTTATGCCGCCTGTGGTTTTATGCATTTTAGATGGATGGGGTTTATCAAAAGAAAAAAATAATAATGCCCCAGCTTTAGCAAAAACTCCAAATTTTGATCATTTATGGTCAACTTGCCCAAAAACCACACTTCTAACACATGGGAAAGATGTTGGATTACCGCATGGCCAAATGGGAAATTCAGAAGTAGGGCACATGAATATTGGTGCCGGTAGAATAGTCTCCATGGATTTAGGTCAAATAGATTTAGAAATAGAAAACAAGAATTTTTTCAATAATGAAATACTTCTGAACCAGATCAAAATCATCAAAAATAAGAGGGGTCGGACCCACTTAATGAGCCTTCTTTCCGATGGTGGCGTGCATGGCCACCTTAATCACTTAATGGCATCAATAAAGTTGTTCCAGTCTCATGATATCCCTATCACCTTACATCTCATAACCGACGGCCGTGATGTTGCGCCGCGATCAGCCATGGAATTTATTGAAAAAATAACACCACATTTAAGCGCCAATGTTGAAGTCGGAACAGTCATCGGGCGTTATTATGCAATGGATCGTGACAATCGATGGGATCGTATAGAGTTAGCTTACAACACAATGGTGTTTGGCGATAGTAATGTGGAGACAGCTGACGTTACCGCGGCAATTGCCAATGCTTATGAGGCTGGCATTTCAGACGAATTTATACTGCCAACAGTAATCCAAGGATACTCAGGAATAAAACAAAATGATGGTTTTTTCTGTTTAAACTTTCGCGCCGACCGTGTCAGACAAATTTTGAGTGCAATTGGTGATCCAAGTTTTTCAGAAATAAAAATAAAAAATAGACCTGAATTAACCAATTTAGTGGGAATGGTTGAATACTCTGATCACCATAGCACGTTCATGTCTACTTGCTATCCGAAACCAAAAATCAAAAATACATTAGGCGAATGGGTTTCACTGGCAAAGAAAAAGCAATTTCGACTCGCTGAAACTGAAAAGTACCCTCATGTCACATTTTTTTTAAATGGTGGGAATGAAAAACCTCTTACCAGAGAGGATCGAAATATGCCTCATTCTCCTAAAGTGGCCACTTACGATTTAAAACCTGAAATGTCTTCAGAAGCCGTGACTGATGCTTTGGTTGAGGCCATTGAAAGTCAATACGACTTTATAGTTATAAATTATGCCAATCCAGATATGGTGGGGCATACTGGAGATTTAGATGCCGCGATCAAGGCTTGCGAGGCTGTTGATATAGGAATTGGGCGTTTAGTAGATGCCTTGAAAAAAGTAGATGGAATTTTGTTTTTAACAGCTGACCATGGTAACTGTGAAACTATGATAGACCCTGTTACTGGAAATCCTCACACAGCTCATACTGTAAACCCGGTGCCTGCCATTTTGTTTAATGGTCCCAAAAACAAATCTCTACGCGATGGCGGTCGGCTGTCTGATATTGCACCTACAATTTTAGAACTTATGGAATTATCCTCCCCACCTGAAATGACAGGAAAATCATTACTATCATGACTGGCAAAACAAAAAATAACACCCTGTTCGCATTCATGATATTGATTGGGACCTTTTATTCAAATTCGGTTTTATGTCAGTCTTCAAAAGCACTAGAAACAATTTTTGCTATAGAAGCGTTGGATGCCGCTACAGCAGACCTTAAAAATGCAAATAATGCCAAAAAAAGAGTAAAATCTCTCAGTCAGGCTATTCAAAGCTATGAGGAAACATTGGCTATTTTGCGAATTTCTATTCGTGATTTAAGTTTGCAACAAACCCAACTCCAAAATATTTTAGACAATAACGAAAATGAAGTAATGCAGTTACTGGGCGTTTTGGCAACATTTCAAAAAGCGCCTATAGCAGGTCAAATGCTGCATCCTGAAGGCCCACTGGCGACAGCACGAAGTGGGATGATTATTTCAGATGTTATCCCCATATTGCAAAAAAATGTTGAACAACTCAGAGATCAAATCACCACTTTAGAAAAATTATCAGAAACTCAATTTGCGGCACAAAATTCTCTTCAAACAGGTTTATCAGAACTCCAAAAAGCCCATACCAACTTAGGACGGGCAATAGCCAACCGGGAAGCCCTGCCCAAACGTTTCAGCACAGATCCAAAAAAACTAGAATTACTGCTAAAAGCTTCGAAAGATCTTGAGACCTTTGCTGAGTCAGTACAAACAATTGCAATCAATGAACCTTCTGTTTCTTTGCCCTCTGTGCGCGAAAGAAAAGGAAATCTAAATTTACCCGTGCGAGGTAAAATTTTACGCAAATTCAAAGAAGCTGATGCGGCTGGAGTAAAGCGGTCTGGTATAATTTTAGCTACAGATCCTAGAGCGATTGTTATATCGCCAACAGCCGCCACAATTAGATATTTAGGTCCTCTATTAGATTACGGGAATGTCGCTATTTTAGAGCCTGAAAACGGCTTATTATTTGTTTTTGCTGGAATGGACACTCTCTACGGAGAAATAGGTCAGGTTATCCCTGCCTTATCACCAATTGGATTGATGCCACGCCAAGTGGCTGATATTGACAAAATTTTTAAGACTGGGGCTAATATTTACTCTGGGAAATTATCTGAAACGCTTTATGTAGAAGTAAGATCTGGATCAGTATCTGAAAATCCCTTGGATTGGTTCAAATAAACAAGGAACAGGAACATGAAAAAAATAATTTTAGCGGCATTTCTGGGGGGAACTTTAGGAATATTTTCAGCTGTTAAATTGGCTGGTCCTGTTTTAGCTGAGAACAACACTGACAAAGCTGATGTCTATGAACAGCTTGATTTATTTGGTGATATATTTGATCGCATTAGATCAGAATACGTAGAAGAAGTAGATGCAAAAGAACTTATAGAAGCCGCTATCAACGGCATGCTTACATCTTTGGATCCTCACTCGGGCTACCTTCCACCTGTCGATGCAGAAAAAATGCGAGAGCAAACTCGCGGAGAGTTTGGTGGCCTTGGAATTGAAGTCACTCAGGAAGAGGGATTTGTTAAAGTAGTCTCTCCAATTGATGGAACTCCAGCCGATGAAGCAGGAATGGAAGCCGGAGATTTTATAACACATGTAGACGGTGAAAGTGTTCTTGGCTTAACTTTAAATGAAGCTGTTGAACGTATGCGGGGACCCGTTGGTTCTGAAATAATTATAACCGTTGTTCGGGAGGGAGAGGACGAACCGTTTGACGTCACCATAATACGTGACTTCATAAAACTAACGGCAGCAAGGGTACGAACAGAGGGCAAAAGTGTTGTTATCCGTGTCACAACATTTAATGATAACACTTTTGACAATATCAAAGACGGCTTAGATAAGGAGTTAGAAAAGGCCGGTGGTTTAGAAAGTATAAACGGCATTGTAATTGACTTACGCAATAATCCAGGTGGTTTACTATCCCAAGCGATACGTGTTTCAGATGCCTTTTTAGAGAAGGGTGAGATTGTTTCCACACGAGGCAGAAACCCTGAAGATGGAGACAGATACAATGCGACACCAGGGGACTTAATAGATGGAAAACCAATTGTTGTCCTTATTAATGGTGGATCTGCCTCCGCATCAGAAATTGTAGCTGCAGCTTTAAAAGATCACAGGAGAGGGATCGTTGTCGGAACAAAAAGCTTTGGCAAGGGTTCTGTTCAAACAGTCATGCCTTTACGGGAGCAAAGTGCGATGAGGCTGACAACCGCCCGATATTATTCTCCCTCAGGCCGGTCAATTCAAAACTTGGGTGTAACTCCTGACATAATTGTTGAACAGCCACGTCGTCGAGCTAACGATGAGGAGGAAACAGGTTTTCAATTTAGATCAGAGGCTGATCTACGAGGGTCACTTTCTAATGACAGTTTATCGGAGGATGAAATTCAACAGATCGAAGAAGACAGAGCCAAAGCGGAAGAAACCGCTAAACTTCGAAATGCCGACTATCAGCTTGCCTATGCGATAGATATTCTGACCGGCCTTAATGCCTTAGGACCCAAAAATTAGTTTAACGTTTAAGGCTCTAAAAATGAGTTTCATTGATGTTTCAAAATTAGAATATCGAAAAAATGTGGGTATGGTTCTTATTAATGCCGAGGGACATATCTTTGCCGGGAAACGACTAGACAACAATACTGATGCCTGGCAAATGCCACAGGGGGGTATTGATGAAGGAGAAACCCCGGAAGCAGCTGCTTTTAGAGAATTATCTGAAGAAACAGGCATACATCACAGCAAAGCTCGCCTTTTAGGAAAAACCAAAGACTGGTTATCTTATGACATCCCAGTTGATCTTATTCCTAAACTTTGGGGCGGACGATATCGAGGTCAAAAACAAAAATGGTTTGCCTTCGAGTTTCTTGGGAAAGATTCAGATATAAACATTGTTACTGAAGAGCCAGAATTCTCCGAATGGGCTTGGAAGTCGAGAGATAACTTATTATCATCCATAGTCCCCTTCAAATTAGACGTCTATCAAAGAGTATTTTTGGAACTGGGCCACTTTGTTAAATGACTTTTGGTACCTAGAATGAGACCAGAAGAATTTGAGATTTTCATAACTTGTGTTCCTGGTCTTGAGGATGAGCTTTTAAACGAAATCCAAGAACTTGGTTGTAAAAACACCAAATTGACATCCGGTGGCATTGAGATAGTTGGAGGATGGCATGATGTTTGGCGGACAAACTATTACTTGAGAGGGGCAACCAAAGTTCTCGTACGTTTTGCATCTTTTCGAGCCGTTCACCTGTCACAGCTTGATAAAAGATCTCATAAGTTAGATTGGGAAAAACTACTCAAATTCAGAAAGCCATTTAAAGTTGAAACGGTATGTCGAAAAAGCAAAATTTATCACTCTAAAGCAGCTTCTCAGCGGATTTCTAAAGCCATAAGTGACAAACTTGATGCAAAAGAAGATCCTAATTCAATGATAATGGTGAAGGCACGAATTGCTTCAGACCTCTGTACGATTAGCTTAGATAGCTCTGGAGAAGGCTTACATAAACGCGGTTATAAAACTGCAACTGGGAAAGCCCCAATTCGTGAAACGCTGGCCGCGCTATTTCTTCGTAAAATGAAGTTCAACGGCTCTCAAGTCGTTTATGACCCCATGTGTGGTTCAGGAACGATTGTTATTGAAGCAGCAGAAATTGCATTAGGTTTACCCGCTGGTAGACAAAGAAATTTTGCTTTTATGGAGCTACCCTCATTTAAAAAAAATGAATATAAAGAGCTGACAAAAGTTGAGCCCAAAAAGAACAAACTTAAATTTTATGGGTCTGACCGGGATACTGGCGCTATTTTAAATTCTATTAAGAATGCAAAAAAAGCAAATGTTGAGACAATCTGTCAATTCGAAACCAGTTCAATAAGTGGAGCAACACCTCCAACTCAAGAACCGGGTATTGTGTTAGTGAATCCTCCGTATGGAAAACGCGTTGGAAATCGTAAAAGCCTATTCGCTTTGTATAGATCACTGGGTCAAACTTTGTCAGAAAAATTTGACGGTTGGCAAGTCGGTATTATCACAAGCGATCCAGGGCTTGCTAAAGCAACTGGGTTAAAGTTTTTGGATATTTCGAGCCCTGTGGATAATGGAGGGATCAAAGTACAGCTATACGAAACTAAAATTAATCATCCATAAATTTAACATTATCATCTAAGATCATTTCTTTTACTGGGTCAGGTATTTTAAGACCTTCGCGCACTTCTGCATCCAAAGAATACTCCAAATCGGCAACCTGGGAGAGACGATTTATCACAAAATCAATCTTGCTATGAGGGACAACTACTACCCCATCTCTATCTGCAACAATAACATCGCCACTTTCTATTTTCTGTCCACCAATATTAATAGGCAAACCTACAGTCGCTGGACCTTTTGTAAAAGGAGATGCCGGCGTTAACCCAGTACACCATGCTGGCAAACCTACTTCTACTAACCCAGCATAATCGCGCATAGGGCCATCTGTGACAAACCCCGCACCACCACAGTTTTTGAGCATACCCATCACTCTATCACCAGCGGCAGCGCAACCTTGGTGCCCAGAAACTGAAGCTACTAAAACATCATCTTCTTGAATGAAATTTAAAGCTGCCAATGTTCCCATGATATCCGCTGCATTATTGCCAGCAGTCACAGCTGCTCCAACAACAATACAATTTATGTCTCTTCCATCACCAACTGGTTTAATATCTATTGATAATGTTCCTTCTCCATCCAGAGCGTCCGTTACAAATCCAGTTGGTATATTCTCAAATGCTTTTAATTGTTTTTTTGAGGGTCTTTCCCAATTTTTTTTTATGGTCAGTGGCTTTGGTTCTTCAATCATTTTTAAGTCCTCACCTCTAAAGTTGCAGCGACTGCCGATTTCCAGTCTTTGTATCGCTGCTCCCTTAACTCGTCATCCATTCCAGGTTTAAATCGTTTTTCAAGTGACCAAGATTTAGCAAATTCACTTTGTTCAGGATAAAGGCCAACGCGCATCCCTGCTAGCCATGCCGCCCCCATAGCTGTGGTTTCTAAGGTTTCTGGCCTATCAACAGGAGCATCTAAAATATTTGACAAAAACTGCATCGTCCAATTGGAGGCTGACATGCCTCCATCCACACGCAAAACTCCGCCTTTTGCACCACTTTGCCAATCTGACATCATTGCCTCAAGCAGGTCACGTGTTTGAAAACCGACACTTTCTAAAGCAGCCCTGGAAAATTCAGCTGGACCAGAATTTCGTGTTAAACCATATACCGCACCCCGACACTCAGCATTCCAATAAGGGGCACCCAAGCCTGTAAATGCTGGCACTAGAATTAGGTTTTGACTGTTGTCTGATAATTTTGCCAAATCACCAGACTGAGAAGCATTGGACAAGATTTTCAATCCGTCCCTCAACCACTGAACAACAGCCCCTGCAATAAAAATAGATCCTTCAAGCGCATAAGTTATTTTACCATCAAGTTGGTAGCCAATAGTGGTTAACATTCTATTTTGCGAGGTGACCATTGTATTGCCAGTATTAAGCAACGCAAAACAACCTGTGCCATAAGTTGATTTCATCATTCCAGGCTCGAAACAAGCTTGACCTAGTGTTGCGGCATGTTGGTCCCCAGCCACACCCTTAATAGGGATAGATACCCCAAAAATTTCTGGTGATGTTAATCCAAAGTCTGCAGCACAGTCACACACTTCAGGTAACATTTTGATGGGGATATTTAACATATCACACATCTCTGTGCTCCAAGCACCGCTTCTAATATCATAGAGCATTGTCCTGGCAGCATTAGTTGCGTCAGTTACATGACTTTGACGTCCTGTAAGATGCCAAATCAGGTAACTGTCGACAGTCCCAAAGAGCAGATGACCCGCCTCTGCTCTTGATCTTACGCCTTCGACATTATCGAGGATCCATGCTAATTTTGTTGCAGAAAAGTAAGGGTCTAACAACAAACCCGTAGTGTCTGTAACTTTCTTTTCATACCCCTTTTTACGAAGCTCTTCACAATGAGACGCAGTCCTTCGATCCTGCCAAACGATCGCGTTATAGACAGGTTCACCCGTATTTTTATCCCAAACTAAGGTTGTTTCGCGCTGGTTTGTAATGCCAATGGCAGCAACTTTTTTTGGATCAATAGACGAACTATTGAGTGCTGATTTGCAAGTACCTATCGTGGTTTCTAGTAAATCTTGTGGATTATGCTCAACCCAACCGCTCTGAGGAAAATGCTGAGTAAATTCTTCTTGCGCTGATCCAATTATTTTGAGGTTTTCATTAAAAATAATTGACCGACTAGACGTCGTGCCTTGATCGATTGCTAAAATAAAAGACATTGTCCCTCCAAAACTTAGTAAACTTAACGATAAAGAAAAATATCTTGCAAGGTTTATGATGTCTTTAGGTATTCACTTAGCCGTTTTTTGTCTTGCTCCGACATTATAAGCCCTAACTTGGTACGCCTCCAAATAATATCGTCAGCCTCCATTACAAACTCGTTCTCTCGCAAGTATTCCACTTCTCTCTGCGTTAAGAACTCACCAAATTGTTCGCCTAAATCTTCTAAATTTACAGCACCTTTCAAAAGGTCCCAAGCATTTAGGCCGTAAGCTCGAACGAGCCTTTTTGCTTTTACTTCAGATAAAAAATTAAATTCTGACTGAAGTTTTTTAATGAGTTTAGCCACATCCTGAACTGGAAAATCTCCTCCGGGCAGACAAGAGTTCGCTGTCCAAGGCTCTTTCAAGTCAGGAAAGAATTTAGAAATCTCTGCAATAGCAGCCTCAGCCAGTTTCCTATAAGTTGTGATCTTTCCACCAAATATATTAAGTAGAGGAGCGCTCCCACTATTATGCTCTAATTTAAGAACATAATCGCGAGTGGCAGCTGATGCGTTTTCTGTACCATCATCATAAAGTGGACGAACACCCGAATAACTCCATACGACATCCTCCGGAGATATCGCTTTAGCAAAATACTGCGATGCAAAATTGACGAGATAATCCCTTTCCACATCACTACACGTGGGTTTTGTTTCAATACCATCATGATCAGCGTCCGTTGTCCCAATTAATGTAAAGTCATACTCATATGGAATTGAGAAAATTATCCGACCGTCAGTTCCTTGAAAAAAATAGCACTTATCGTGATCATACAATTTAGGGACAACTATGTGGCTGCCCCGAACTAGACGTATGTTATCTTTAGAGTTTAACTGAAGTTTGCTATTGATAACATCCGCCACCCAAGGTCCAGCCGCATTAATGAGAACCTTGGCGTGGTGCTCTTCAACCTCGCGTGTTATCTGGTTCTCCAAAATAATTTTCCAGAAACCTTCAACACGTTTAGCTTCAATGACTTTTGTCCGTGTTAATATTTTTGCTCCACGATTTTTGGCATCAAGTGCATTGAGTGCAACGAGTTTATTATCTTCAATCCAGCAATCTGAGTATTCAAAAGCTTTTTTAAATTTCTTTTTTAAAGCGTTTCCCGCAACATCCTTGCCAAGTGAGATACTTGACGTACCAGGTAAAATTTTTCGTCCACCTAAATTATCATACAAAAAAAGCCCTAATCGGATTAGCCAGGCTGGCCGCTTTCCTTTAGCCCATGGCATTAAAAAATTCAGCAAGCGAGATGTAGGGGTAGAATTTTCAAATCGCATCTCAGGACTTAGAGGTAAAACAAAACGCATTGGCCACGAAATATGAGGCATCATTCTTAAAAGAACTTCGCGCTCAATGAGGGATTCCCTCACTAATCGAAATTCAAAATATTCTAAATAACGTAAACCTCCGTGAAACAGCTTGGTAGATGAAGAGGATGTTGCTCCTCCGATATCATTCATTTCCGCCAAAGTGACAGATAAGCCGCGGCCTACGGCATCGCGGGCAATACCACATCCATTTATACCGCCTCCTATAACGAAGAGATCTACTTTTTTTATGTTTGATTTAGTCACGCAAGGTTCCTCAACAAGAACTCAATAAACATAACATTTGGATTTTAAAATAGAGATAGTAAATAAAACGTGATCAAAGTGAGACAATTTTTATTTTTTTATTCAAATTCCCAAACAAAATACTACATCATTGGTAAATGAAAGGAGTTGTCTAATGGTGGTCTCACCCGTTGTCCAATCCCAAGGCCTGCATCACATTACATTAAATGGAGCAGATAAAAAAACCTCTATTGACTTCTGGGAGGGTGTTCTCGGTATGCCGTTCATTTTTGAACAACCAAATTTGGACAATCCTGATGAAAACCACCTCTATTTTGATCCAGGCGACAGCCGTTTAATTACAATATTTACGGATGAAAAACGTTCGCCAGACAAGTCAAAAGTGGGAACAGAAATTGGATCGGTTCATCACATTGCGTTCGATGTTAGTAGTGCGAGTTTCTCCCAGATTATTGAGCGTTTGGAAGACCGAAAGATAGCTCATTCAGGGCCCAAAGACCGCGGGTTCATGGATTCTGTATATTTTCGAGATCCATTGGGGCTCCTTATTGAAATAGCATCTTATCGGTTTATTCCACCAATTGGAGCAACGCATGCGGATGTTCTAAGGGAAGCTCATTTAATTAGGTTGGAGCTTGGCGACTATAATATCAACCAAAAACACCTTGCGCTCGCAATAGAAAAATTGAGCAAGAGTATAAGACCAAGCCTTTCAAAATAACACCAACTTACCGAGCATCTTCAAAAGTCAATATAGGCTTGGTGCCAAATTCGTTTCGCCATACAACGTAAGCCATTATTGGGTGTTCGAAAGTCTCCATAGAATGAGGCTGGTTGGCTGAATGTTCCATTATACCGCCCGAACCAAGTCTAATATCAGGACAATTTTCTCGACGAAAAACCGCTTCCCCAGCCAAACACAGATACATTTCTTCAGCGGGATGATGGTGCCAAGGGTAATAGAAATTCCTTGGCATATACACGACCCAGGCGCGGATTTTTTCACTTTGAAAAGGGCTTTCAGGTCCAATCAAACCATAACAGCCAAATTCGTTAAGAAACTTTTTACCAATAATGGTTCCTTTATAAGTTTGACGCCAATGCGCATAGGGACTTGCTGTAATAAATGCATCTCGTAGCTCAGCATAGTCATCTGTTAGCAAGCCAGTTTCATTTTGCATTAAATCACTTGCAGGAATATGAAAGGCATCAAACTCCTGCTTTTTTATATCTTTAGGAAAGGGACAAAAGTCTTGTAATTTACTGTTGGCCAAATGAACTTTTTTAGCTGTTTCAAGCAGTTTTTCCCAAGGGTCATCCATTAGTAATCTACAAATAATCTTAACTGATGTAATGCAACACTTTTACCGAAAATTTTTCGCATCGCTTCACGACAATAATGTCGTTTCCAACGAAGTTATTTCTCTACAGCACTCATCAGTTTTTTGATTGAAACAAGACTGCCATACTGTTCCAAAAGTTTATAGGATTTCTGTATTTCTGTTCTGAAGGCTGAGCTATCCCTCAAATTTGCAGGGAAAACTTTACTTTGATCCAATATAAGTTCGCCGTAATCCTCACTTGTTTTTGATTTTTTGGCAATCGTTGCAAAATCATGTACCAGAGGATCGCGAACGTCTATGGCCTCCCCATCTAAATCTATTCCAGTTACATATTTCATCCATGCAGCAATAGCCAAAGCCAAACCCTGAAAATTCTTTTGATGTTTAAGAAGGTCAGAAACTGTTTCAAGTATTCTCTGCGGCAATTTCTGGCTTCCATCCATCGCAATCTGCCATGTTCTATGCTCTATTGAAGGATTTTGATACCGCTCTAACAGACAGCTACAATAGTCATTTAAATTTTCGCCTTCTGGCGTTTCTAAAGTTGGAATAATTTCTTTTTCCCACAAATACTGAATGTAATTAACCATACTATCATGAGAAACACATTCGGCTATTGTATTAAAGCCAGCCAAGTACCCCAAATAGGCTAATGCAGAATGGGTTCCATTC
>JAAXIY010000036.1 GCA_012270125.1 Paracoccaceae bacterium
TCAGGCAAAACAAAAATCTCTCTTGCTGATTTAATAGTTTTAGCGGGTAATGCTGGAATTGAAGCGGCTGCAAAGGCAGCAGGTCACTCCATAACAGTGCCTTTTACGGCCGGGAGAATGGATGCATCACAGGAGCAAACTGACATTGAGTCCTTTGATGTGCTTGAGCCAATTGCCGATGGTTTCAGAAATTATCAGAAGAAACAGTATTCATTATCGGCAGAAGAGCTTTTGATTGACAAAGCCCATTTACTAACGCTGACAGCTCCGGAAATGACAGCACTTCTTGGCGGTTTGCGTGTGGTTGGAGCAAATCATAATGGGTCTTCATTGGGGGTTTTAACAAACCGTCCCGGTCAACTTACCAATGATTTTTTCGTGAATCTGTTGGATATGCGCTACTCATGGAAGGCAACCAACACTGAAGAGACTGAGTTTGAAGGCACAGACCGTGAAACGAACGAAGCTGTTTGGACTGCGAGCAGAGTAGATTTAGCCTTTGGCTCTAATTCTCAGCTACGTGCATTAGCAGAAGTCTATGCTCAGTCAGACAATGAAGAAAAGTTCATTAATGATTTTGTAAACTCATGGACAAAAATAATGAATGCGGATCGCTTTGATATTAATTAAAAAGGCTTTCTTAGCTAAATTAAGAACTTACTATGCTGGGCACCATGGTTCCCAGCATAGTAGCTACCATCTTCTCTTTTTCGTCCTTTATTGAGTATATATCAGACTTTACGACGATAAGTCTTTTTCCTGTTTTTAAAACTGACCCAACAGCTTTAAGAATTTTTCCATCAGCCGGGGATAACAAATGGATTTTCATTTCAGATGTTAAAACTTCTTGATGTTCCTCCATCTTGGTAAGCGCTGCATAACCAGCGGCGCTATCTCCAATTGAAAAAGTAACCCCAGCATGCCCAAAGCCATGTTGTTGCATCATATTTTGTTTCAACTTTACGGATATAATAACTTTTCCATCATCAACTAAATCAAGCTGAGCTCCTATAGTTTTCATAAATGATTGATTTTTAAAGCTTTGAGTAATCTTAGAGAAAGTTTCCATAAATTTACCTTTTATCAATAAAAAAAGAGCGCTTCGCACTGCTCAACGCTCATTTTTTTAAATTCTTTAAGTGCCAGTTATCAACGGCACTAAAACAAACTTATAGTTTGTTTGAAGATGCTTCTGGTGAAACCATTGTTGAGGATGTTCCAGGCGCGTCACACGCTGCTAGAAAACCTAATAAGCCCATTAAAATTACAATTTTTTTCATATCAGTTTAATCCCTTTAGATATAAAGTTAGTAAGATAAGATTTAGTCAGCTGCCTCTCCAGATGCAAACCAATCCATCGGATTTAAATTATATTCGCCTAAGGTAGAACATCCCGAAAGGAAAGTCACTAATAAAAGACTTGCTAACAACGTTTTCATAAACATCTCCTTTTTACGATAACATCAAAAAAAGTCAGGCATAAGTCAATAACTTTAATCTCAAATTCAAGTTAAAAATAAAAAAAGTTTCAATTTTAAGATTTTTGTACTGTAAATTATTATTTGCGAAGAAAATTAACCCCAGAAGCAGTCTAGTTAAGCAAGAGATACAACTATAATCATATAATTAGACGTGAAAATAAAAATACTGTAACATACTATTAAAATACAGGGCTAGAAGCAGATATGAAACTTTCCATCCATGGTTGTCGAGGCTCAATTGCCACTTCTTCGCCATCTACCCAAAAGTATGGAGGACATACTTCTTGCTTTGAGCTTACTTGCGAAAATCATCAAATTATCTTCGATGCTGGCTCTGGTTTCCAGAATGTCAATTTTTCTAAAGCACACACTTCATATGTAATATTGAGCCATTTTCATCACGATCATATACAAGGTTTGCCATTTAACCCACAAATTTTCGACCCTAATAATGAAATTGTGATTTCAAGTGATCTACACGATCACGAAACTGTGAAAAAAAATATCCAAACCTATTTTTCACCTCCGTATTTCCCTATCGATATTGTGTCAGCCCTACCTAATATAAAATTCGCCCCCTTCGATGCTGTCAAAGAAAAACTAAACGAGTTCTATAGTTTAAATTCAATAGCGCTTAATCACCCAGGAGGCAGTGTAGGTTACAAACTAACTCAAAAAAATAAATCTTTAATTTATTTGTGTGATAATGAATTTGAAGCCGACCAGAGAGAAACTTTGACTGCATTTGCAGAGAAAGCAGATGTATTAATTTGGGATGGAATGTTTACTGAAAAAGAATTGGTGGACAGAAAAGGCTGGGGCCATTCATCTATTGAACAAGCTATTAAGTTTAATGAAGAAGCTAATTGTAAAAAAGTTCTCATCTCTCATCATGCTCCAGGTAGAAGCGATCAAGATCTTGACAGTATAGCTAGCAGCTTACCTGAATTATTCGTAGTCGCGTCTGATCGATTAGAAATTGAGGTGTGATATGAAAAAGATGGAACTAAATGCAGGAAACACAATTTTTAAAAAAGGCGATCCTGCTGATGGACTTTATATTGTGGGTAAGGGCTCAGTCGGAATTTACTTTCCAACCAACCATACAATGGAAAAACCAGACATTGTCTTAAAAGCAAATGATATACTTGGTGAGATGGGAGTAATTGATACAGCCCCAAGAATGGCTACGGCTAAAGCCCTTGAACCTAGCGTGATCATTTTTGTATCGACCAAAGAGTTCGAAAAAAAACTAGAAGGTTCTGATATGATTGTACGTGGGGTTATGGCGATCCTATCTGAACGTCTAAGGGATCTTCAGAAAAGACGGTAAGGGCTTCAGCTACTATGGAAATTGAAAAAATCCTAGAGTCTGATTTTTTGAATCGCATCAGCTTTTTTAATTTTGAAAATGCCATAACCGCAGCATTCTATACTGATGAAAATCTTAATTTAGTAAACGCCAACGCGAATTTTGAGAATTTGTTTAAAAAAGGTATCGAAATTAAATCTCAAAACCTTTTAACTTTGTTAGCAAATCTTGGAGTTGAACAAGAAATTATTTCTGACTTTAGAACAACTTTGAACACAGATGGCAAAGTTTTAATTCCACAAATTAAAATAGTGCTGAACGGTGAGCTACGCTATTTTTCATTACTTTCGACAAAAACTAAAAGTCCATTCACAAAAATTTTAAACGGTATCCAAGGCCAGTTAATTGATCGGACTGCTGAGACAATTTTAAAGCAAGAAAATGAAAAATTAATTAGCTTAAATCAGGAAGCCTATGACAGCCTTAAAGACAAAAACGCAAAGCTTGAAAAAATTTCGAATAGGCTGGCAAAGTATTTATCACCCCAAATTTATAAAAATATTTTTGAGTCAGATTCTGAACACACAAACGAATATAAGAGGAAAAAGCTCACTGTATTCTTTTCAGATATAAAAGGTTTTACAGACCTTTCAGACTCACTTGACCCAGATCTTCTTGCAGAACTTGTCAATGATTACTTGTCAGCAATGACCGATATTGCCCTTAAACATGGTGGTACTATTGATAAATTTATTGGCGATGCAATCTTAGTTTTTTTTGGCGATCCTGAAAGCGACGGATTGAAAAAAGATGCATCAAAATGCCTTAGCATGGCAATTGCTATGCAAAATAAGGTAGCTGAATTAGATAAGAGTTGGAGAGAAGATCACGGCATTGCAGAAGGCCTAAAGGTAAGAATAGGGATTTCAACTGGCTACTGTACAGTAGGAAATTTTGGTTCGGTTCAACGTGTAGATTATACAGTGTTAGGCAGTACCGTAAATTTAGCTTCTCGTTTAGAGTCAATTTGCCAACCCAAAAAAATATTAGTCGCACCTGAAACAAAAGTTCTCTTAGAAAAAGATTTTAAATTCGAGGCTCAAGAAGCTGTGAGTTTAAAAGGATTTAATCAACCTGTGGTTCCGTATCAGTATTTAGACCTGAAAGAAACTACATCACCAGAAATACTTAAGGGCGATGTGGTGGATATTATTCTTAAACAACCCAAAGACATAGAGAGCATACTACACGAGTTAAAATCGCTTCAGAAGGATTATGAGGACAAATTAACAAAAACTAGATCTAGCAAGAATAAGAAAAAATAGTTTGCACCCAGATGAGTTCAGAAATGAATCGAAAAAGAAGAAAATCAAAAGGCCAGTCTGAGGTAAAAAACCATAACTTCACCAAACTTGTAAATGATAAGACCTTCTCTCCAATAGAGATTGGCAATTTAAGAAAAATTTCTGACTCTGCTATAAGAATTCTTTCAGAGATAGGAATGTCAGATGCTCCGGAAGAATTATGCGACCTTATACTGGAGTACGGTGGAAAGTTAGAGGGAAAAAGGTTACTTTATCCGACTAATTTGATCGAAAGTACAATAAAGAGGCATCAAAGAGTTATACTTTTAGCCGGACAAACTGCAGATAACGATCTTCAGGTTGGGGGAAATTATGTTTATGCAGGAACAGGCGGAGCTGCTCCAAATCTACAAAACCACAAAACAAAACAGTATGTCCCATCCAAACTAAAAGATCTTTACGACGCCGCAAGATTGGCCGACAAGCTACCCAATATTAGTTTTTTTTCTAGGTCTTTGGTTGCCGGTGATATTGAAAATCCTCTAGATTTTGATCTATCCACTGCGGCGGCGAGCTTAGCAGGCACTTCTAAGCATGTCATGGTTCAAGCTGCCCATTTCACTCACGTAAAAGCAATAGCAGAATTATGTTATCAAATAGCGGGAGGGGAAGAGAATTTCAGAAAAAGACCTTTTCTGTCTTTGCACATTAATCATGCGGTGCCGCCTTTAAGATTTGATCCAGAAAATGTAAAGGTTATGATTGAAGCTGTTAAGCTAGGTATACCCGTTCACTGTAATGTTTTTGGCCAACTTGGAGCTTCTAGCCCAGTAACAATAGCTGGATCCGTTTCACAAACGATAGCGGAGACTCTGGCAGGTCTAGTTTTAGTTAACATACTTGACCCAAAGGCATCTAGCATTGCTGGGCCAAGGCCAATGATAACAGATTTAAGAACTGGTGGTATGGCTGGTGGCGCTCCAGAACAAATAATGGCAACCGGAGTTGCAGTTCAAGTTTTACGATACTGGGAGATACCATGTTCTGTCATCGCAGGGGCCACTGATAGTAAATTAATTGACTTCCAGTCGGGTTATGAGAAAGCACTCACAATTAATAGTGCAGCACAAACTGGTGCTAATTTGATAACTCAAGCAGCAGGTTCTCAAGCCAGTTTAATGGGAATTAATTATGGCGCTATGGTTGCTGATAACGAGCTTATTGGTGCTATATTTAGGTCAAACATTATACCCGAAGTAAGCGATGAAACCTTAATGCATGAAAGCATAAGAGAAGT
>JAAXIY010000044.1 GCA_012270125.1 Paracoccaceae bacterium
CTTCTTCAGGTCAAACTTATTTAGCAATCCCAGGACCATCCGTGATACCTGAAGAAGTTCTTCGCTCTATGCATAGATCCGCTCCCAATATCTATGAAGGCGAGCTAATTGAAATTACAAGAAGTTTAATTCCTGACTTAAACTATGTCGCAAGATCTTCAGGAAATGTTGCTATCTACATCGCTAATGGCCACGGCATTTGGGAAGCGGCATTGTCTAACATAGCTACGGCTAACGATCATATCTTAGTTGTAGCAACTGGACGTTTCGCCCACGGATGGGCCGAAATGGCTAGGAAACTAGGTATCAAAGTAGACGTTGTTGATTTTGGAAAGAATAGAGCTTTGGATATCGAAGTTTTGGCCAAAAAACTAAAATCAGAACCTAAAACTAAATATAAAGCAATTTTAATGACACATGTTGACACCTCAACGTCTGTAAAAAATGATATTTTGAATGTTAGAAAAAAGTTAGATGAAATTAATTGCTCAGCACTACTGGCAGTAGACTGTATTGCCTCGCTTGCCTGTGATAAATTTGAAATGGATGAATGGGGCGTTGATATTATGGTGGCCGCTTGCCAGAAAGGTCTCATGGTTCCTCCCGGAATTGGTTTTGTCTTTTTCAATGAACGAGCAAGAGAACGACAAAAACAGATACCACATGTGAGCTCTTATTGGGATTGGGAACCCAGAATTAATCCAAAATTTTATTATGAATATTTTTGTGGAACGGCTCCAACTCACCATATTTATGGCCTGAGAACAGCACTAGATATGATCAAAAATGAAGAAATTGAAAATACTTGGAAGCGTCATGAAATCTTAAGCCGAGCCATATGGGCTGCTATAGATAAATGGTCTTTAGACGGCGATATGTCACTCAATGTAAAAGATCCTATTGAACGTAGCCATGCCGTTACATCAATCCGTTTAGGAGGAAAAAATGGTACTAAATTAAGGCAATGGCTACAAACCAAATCTGGTTTGACTATTGGTATAGGGTTGGGAATGTCAGAACCGGGCGACCCAAACGGCGATGGCTTCGTTAGGTTTGGTCATATGGGTCACGTTAATGCTCAGATGGTGATGGCGTTGTTGGGCGCTGTAGAAGCTGGCCTTAATGCGATTGAATACAAACACGGGAATGGCGGTTTAGAAGCTGCCAGCAAAGTTTTAAGTTCTATTTAGAGGCGCGTTCCAAAGCTTCGGGTAAGGCTTTTTCAAATTTATCTAAATCTGCATCCTCTCCAACACTTACTCTTATGCATCTATCTTGAGGTGTAACAAAAGGCATCCGCACAAATATCCCTAAAGAAATTAATTCCTGTAAAACTTTTTTAGCAAAACTGCCATCTTTGCCACAGTCAATAGCTACAAAATTAGTTGATGATGGGATTGATTTTAGATTGTTATTTTCAGCAATGACATAGATCCTTTGTCGTCCATTTTCTACTTTTTTTACCATTTCTGATAGCCATTGATCGTCATTTAGAGCTTCTAAGGCTGCTTTCTGGGCAACCCTATTCATGCCAAAGTGGTTTCTTATTTTTTCAAAGGATTTTATCAGACTTTCTTCCGCCATCCCATAACCAACACGCGCGCCAGCCATCCCATAGGCTTTAGAGAATGTCCTCAATCTTATGACTCTAGTATCAGAAATTTCTATATCAGGGAGTGACGATGCTGGCGCAAACTCAGAATACGCTTCGTCTAAGATGAACAAACAACCCTTAGGCAAATCTTCAAGTGCTTGACAAATTTTTATTCCAGAGACGTGAGTACCCATTGGATTATCAGGATTTGCAAAGTATATCAGTTTAGCATCAACTAACTGAGCTTGCTTAATAAGCGAGACAATATCCTCATGATCTTCACTGTAAGGTACTTTATGAAGATTTCCGCCAAAACCTGTAACGTGATAATTAAATGTTGGGTATGCTCCATCCGATGTTACTACATTGTCTCCCACAGAAATTAGAAGTCTAACTAAATAGCCAAGCAGTCCATCTATTCCTTCACCTACGACTATATTATCAGACGATACTTTATGTTTTTTAGCTAAAGCACACCTAAGTTCAAAGCTGGTAGGATCACCATACATCCACTGTTCATCTGAATATTTTTTTAATGCAGACAAAGCTTTGGGAGAAGGTCCAAACATATTTTCATTTGCCCCTAATCTTGCTTCAAACAAAAAATTTTTCTCTCTTTCTTGGCTTTCAGGCCCGACAAAAGGTACCGAGGAAGGGAGATTTTCAATAAGGGGTGTGTATCTTGGATAAGTCATGACATTTAGGTAGAGCAGGTATATCATAATTGGCAAGTAATAATTAATTAGTAGATATTGCATTTGAATGCTTTTTTAGCTTTTCAAATGATGTGAGGAAAATTTTGAAGAAGATTTATATGTTTTCTTATTTCGAATTTTTGATTGCCTGGCGCTATCTTCGATCAAAACGCTCCGAGGGTGGCGTTACTACAATGACTTGGATAAGTCTGATCGGCATTTCTTTATCAGTCTTTGCTTTGATAGCAACTCTTTCTGTGAGATCTGGATTTAGAACTGAACTTGTTGACACAATTCTAGGCGCTAACGCGCATGTTACCGTGTACAATCAGCCTATGAAAGATGCTGAAGGTAACGTTTACAGAAGTATAAAAGATTATGAGCGTTTAAATACTATTATATCGTCACTCGAAAGTGTTCATCGATCGGCTCCTTTGATCCGAGGCCAAGTCATGGCGAGTGCTAACGCTATAACCACTGGTGTAGATGTTTTTGGAATTTCGCCTGCAAACATTCTTTCGATTAGACGCGTTGTAGATCCGGAAACATCAAGCGGCAATATTAAAAACTTTAGCAAAGGGCTCGCCATAGGATCCGGCGTGGCTCAAACTTTAAGTGTTTCTGTCGGAGATACCATCAAATTAATATCACCTACAGGAGTCAAAACGGCTTTTGGAACCAGCCCAAGAGTGAAAACTTTTGAAGTTCAATATATCTTCACTGCTGGCCGTCATGATATGGATAAAATCAGAATATATATGCCGTTCAAAATTGCCCAAGAATATTTTGACAGAGCTAACTTAGCAGATGAGATAGAAGTCCTCGTAAAGAACCCTGAACAAATCGAAAAAATAACTGAAGAGTTATCAAATGTAACCAACGGTAATTTTCTTTTTTGGACGTGGAAGGATGCTTCAAGTAACTATCTTCGCGCTTTAGAAATTGAAGACAATGTAATGTTTATTATCATGTCAATTTTAGTATTAATCGCAACGATGAATATTATTTCTGGTCTTGTAATGCTGGTTAAAAACAAAGGCAAAGATATTGCGATTTTACGAACGATAGGCCTATCAGAGACTTCTGTGTTACGAATATTCTTCATATGTGGAGCAATGACTGGAATAATTGGTACCATCTTTGGTACCCTTTTAGGCTGTCTTTTTGCGGTATACGTAGATCAAATATTTTCGTTTATAAACGTTATATCGGGCGGTGACGTTTGGGATCCAACAATTCGCGGTATCTATTCTATACCAGCAGAATTACGTTGGGAAAATATTCTAACCGCAGTTTCTATATCAATTGGGTTGACCTTTTCAATAACCTATTTTCCTGCACGACGTGCTGCGCGATTACATCCAGTTGAGGCCTTAAGGTATGAGTAAAGTCATCTTATCCATGAATAACGTAAGCAAAAGCTATCTAACTAGTGGGTCAGAAAAGCTGATGGTTTTAGACTCAATAGATCTGACCATATTTGCTGGAGATTTAGTTGGGTTAACAGCCCCATCCGGAGCAGGAAAGTCAACACTACTGCATGTCTGTGGTTTGCTTGACACCTGTGATGGCGGAATAATTAATTTTTTAGGCAAAGATATCCAAGATGAGTCCGATATAACCAGGACGCTTATGAGGCGACGTGATATTGGGTTTATTTACCAATTCCATCACTTGCTTCCAGAGTTTTCAGCCCTAGAAAACATTATGTTGCCCCAATTAATAAATGGGGCAAAAAATCAACAGGCATCAGACAGAGCTACCGAGTTATTGAATTTGGTTGGTTTAGAGAATAGAGCGACTCACAGGCCTTCTCAGCTATCAGGTGGAGAGCAGCAACGTGTCGCCTTTTGTAGAGCTGTGGCCAACAGTCCAAAACTTTTACTAGCCGATGAGCCAACTGGCAATTTGGATGAAAGAACCTCAGACACTGTATTTGAAGCACTTTTATCCCTTGTAGAGGGGACTGATATGGCAGCGTTGATAGCAACACATAATGAGGGGTTAGCAAAAAAAATGAACAAGCGCATCAGTCTAAAAAGTGGCAAACTTTTTTCAGATTAACTTTTATAATATAACTTGTATAAAAGATCAGCGTCCTGGCCCAACTTAAATCGTATCAAAATAGAAAAGTTAATTAAACTTTGACGCAACCATCCCTTTTCATGATATTTTTTTGCACTTGTTTGAGCTACAATATTTAATGGCTTAAATTTACTTTTTAATTTACCAGCCAAAGCAACATCCTCCATAATTGGAAGGTTGGGAAACCCTCCAATTGAAGTGAGAAGATCGCGGTGGATTAACAAACCTTGGTCCCCATAAGGCAAGTCAAATACTTTTGATCTCAAATTAACCCAAATCTCTAAAATATTTGAAAGAAATGATTTTGACTTGAATTTCAATTTAAAATAGTAAGCAAATTTCTTGTCGATTTTTGGGAAAATTTTTTCAGACCAACCCATAAACAAGCTCGTGTCAGCATGCAAAACCAAAATCCAATCTCCACAAGATTTTTCAATTCCCCTTTTTATTTGCATACCTCTTCCACGAGTTCCTTCAAGAAAAACGGCTCCAACCTCATTGGCAATAATTTTAGTCTTGTCCAACGAGCCACCGTCAGAAATTATCAATTCTCTAATCAAATTTTTGTCTATTCCTTCAAAGAGTGATGTCAGGGTCTCTGGGAGTTCATACTCAGAATTAAGGGTTGGTATAATAATAGAAAATGGTGCTGGCATTTTTATGAAATTATTGACATTTGATAATAATGAAAGTTCATTTAATACAACTTGGGATACAATATGTGTGACAGGATGATTTTATGCATCAGCGGGCCTGATGCCAAATCTTTTTTGCAAAATTTGGTCACAAACGATGTGGCTAAATTAAAAAATAATATTATTTACGCAGCACTTTTGACACCGCAGGGAAAACTTTTCTCAGACTTCTTTTTAGTAGACTCAAATCAGGGTATTTTAATTGATGTTCACTCGAATGTGGGGGACTCTCTGTTAAATACCTTCAACTTATATAAATTGAGAGCAGAAATAAAAATTGAGAAAACTGATTTAAAAGTCAGC
>JAAXIY010000082.1 GCA_012270125.1 Paracoccaceae bacterium
GAAGCGGGCGCTGCCATTTTACATCTTCACGCCCGCAATCCAGAAACAGGACAACCAGATCAGTCGCCCGAAGGTTTTGCACCTTTTTTGCCCCGCATAAAACAAGGTACAAATTCGGTTATCAATATTACGACAGGCGGCAGCCCATACATGACTGTTGAAGAACGAGTAGAGCCAGCAGCAAAGTTTAAACCAGAAGTTGCTTCACTAAATATGGGTTCTATGAATTTTGGACTTTACCCAATGTTGAACCGGTTTAAGGAATTTAAATTCGATTGGGAACGTGAACATTTAGAAGGCTCTCGCGATCTAGTTTTTAGAAATTCATTCAAGGATATCGAATATGTTCTAAAAACCTGTTACGGCAATGGTACAAGATTTGAATTCGAGTGTTACGATATCTCACACTTATATAATTTAGCTCATTTTGTTGACCGTGGATTAATCAAAGCTCCATTTTTTGTTCAGTCAGTTTTTGGCTTACTTGGTGGAATAGGGCCACATCCTGAAGATGTGATGCACATGAAGCGAACCGCAGATCGACTATTTGGAAGTGATTACAGATGGTCTGTTCTAGGTGCCGGGGCAAATCAATTTCGTGTTGCAGCGCAGGCAGCGGCTCTGGGTGGCAATGTTCGAGTTGGCTTAGAGGACAGTATTTGGGCAGGTAAAGGTGAGTTGGCAACATCAAATGCCGTACAGGTTTCAAAAGTCCGCCAGATTATTGAAAGTCTTGGACTAAACGTGGCAACACCTGATGAGGCGAGAGAGATCTTATCTCTCAAAGGCGGTGACCAGGTAAACTTTTAATGTGTAATATCAAGAATTCGAAATAGCTGGACGTAACTGAATGATTTTGTAGGTTTTATCCAAATATTAAAAAGGTACTTTATAAGTGAACAGTTCAAATCCATTAATATTTGACGGCCATAACGATGTACTTTCGAAGATTTTTAGTGAAGGTGGTGTCATTAAAGCCGCATCTTTCTATAATGGAAGAAAGGGCGCGCTCGACTTGCAAAAGGCGCAAGTGGGTGGTTTTGGGGGAGGCTTTTTTGCGGTGTATGTCCCATCACAATTTGATCTGGAATTTAGCTACCAAGAGATGGAAAAGGCTCAATATAGTCTTCCGCTTCCAGATCCTATTGAATGGAGTGACGCAGTTGGCGTTGTTGCATCTCAAGTAACAATACTACGCGAATTGGAGAGAATGGGTGGGCTAGTAATTTGCCGCAGCGTATCTGATATTCGAAATGCTTTTTCGAAAGGAAAAATTGCCGCTATTTTCCATATTGAGGGAGCTGAGGCAATCGATCCAGATCTTCATATGCTTGAGGTTTTGCACTCAGCAGGCCTGAGGTCTATTGGCCCAGTTTGGAGCCGTCCTACCATTTTTGGAGAAGGCGTGCCATTTAGCTTTCCCTCTAGCCCAGACATTGGTTCGGGTCTTACAGAGCAAGGCATTGCACTGGTCAAGCGCTGTAATGAGTTGAAAATAATGCTTGATTTATCTCATCTTAATGAGGCTGGGTTTTGGGATGTCGCACACTATTCTGAAGCACCTCTAGTGGCAACGCATTCAAATGTTCATTCAATTACACCGCATTCACGCAACTTAACTAATGATCAGTTGCGAGCAATTAAAGATAGTGATGGGATGGTTGGTTTAAACTTTGCGACGGCATTTCTTCGCGAGGATGGTAAAATGTTAGCAGATGTTCCAATGGCGCAAATTTTGAAGCATTTGGATTATTTGATTGAGGTTTTGGGAGAGGATAGAGTTGGATTTGGATCGGACTATGACGGTGCGGTTATGCCTGATCAATTACATGACGTGTCTGATCTTCCAAATTTAAGGCATGCAATGACAGATCATGGATATGACGAAATTCTAATCAAAAAAATTTGTCATGAAAATTGGTTGCGTGTATTAGAGAAAACCTGGGGATCTTAGTTGGTAATGATTTTCCAATAGGTATCTTTTTTAGTAATTAAACCATCTCTAAATTCCCAAAGGTCACATCCCAAGCAATCTAGCTTTGAGTTGTCTTCAAATGTACCTCTTACAATCCACTCACTGATAGCTTTAGTATCGTCCACAACCCAATGTTTGATTTCCTCCCAGCGCATATCTGGTATTTTTTCATAACGGGCACTCAAAACTGAACCAATTTCTTCTTTGCCACGGCAAACTCGTCCGTCCGGTGCAATGGGCCCAGAGGCCATTAGCCAGATACCGTCATCGGTAAATCGTGAGAGAATGTCAGGAACATCATGGCGATTAAACCCATCTTGTATATCATCAAGTAGTTTGATTGTGATTTTACCCATTTAATAACTCCTATTTATTTCAAATAATAATTAGTTAATCTTGAGATAATCTATAACTATATTGGACTAAAAATCTAAAGGTTATTCATTCCATAAATCTGTTGAAAGATATTTCAGACCGCTATCACAAATTATTACTACAATAGTTTTTCCTGACATATCTTTAGAAAGTAATTTCAATGCAGCTGCTACATTAGCACCAGAAGAAAATCCGCCAAATATACCTTCGTGTTTTGCGAGTTCTCTAGTGGTTTTTTGTGCGTCTTCTCCCGATATTTGAATAAACCCATCAACAGGCACACCATCAAGAAATTTCAGATTTGACATATTGTATCCACCGCCCTGAATTGGGTGGTTAGGATTTGTAACCGTTTTTCCAGCTACGGGAGCTGCTCCTTCGGGTTCTATCACGAAACATTGTATTGCGCTGTTATATTTTTTTAGTCCCTTGGCAACACCTTTGTAGGTTCCTCCTGAGCCTAAGAAGTCAGCAAAACCGTCTAGTTTCCCGTTGGTTGCTTCCCAAATTTCAGAAGCTGTATCGTTGAAGTGGGCAAGCCAGTTTCCATCTCTATTAAACTGATCTGCCCTAAATGCTTGTCGTTCTTGAGTTATTTTTTTTGCGACCTGGTCGACTAAATCCAAATCTCCTCCTGATACCTGACCTGGACTAGACCCGGGCAATTGATCAACTAGCACCACTTCTGCTCCCAAGGAGCGCATCATGCGAGCTCTTTCTTCTGAATTTCCTTTAGACATCACAGCAATGAAAGGATATCCTTTCACGCTACAAACGATCGCAAGCCCCGTTCCCATATTTCCAGAGGTGAGTTCGACTACTGTTTGCCCAGGAGCTAACATACCTGACTTTTCTGCTTCTTCGATAATACCTAATGCCGCTCGATCTTTTTTTGAAAACCCAGGATTTAGATATTCTAGCTTCGCCAGAATAGTTCCCTTGACATTGTGAAATTTGGTTAAGCGGTCCAAGCGCACCAAGGGAGTTTTACCAATAGCTTCAGCACTTGAGCCTAGCACTTTACTCATCAGTAGCCTCTCACCTTAAACTTTTAAGAAGAAGTCGCCCAGTCCCAATACATTTCGCGCACTTTTCTAGTTATTGGCCCCACCTGATATTGGTTGTCGTTGAAACCTATTACAGGTGTTACTTTATTCATATTTCCAGACATAAAGACTTCATCTGCATTTTCAAAATCTTTAAAAGTTAAAACTGTTTCCTGCACGCTTTGACCAACTTCTTTGAGATTAGAAATATGTCGTGCTCGTGTGATGCCCGCCAAAAAAGTACCATTAGAAACTGGAGTAAAAACTTCTCCGTCTTTTACCATAAAAATATTAGCTGTCGCTGTTTCGGCTACGTTGCCCATTGCATCGGCAACCAGTGCATTGTCAAAACCTTTAGACCGGGCTTCGACCAGCATTCGAGCGTTGTTAGGATATAAACAGCCAGCTTTCGCATTTACTACTGCATCTTCAAGCACTGGACGCCGAAATCGGGTCTCTGTTAAACGAACGGAAGTTGTTTCTGGAGCCAGTGGGATTTCTTCTAGACATATAGCAAAACCTACAGTGTCATTTTTGGGTACAATAGCACTAATGTCTCCATCAAGAGCCCAATACATAGGTCTGATGTAAACAGCCGCGTCTGCTGGATAAAGTTTAAGACCCTCCCATACAATTTCAACCATCTCGTCTGGGCTAACAGTGGGCTCCATCATTAAAGCTTTAGCAGAATTGTTGACACGCTCGCAGTGTGCCAAAAGATCAGGAGCGACACCGTTGAAATACCTTGCCCCGTCAAAAACATTGGACCCAAGCCAAGCTCCGTGATCTGCTGCATTAATAATAGCTGGATTACCCTTGTGCCAGGTTCCTTGGAAATAAGTATTTATATTTTGACCTGTTGCCATATTTGAATTTTCCCAATTGTCGTTGCAGCTTTGATGCTTTCTATCTCAAAGGTAATATTCAAATATGACCCTTGAGGCAAACCCTATCAATAAAAATAGTCTATAAACACCTATGGAATTAAAACCGACGCACCAAGTGTTGTCCCGGACTCGATAGCTTTATGAGCTTGGACTGCATCTTTTAACTCATATTCATAATTTATATTTGCGCTGATAACTCCATCTCCTATGGCTTGGAACAAATCCCTTGCTGTCCATTCAAGATCGGCACGTTTCGCCACGTAATGCATGATTGCAGGTCGGGTTATGAATAAAGAGCCTCGACGGCCTAGATCTTGAATAATGTCTACTGGGTCTGGTGGGCCTGAGACATGACCATAAGCGGCGCAAACTCCCATAGGGCGCAAAGAATCGAGAGAATCTTGCAGTGTGTCTTTTCCAATAGCTTCGTAAACTACTGCGCACCCCTCGTCGCTAGTCACTTCCCGTACAACATCGACGAAGTTTTTTTCAGATCGTACTACTGGAAAGTGGCATCCTGCCGCCTTAGCAACTTCTGCTTTTTCAGCTGTCGAAACAGTACCTATAGTGGTGGCTCCTAGTGCTTTTGCCCATTGGCAAAGTATTAAACCCATACCACCTGCAGCTGCATGCACTAAAATAGTATCTCCGGGTTTTACAGCATAAGTTCTATGAAGAAGATAATGTGCTGTCATTCCTTTCATCAACAAAGAAGCAACTTGCTTGTCATCTAAATCACTTGGTAGATGTAGCAGCTTATCTTCAGGATAGTTACGGATTTCTGAATAGCTTCCTAACGGAGGTATTCCATATGCTACACGATCCCCAATTTTAAAATTGGTTACCCCATCTCCGGTTCCTTCGACTATTCCTACTCCTTCAAATCCAATAACAACAGGTTCCTCGGGTACAGGCCAAGGATGAGAAATTCCGGCCCTATGATAAGTATCTGCGTAGTTTACCCCTATAGCTGTATGTTTAATTCGTACCTCGCCAAAACTGGGATCTGGAACATCCCATTCCTCCCATTGCATACAGCTAGGTGG
>JAAXIY010000033.1 GCA_012270125.1 Paracoccaceae bacterium
GTTGTCCCCGCAATTTTTTATATTTGGTATTCTGGGGAATTAAGTCTTAATTTTTCTTCTTATAAGATTGAAAGATGGAAACTTGCTGTTGCTCGAGGGTTTGTGGTTGCAGTTGCGCAGCTATGTTTTTACACAGCGTTGTCAAAATTAGAACTGGCAACTGTGTCAGCTTTAGGTCAGGTGAGCGCGCTTTTCATAGTTCTCCTAGCCATTTTAATTTACAAAGAAAAAGTCGGTTTTTGGCGCTGGTTTGCAGTTATTATTGGTTTTCTTGGCGCCGTCATGATCATAAGGCCTGGTTCGGACATTTTTTCATGGTATTCACTTTTACCGGTTGGTGCAGCTTTTTGTTATGCGACATCAATTATAACTTTACGAAGTTTCAAAAGTTCTGTTTCGAGTGCGATTTTGTTTTTATATTCAGCAACATCTGCAGCTCTTGGTGCGATCGTGTTAGCGTTGGCTTCAATTGAGTTCACCCCCATACAATCTTGGGTCGATGGTATTTTTATTATCTCTATGTCAATTTGTGGAGGTTTTGGTGTTGTGTTTTTAATGTATGCCTTTCGTAACGCTCCATCAGCTTTGTTAGCTCCCTTTAGTTATTTTGGTATACTAACATCATTCCTCATTGGGTGGTTGGTATTTAATGAATTCCCAATAGACACTATATTTCCGGGAGTTATTTTCATTGTACTTTCTGGTTTAGTTATAATTTGGCGCGAAAATCGAAAGACTGCAGATTAAATTTATTGAATAAACTATAATGTTTTGCCTCAAGATTAGCTTTCGTACCGTGTAGCGCCACGTTTAAATTGATCAAATTTTAACTTAACGTGGATCGGCTGATGTGCTCTTTGCAAACAACCTTGTCTGGGGCAGGTATGACAATTTGTTCCAATTTTTGTATAAAGCGTTTTCTCATCTAAATTGAAACCTTTTGCGTAACCCAGCTGTTCAGCATACTTTGCCTCGCAGCCTAAAATTAGTAATAATCTTCTATCTTGAGTTCTCCGAGAAAAAACTGGTCGCTCTACTGTTCGAGCTATGCTGAAATATTGTTTTTCATCCCAAAGCTCGATAAATTGGGGGATGATTATATCCGGGGTCTGGAAAGCAGAATGAATATTCCATACCGGACAGCCACCACCTTGATCTGAAATTTTATTGCTTACTCCAGAAACTCTTTTGGTAACGTTGCCGGCTCTGTCTTGTCGTATGAGAAAAAATGGCACAAACGAATTATCTGCACCATGTATTGTGGTTAATCTGTGACATACTTGTTCAAATGTTACGCCAAGACCCGCAGCTATTCTGTCAATATCATAATTTGTTCTTTTAGCGAGCACCGTAAATTCGCTAAGTGGCATAAGTATCGATGCGGCGACGTAGTTAAAAAGTTCTGCTCTTAATTGATCTAGATTTTCTAAATTTGGGTTTTGTATTTTGTTAATAATATCGTTAACTTCTTTTTCTGCCTCAAGTTTTGCTATTACGAATGCTAGTTGAAAATTTCTGTTAGCTTGGTTTAAGGCTTCGGACAGATAAATTCTTTTATTCTGTTCATCGAATTCTCTGAGTGTTCCAGACATAATTGATAATCTTTGCACTTCAGAAAGTATGCTGTGTTTTGTGCGTAAATGTCGTTTTAACAGCGCGTAAATATCATCCTGGGGCCCCCCAATTATGGAGCGAATTTCTTGAGCTTTATCCTCGAGAGTAGAAAAATGATTAGAGTGCTTTTGTAAGAATGAATAAATGGAACTTTCTTGTGAGTTCCCTAAGGTTTCAACATCAGTTATTGTATTACCTGTTTTTTGGGTGTGCTCTGCAAGCTTTTGATAGGCGTTATAGAGATCCACAAATTGACTTATGAGATTTGGAGCGTTCTCAATAGCGGCTCTTATTTCTTGAAGATCAGGTTGCTGACCGGCAAAAATAGGATCTTTTACGATTGCTCGGATTTCATTGAGTGCTTCGAATTCATTAGAAGATGTCAGTTCCTTGGCATCAATTTTATAGATATCTGAAAGAGCAAGCAGAACAGCGACGGAAATACTTCGCTGATTGTTTTCGATCAAATTAATATATGCAGGACTTACTTTTAACTCATTAGCTAAATATGATTGCGTTTGCCCAGCACTTTTACGTAATTGACGTAACTTTGGGCCAATAAATATCTTTGCCATATTAACTTTTTAACAAAATGTAAAAAAGTGTCAATAACAATTTACTTTTTAACACTAATATTATTGCGTATTGGGAAAATTAAATAATATATTATTGCGTACGGAAATATGACGGGGGGTGAACCGCATATTCTTCAACATTATTAACAGTAATTAATCGTGGGAGAATTAAACATGGTTTACAAAAGTCTTAAAACTTCAATTATGGGTTTGGTTGCTGGCACATCAATGATTTTTGGTGCTAATGCAGCTATTGCTGGAGATTGGCAGCCTCAAAAACCTATCACAATGGTTATAATGGCAGGCCAAGGCGGCGGTGCGGATAGAATCGCACGTTTGTTTCAGTCAATCATTCAAAAAGAAAATCTAGCTAATATGCCAATACTTCCAGTTAATAAAGGTGGTGGTTCTGGCGCTGAAGCACTAAGATTCTTGAAAGATCAAGAAGGTGATGCACACACTGTGATGGCTACCCTCAACAGTTATTACACAACACCATTAAGAAATGATATTGGTGTTGATATAGCTGAGTTTAACCCACTAGCTCGTATGGCTATGGATACATTTGTATTATGGGTTAACGCAGACTCTGACATCAAAACATTAGATGATTATGTAGCTGCTGTTTCAGCTGCTGGTGGAAATTGGAAAATGGGCGGTACTGGTACAGGACAAGAAGATAGTCTTGTCACAGCAATGCTTGAGAAAGAATTTGGGATAAAGCATACTTATGTTCCATTTAAAGGCGGCGGAACTGTTGCTAAAAACTTGGTAGGTAATCATATCGACTCGACTGTGAATAATCCTGCTGAGCAAATGGGTTTCTGGAAAGCTGGTAAAGTACGTCCGATTGTTGCTTTTACGCCAGATCGTCTAGATGTTTTCCCAGATGTTCCAACTGCAAAAGAGCTTGGTCATGAAATAGTTTATTGGATGCAGAGATCATTCGTTGCTCCAAAGGGTATGCCAACGGCTGCTGTTGATTACTACACAGAACTATTTGAGAAATTAGCTGCAACCGAAGAGTGGCAGACTTATGCAAAAGAAAAAGCTCTAGTGGCAGATATGATCACTGGAAGTGAATTGCAGGATTACTTCTTGGACGAACGCGCGAAGCACAAGCAAATTCTTGCTTCTAGCGAGTAGACTACCCCTAAGTCATCCAAACTCCGTGCGTGTTTATTTTACGCGCACGGAGACTGAATAAAATCCACATGTGAGTGATGTTATGATTAATGCCGATAGGATAATCGCCTCTCTTATAATGATAAGCGCGCTTTACTTTATGTGGCACGCAGTATCACTTCCAATAGGCTGGAATGGACTAGAAGGTGGTCCTGGTGGCGGAGCATTCCCTTTTTGGCTATCTTTGGTCATGCTGCTATGTGCTGCAGGGGTATTCTGGCGTAGTACTTCTGGAAGTAAATTCCAAAGATTTGCTTTTGATATGTCCATGGTTAAGCCAATTTTCCTCGTTTCAGTTGGCTTAGTGTTTACAGTATTTCTGACATCGATGATTGGTGCTCATCTAGCAGTATTTCTATTCCTATTTTGGTATCTGAGATTTGTTGGAAAACACTCGCTTAAGTTATCTGTCGCGATTTCCGTTTTAACTCCAATAATTATGTTTTTCTTTTTTGAAGTCACGCTGAAGATAATGTTGCCCAAAGGGGTCAGTGAGCCTTTGTTTTTGCCTTTATATGCAATGTTTTTTTAGGACTGTAAGAAAATGGATCTCTTGACACTTTTATCTGATGGTTTTGCAACTTCACTATCACCTTTCAACTTGATGATAGTTATCCTTGGCGTTACTGCGGGCCTCTTTATTGGAGCAATGCCGGGTTTAGGTTCAGTAAATGGCGTTGCTATCGTTCTTCCATTAACTTTTATAGTGCCTCCTGCTTCTGCAATAATTTTACTAGCTGCAATATATTATGGAGCGATGTATGGCGGAGCAATTTCCTCCATTTTATTAGGAATACCGGGTGCTTCTACAGCAGTAGCCACCACGTTTGATGGACGACCAATGGCACAAAAAGGGGAGGCTGCTTTAGCCTTAATTGCTGCAGCTTTCGCATCTTTTGTCGGTGGAACTGTCGCCGTGATTTTATTCACATTATTTGCTGTCCCATTAGCAGATGTTGCTCTTGCATTTGGTCCTGCGGAGGAATTTGCTCTAGTTCTTCTCGCTTTTACTACATTTGTCGGCTTGGGCGGTGACGATATACTGAAAACTATTATTATGATTTGCTTGGGTCTTGTTCTTTCTACAGTAGGCCTAGATTTGATTTCAGGCCAACCGCGATTGATATTTGGTGACTTGCCTGGTTTTTACTCTGGAGTTTCCTTTTTGGTTTTAGCCATTGGCGTATATGGCATTGGTGAAGTGCTGTATACAATAGAGACGTCAAAATCTAATCCAACCGTAAGCAATGCTAAAATTACCTTTAAAGATGTAATTTCAGGTTTAAAAACCATGAGGCGTTACACAAAAACGATGTCTCTAGGTTCATTTTTAGGCTTTTTTGTTGGTATGCTTCCAGCAGCAGGAGCAACTCCAGCTTCTTTGATGGCGTATGGTTTGGCTAAACAAACTTCAAAGAAGCCTGAAACATTTGGAAAAGGTAACATAGAAGGGGTAGTCGCGCCTGAGACAGCAAATAACGCTGCTTCAACAGGTTCATTATTACCGATGTTAACTCTTGGCATTCCAGGCTCGCCAACCACAGCTTTATTACTTGGTGGCATGGTGATGTGGGGATTAATGCCCGGGCCCATGCTCTTTATAGATCAACCTGACTTTGTTTGGGGTCTCATTTCATCACTCTATACTGCAAACGTTGCAGCCGTTTTGATTAATATTGCATTAATTCCACTTTTTGTCTGGGCATTGCGAATGCCTTTTTCAGTGTTGTGCGCCATAGTTTTGGTACTCTGCATCGTTGGTGGTTTTGCTCCCAATCAAAAGATGCATGACGTTTGGTTGATAGTCGTATTTGGCTTCGCTGGATATTTTTTGCGAAAAGCAGATTATCCCTTAGCTCCATTAGTTTTAGCGCTTGTTTTAGGACCTTTGATGGAAAAAAGTTTTCGTCAGACCTTAATCGCTGAACAAGGCAACATTTTCGCTTTTATCGAAAGGCCATTATCGGCCACATTTATTTTTCTTTCGTTGCTATTCTTTATCTGGCCGATAGTTGGGTTATTGCGAAAGAGCAAGCAAGAGCACCCTCACTTTTCAAGCAAACGACCAAATTTTTCAAGACAGAACAGTTAGGAAGAGAATTAAAATGTCAAAGCCAAAATTACTCATAACAAGACGTTGGCCAAAGGCAGTTGAGGAAGCTGCGGAAAAGGATTTCGATGTAACCCTAAATGAAAAAGACATACCTTTAACTATTGAAGATATGCAGAATGCGTTGAAAAATTACGATGCTATTTCTCCGACCGTAACAGATGTTCTTAATTCGCAAGCTTTTGAAATTCAGAATGTGCGTTGTAAAATTCTTTGCAATTACGGTGTTGGATATAGTCACATTGATTTACCAAGTGCAGAAAACTTAGGGATTTGCGTAACTAACACACCAGATGTCTTAAGCGACTGCACAGCTGATATCGCCATGACCTTGCTGCTTATGGCAGCTCGACGTGCTGGTGAAGGCGAGAGAGAATTGCGAGCAAATAAATGGATTGGCTGGCGTCCGACCCATATGATTGGTGCAAAAGTAACGGGTAAGACTTTAGGAATAATAGGTTTTGGTCGTATTGGACAAGCAATGGCCTCACGTGCACATTTTGGTTTTGGAATGAAAATAAAAATATTTTCACGATCTAAAGTTAGTGACGATGTATTGAGCAAATATAATGCTGAGCAGTTGAATTCTGTAGATAACCTTTTAAAGCAATGCGATTTTGTGTCTTTGCATTGCCCTGGCGGCGAACCTAATCGTCATTTAATTAATTCTTCAAATTTATCTCAGTCAAAGCGAGACTTAATTCTTGTAAATACCGCTAGAGGCGAAGTGGTAGACGAAGTTGCTCTTGCAGACGCTTTGAAAAACAAAGTTATCAGAGCTGCTGGATTGGATGTTTTTGATGGTGAGCCAAAGATAAACCCAGTTTTATTGTTAGCGCCTAATCTTGTGATGTTACCGCACCTTGGCAGCGCCACGTTGGAAACAAGGGAAGAGATGGGTTTTAGAGCTCTTCAAAATTGTAAAGCCTTTTTTAAGGGAGAGGTGCCTTTGGATAAGGTCGCGTAAATCGAATTTGGTGGAATTTTTAAAATTTAAAATTAGCTAGGAACTTAGAGGATGATATTAAATATGTTTGAAAAACTTACTATACCAAATACTCTTGCTGCTGGACCTGGTCCAGGAAATACAGATCCACGTGTTTTAGAACAATTTTCTAAAGCTGGGTTGGCGGATCACATGCACCCTGACGTTTTGCGTGGTATGAAGGAGTGTAAATTCATGCTCCGTGAAGTTTGGGGGACGAGAAACACCTATACATTCGGTGTTGCTGGTACTGGCTGGAGCGGACTAGACGCTATGATCTCTGCTGTTCAACCAGGAGATAAGGTTTTAGCTTTTGTTAATGGTACTTTTTCTGGTATCGATGCGCTCTCACTTCGAATGAAAGCAGCAACGGATGAGGAATTAGCTGCAAATTCTTTAGATCCAGACGCAGCTAGCGTAAAAGTCGTTAATGTCCCACATGGTCAATCAGTAAGTGCTGATATTATTGACCAACATATGAACGAATATAAGCCTAAGTGGGCTTTTATGGCGCACTATGAAACTGGTTCAGGTCGGGTCAATGATATTAAATCATTTTCAAAAGCCTGCGTACGTAATAGTGCAATGGGGCTTGTTGATGCCGTCAGCTCATTGGGTGTTGGTGATTTTAGGATCGACGATTACCCTGGAGTAGTAGCTTGGGCTTCCTGTCCACAAAAGGGCATTAGCTGTCTTCCGCTAACTTATGCACCAGTAAGCTTTGCCGATAAGTACATAGAAGTTTTGAAAGCTCGAGGTGCAAGAACATTTGTCCATAACCCAATCTTTGAAGCGAGGCATTGGGGAATAATTGATGGAAAGGACGTGGATAAAGGTGTTTATCATAGAACGCATTCAGCTTATGCCGTTGCAGCGTTTCATGAGTCCCTTCGCTTAACTTTACAAGAAGGTATTTCTAATAGAGCTGCCAAGTATATGAAGTTTGAAAAAGTTTTAAGTGCTGCATTTAGGGCAATGGGATGTGATGTGACGTCGGATATGACTTCGCTAGTTGTGTTAAATCTTCCAGAAAACCTTGCGGGGCGGGAAATGGAATTTGTTCAACATTGCAGGTCAGAAAACTTTGGTATTTGGCCAACACTGTCTGAACCGGTACAAGTAAGAGTAGGCATTCTTAATCTTTTAAGTGATGAGTCTATAGCTGAAATTATCAATAAATTTGGTACAGCTCTAAAGGAGTTGGGTGGCAACTTTGATGATAATCTGGTTTCTCTAGAAATGAATAAGATGTCGGAACAAATAGCTGCAGAGTAACATAAGATTTGCTATTTCAAGTTAAGCCTCGGAGCTTTTGTTGATTTTTAACTATCGCGTCAATGTCTTGAAAATTTAAGTTCGGATATTGGCGTGATATTTCATAAATTTTATCTTCATGAGATTTAGAGGACCAGGCTCCGGTTGAAGTGTCCGTCAGAAATTCTGTGAACATATCTACTGGGTTAAGCCAATCGTAAGGCCCCTCCAAATACATTTTATATATGTCTCGCTCCAAACTCATTTTCTGTCTTATGACTTTCGTGTTATTTTTCTAATTGCCCAACAAGAGTGAACCAGTGATAGAACTGAAAAAGCACCGCCAATGAAAATTATTTCAAAAATTGCTGGCCCATTCAACTCAGAAAACAGGGCGGCATATGTTATTATAGATAATAAAAATATCGAAATAGCTATTCTGAATTTATACTCGCTAAGTTTTGTTTCATCATACATATTTAAATCTTTTTTGTAAAAACTGGTCAGAAATAATTTTTGGCTGAATCAGATATAATTCAAAGCTAAGTAAAATCAAAAAGTGAAAAGTTTTGCTAATCAAAAAAATGATCTGATAAAATTTCATAGCATAGATGCTTGCATTTAAAGACAAAATTCCGTCACGGAAATTTAAATTAAAAGTGTAAAAAATAATTGACACTTTTTTAAAATTTTACTTAAATAGAGTTGTCGAGCCAATGCCTGTGAACAAGGATGACTTCGTTTAGGGGAAAACTCGACGCGGAATTTGTCTATTGTTTATGTTCATCACCCTGATCTTTAAAAATAGATAAGTTTCAAACTGTTGGTGGGCGCTCATACTTGAAGTATGGGCGCTTCCATCTTTCATACTTTCTAATCTTAATGGTAATGATTTTGTTTATCGGCTATTTTTAGCCGATTATGTGACAGGAAAAGTTGACACTATGAGATTTGATTTTAGTATCTAATACTTACTAATAAATTTGGGGGTTATAATGGAATTGTTCAGTTTTTCGGTGTCTACGCCATTTTGGATTTGGCTGCTATTTGCTTTAGCTACAGCCTATTATTACGACATCATGAAAAAGCGTATAAATCGATTAGAGCAAAGGCTTTTAGATCTGGATGGATAGGTTTAGGTAATTATTTTCCTAATATTTATGTTTCCAAAATTTTCTACGTGGGACGCGCACGGCTAGCATAAACATTAGTAATGGATTTCTAAATCGTCGTAGATCCAAAGCTTCAAAAACGCCAATTGTTTTAATTCCTTTGATGCGTGTTGAAACAGTTGCTCGACTATAAAACGGCGCATCTAAAAGACTTTTCTCTTGTCTCGGCTTATACTCTTTGTCGCACCTTGTTTCTCTCCTTATGCCCCAGAGTGATCGGGAAAACCTTTTATTTTTCGGGGCATCAGTTATATCTGAGGGTATTCCATCACTTTCGAAATGAAATCCAAATTGATACTGCTCGTTATTACGTAATTCCAAATCATAAAAGCAGGAAGTGCCTGTTTTTAGTGGAAACCGACCCCAAGTCCAGTAATCAAAATCTTGCTCTAAAGCTCTAGTTCCAAAATTTGCGTCAAAATATCCATGACCCGTCCACTGCCACTCTGGTTTATTTAGATCGACATCTATTTCCGCTGTAGGGGCAAAGGGGCGCCAGACATGTGTTCCTTCTTTCGTCAAAGGTAGTTCAACGTCCGTTATGCCAGTAGGCTTGAGCGTAATTGTACCTTTTAGTTTAGAAATAAAGGGTAGGCTGCTTATCTCATCGATTTCTATAACCAATTTTTTTTCTGTTTGATCCCAAGTCAAAGAGGATGGTCCAATTGTAAGTTTATGAGCCTCCTGAATAAGAGCGCTATCCCCTCTATCAGTCATCGCAAACCGGCCTTTTTTTCCATATGTTGCGATATTTAAGCAAACATTATTTTGAGGCTTTTTTCGTCCAGACCACTTATACCAGGGTGAGAAAACTGATCCAATGAACGCAATTATTGAAACAGCTTGCCCAGTATTTGGTTCGACCCCGTCAATATACCACCATGCATATCCGTTTGGGGGAACTTCTAGATTAAAATTTGGCTCTTTATCATCTCCTCTACCGCTAGCAGGGCGGAGAGCGTTGCCATTGGAACCCCAGCCCCAGGATGCACTCCTCCTCCCACTAGAAATAAGTTGTTTATCGAAGTCACGCATTTGGGGCGTTGAAAAGTTGCCATCATTCCGTGCGGGCTCTGCCCGTAAAGGGAACCTTCTGTAGCTGGAAATAAGTTGTTGAAATCTTTTGGCGTCGTAAGATTCTTTCTTTCCAATTCTACTTGAAAATTGAGACCAAAATTTTTGAAACGTTCCAAAGTTACTGATTTGCATATCTCAAAATCCTCTTTATTTGGTTTTCGTTTTGAAAGTGGTGGTGCATTTAGTATGATTTCAAAACGCTCAGTCTTCTGTTTTTCGTTTGATACATCGCGGTCTTGGGCGCAGATATAAAGCGTTGGATCTTTTGGAATTTTCCCCTTTTGAATTTCGTAAAACTCAGAGTTGACTTCATCAGAAAAGAATACGTTATGATGGACTAAATTTTTATTTACGTGCTTTGACTCAAAGCCCCAGACATTAGCTGATAGACTTCTTGGCGTGTTCCTTGTCTTTTTTGTAACTTTACGCAATCCTTCTCCAAGTAACCCTAAAGCTAAGGCTCTAGGGTCACCGTTGAAAATTATTGCATCAGCCTCGTAATTGGTCCCATCATCAAGGCAGACCTTATTAACCAAGTGCTTTGATTGTTGTATTTCGATAACCCTATGACCGTAGATAAATTCTACTCCTCGATCCTCCGCAAGCCTTTCAATCGCTTTGGCAACGGAGCTAATACCGCCTTTCACAGTCCAAACCCCTTTTGCTTCTGCCTGCCAGACTAGCGCCATTAGCGCTGGGGAATTGAGAGGGGAGCCACCAACATATGTGGCATACCTACCAAATAACTGTTGTAACTTAGGTTCCGAAAATTTGCTTTTTAGATATTTATCTAAAGTTCTGAAAGGGAAAAGGGCTGGTATTACCGTTGGCGTTTTACATATTTCTTTTAGAATTTCAATTGGAGCTGGCGATACAGTTTTCATTACGGGTTTTTCAAAACAAGTGAACATTTTTTCAGTTGTATGAAAAAACTCCATATATTGATTGGCGGCATTTGAGCCAAATACATTTCTTATTTCATCAAATGTATTATTTTTATTGGTAAAAAGGTCAAACTCTGTGCCGTCTGACCACCAATGCCTGGCCAGGATATTTTGTTCTTTTAATTCAAGATGATCAAAAATATCTTCTCCAACCTCTCTGAAGAGATTTTGAAAAATGGGTAGCATCGTCAATACTGTTGGGCCTATGTTGATTGGGCCAGAATTAGCTTCAAGAGTTCTTATTTTTCCACCAGGGTATTCTGAGCGTTCAAATACTTTTACTTCAAAACCCTCGTGGGCCAATTTTAAAGCTGATACGAGTCCCCCAATTCCAGCGCCAACAACTGCAATTTTTTTACGTTTTCGCATTATGGGTACGTCTTTGGCCATAATGAATTGTTGACTCTAAGTTAATATATGTCCAGAATAATTTACAGTTATGTAAATATTTATTGTCACAAGGATTTCATCTCTTGATATCAAGGATAGAAGAGGCAATTCAGAAAAACTTATGTTCTTCGTCTATAGTTGATAAGTTTCCGGAAAGCCTAAGAAGCGCTATAGAATACTCCGTTTTCCCTGGTGGCGCCAGAATACGGCCAACTATTTTGATGTCGGTAGCTAAGGCGTGTGATGATGATATTCCGGACATTACAGATGCTGCCGCCAGTGCGCTTGAGATGATACATTGTGCAAGCCTTGTACACGATGATCTGCCTTGTTTTGACAATGGAGATACTCGGAGAGGTAAGCCGACAGTTCATAAAGCCTATGGAGAAAACACGGCTGTATTGGCGGGTGACAGCTTAATTATTAACGCTTTCAGTTGCCTAGCATTGGCATCAAGGCACTCACATTCTCGAGTTGCAAATTTAACTCTTTGCCTCTCAAAATTTTCGGGATTTCCCAATGGTATCTGCGCTGGGCAGGGGTGGGAAAATGAGTTGAATATAGATTTAAAGTCATACCATATGTCCAAAACAGGGGCTTTGTTTATTGCTGCAACACAAATGGGAGCAATCTCGGCGGGTCACGATCCAGATCCTTGGTTTGAGTTGGGCGCACGTATAGGGGAGGCTTTTCAAGTTGCTGATGACCTTATTGATGTTCTAAGCGATGATAAAAATTCTGGAAAAAGTGTTGGTCAGGACGAAAAAAACAACCGTCCAAACGCAATTCGTGAATTTGGTCTCGAGGGTGCAAAACGGCATCTTCAGGATATTTTAGCTGGCGCAATTTCTTCTATACCGTCATGTCCTGGAGAGGGAGAGCTAGCGCAGCTTGTTAAAATGCAAGCAGCTAAAATGATGGAAATAAACGAGTCAAAAATAATTGTCTAAAATGGCTCAGAGTGCATCGCGATTTAACGTAAATACAAGGTTTTCAAACTGGTGGTATAACCAGAAGAATAAAATTATAAAAAATATTCGTATTCAAGACTTTTTGGCGAAATTTCCAATTACCTCAAGGATTGCAAGAAAAGAGGGGGAGGCAATCTTCCAATTGATGACGGGCTTTGTTGATACTCAAATTTTATTCACTTTTGTTCAATCTGGCGCCCTAAAACTGCTTGAAGATAATCCGATGAGTGTCGAAGAATTATCAAGAAAGATTGGGCTCGATCTAAAGGGTGCTGAAATTTTGTGTCGTGCTGGGTGCGCTTTGGGATTGGTTCGCTTTAAATCACAAAGGGTATTTCTGGCGAGGCGAGGAGTTTTAATTCTAAGTCTTCCTGGGATGGCAGAGCTAATAGATCATCATTCCATTTTATATGAAGATTTGTCAGATCCCATTTCGCTTTTTAGAGGTGAAAAGGAAACCCAATTATCTAAGTTTTGGCCCTATGTTTTTGGGCAAGCCGATAGTTTGAGTAGCTCAGATGTGTCAAAGTATTCTGATTTAATGTCAAAATCTCAATTTATGGTAGCGAGGGATACGATTGGCTGTATCAAAATAAATAAAAATGCAAAGTGGTTAGATGTGGGTGGTGGAAGTGGAGCTTTTGCCAATGAGTTGGTAAGGAAGCATCCAACCGTAAAGGTTAGTATCTTCGATGTTCCTGGTGCGAACGAAGCAGAAAATGGGCCACATAAATTTATTTCAGGATCCTTTTTTACAGATAAAATTCCTACAGGCTTTGATACAGTTTCATGCATACGGGTTTTATACGATCACGACGATCAAACAGTTTCCTCTTTACTGGCAAAAATTCACTCTTCTTTGCCAGAAGGGGGCCGAATAATTGTGTCAGAGCCTATGTTGGGAGAGTTTAGTCCCAATAAGTGGGGCGACACATATTTTGCCACGTATACGTATGCCATGAAAACTGGAACGACTAGATCGCCCTCTCAAGTCTCTGATTTTCTTTATAAAAGTGGATTTAAAAAGGTTAAAATTTTTCCTTCACGTCGCCCTTTTGTTACAACAGTGATAGAAGCGCACAAAAATTAATCAAAAAAGTGTCAAAAAAAATTGACACTTTAGATTGTCAATATAAACTGTCACTCATTAAACGACTCTTTCTCGTATTTATTTTACGGAGGGTAAATGCAAACGTCTGCTGTGCTTCTTGAGAAGCCTGAGAGCCTATCACTTGAATTGGTGGGGTTAAAAGACCCTGACCATGATGAAGTCGTTGTGCGAGTTCTACATTCGGGAATTTCTACTGGAACAGAAAAGTTACTATGGTCAGGTGCAATGCCTCCTTTCCCAGGTTTGGGTTATCCTTTAGTGCCTGGTTACGAAGCAGTCGGGGAAGTAATTGAAGCTCCAAAAGGTGCTTCCGTAAAAGTTGGTGATCTTGTTTTTGTGCCGGGATCTAATGGATTTGTGGATGCCAAAGGCCTTTTTGGTGGTTCAGCTCGCCATTTAGTGACACCAGTAAAACGGATTACTAAGATAAATAGCGAAATTGGTGAAAAGGGCGTTTTGTATGCACTTGCAGCTACGGCAAGACATGCTCTAACCGGTCCCGACGCCAAATTCCCTGATTTAATTATTGGGCATGGAGCTCTCGGTCGATTGCTGGCCCGTATTACAATAATTGCAGGAGGTAAACCTCCCACCGTCTGGGAAATTGATAAAAAACGAGTTTCTGGAGCCTCTGGGTATGAGGTAATGCACCCAGACAACGATACTCGGAAAGATTACTCCTGTGTATATGATGCCTCTGGAAGGTCCGATTTGTTAGATGACTGGATTGGTCACTGTGCTGTTGGGGCTGAAATCGTACTTGCAGGTTTTTATGCAGACAGAATAAATTTTGCGTTTCCCCAAGCTTTTATGAAAGAAATTAAACTTCGTATCTCAGCGGAATGGAAGCAGGCAGATATGCGGGCTGTTAACTCGATGGTTGATGAAGGCCATTTGTCGCTCGATGAACTGATCACTAATAGAGCACACGCAGAAAACGCCGCATGGGCCTATAGGAAAGCTTTTGAAGATGAAAGCTGCAGCAAAATGGTATTGGATTGGGGAAATCTACAATGAAAGATGATGTGCCAAATTTAAAAGATTACTCTTCGCGCTTAAGGGAAGAAGCAAATATGGATTTGGCTGACATAAAAGCCGATGGGGAAATTAGTGAGCCAACTAAAAAAACTCAAATAGTAGCTATTTATGGTAAAGGTGGCATTGGAAAGTCATTCACATTAGCAAACCTTTCTCACATGATGGCTGAACTTGGCAAAAGGGTTCTTCTTATTGGCTGTGACCCAAAATCTGATACAACTTCTCTTCTTTTTGGAGGAAAAGCCTGCCCGACAATAATTGAAACTTCCACAAAAAAGAAATTAGCTGGTGAAGAAGTAAAAATTGGTGATGTTTGCTTCAAAAGAGGCGGGGTGTTCGCCATGGAGCTTGGCGGTCCTGAAGTTGGACGCGGCTGTGGTGGGCGTGGCATTATCCATGGCTTTGAGTTGCTTGAGAAACTTGGTTTCCACGATTGGGACTTTGATTACGTCCTCTTAGATTTTCTTGGTGATGTTGTTTGCGGTGGCTTCGGCTTGCCTATCGCTCGCGATATGGCGCAAAAGGTCATATTGGTTGGTTCAAATGACTTACAATCTTTATATGTTGCGAATAATGTCTGCTCAGCAGTGGAGTATTTCCGAAAACTAGGCGGCAATGTTGGTGTTGCTGGTCTTGTCATTAATAAAGATGACGGATCTGGAGAAGCTGCTGCTTTTGCAAAAGCTGCAGATATTCCTGTTTTGGCATCAATACCCCAAGACGATGATCTTAGAAAAAAATCAGCGAATTATCAGATTGTTGGTACATCGAAGAGTCAATGGGGCGACTTATTTACTGAATTGGCAGAGGCTGTAACAGGAGCGCCTCCAATGCGCCCAAAGCCTTTAGATCAAGATGGACTCCTAAATCTTTTTGACAGCAAGGATACTGGAGGAGATGTCACTCTTGTTCCCGCAACAGATGTCGACATGCGCGGTAAAAATGCAAAACCAAAGGCTTCATTAGAAGTAGTTTACGACGAGGCTTAATGGGAAACGAAATTACATATGACAACGCATCTTCGGCTGAACTGATTACTCCGATCAAATCTAGTGAAGATCCTAAAAGTGTTCAGGGTCAAGCCACTGATCTAGGATGTCATTCTAATTCGACCCAACTTTCAGCCCTTGCGAACAATAAAAATGCTGAAATTTTAAAGAAATATGAGAAGGACTACCCAGTAGGCCCGCATGACAAGCCGCAATCTATGTGTCCAGCTTTTGGATCACTTCGTGTTGGATTGAGAATGAAAAGAGTGGCTACGGTGCTGTCAGGTTCGGCATGTTGTGTATACGGTTTAAGTTTCGTGAGCCATTTCTATGGAGCAAGACGATCGGTTGGATATGTTCCTTTTAACTCTGAGTCTTTAGTTACCGGCAAACTATTTGAAGATATAAGAGATGCAGTTCATGATATGGCGGACCCAAAAAAGTATGATGCCATTGTAGTAACTAATCTTTGCGTTCCAACGGCAAGCGGCGTTCCTCTTAGACTTCTGCCTAACGACATAAACGGTGTAAGAATTATTGGAATTGATGTTCCAGGCTTTGGCGTTCCGACCCATGCTGAAGCAAAAGACATTTTGGCTGGAGCTATGCTGAATTTTGCTAGGCAGGAAGTTGAGGCAGGGCCGGTTGCGGCACCATCCTCAGGTAAATCAGATCGACCAACATTAGCTATCCTTGGTGAAATGTTCCCAGCAGACCCTATGGTGATTGGCTCAATGTTAGCACCAATGGAATTGGCGGCAGGACCCGTTTTGCCAGCAAGAGAATGGAGAGAAATGTATGCTGCTCTAGATTGTAGCGCCGTCGCGGCAATTCATCCATTTTACACAGCTACCATGAGAGAATTTGATGCTGCTGGAAGGCCTTCAATTGGGAGCGCTCCTGTAGGTTATGAAGGAACAGCATCATGGTTGGAAAGCGTAGGAGAAGTTTTCGGAGTCTCAAAATCAAAAGTATCAAAAGCAAAAAATGCTATTCTTCCTAATATTAAAAATTCATTAAAAGATCATAAACTTAAGGGAAGAATTACAGTTTCTGGTTATGAAGGTAGTGAATTAATTGTTGCCAGACTTTTATCTGAAAGTGGAATAGATGTTCCTTATGTTGGAACAGCTTGTCCACGAACGCAGATGGCTGAACAAGATGCAGAGTGGTTGGAGTCTAAAGGTGCAGTAGTGAAGTTTCGCGCTTCTCTAGAGGATGATATTTCTGCTGCTGAGGCATTTGAGCCAGATTTAGCAATTGGAACAACACCCTTAGTTCAGCATTTCAAACAAAAGGGCAAATCAGCGTTATATTTTACAAATCTGGTTTCTGCGAGACCTTTAATGGGTCAGGCTGGTGCAGGAAGTTTTAATCAGTTAATTAATGGAGTTCTAAATAATTCAGATAAAATGCAAAGCCTTCAAAACTTTTTCGAGGGTGTGGGTTCTGACGATACATCTGGGGTATGGGAGAACGAGCCAAACGTTAGACCAGAATTTCGTGCCCAAAACCAAAAAAAGCTAGAAAAAGCGGCTCGTGCAGCCAAAGCACAGGAGATGATCTGATGTTGATACAAGATCATGATCGTGCTGGCGGATATTGGGGCGCTGTTTACGCTTTTTGTGCTGTTAAAGGTTTGCAAGTCGTGATTGATGGGCCGGTTGGTTGCGAAAATTTACCAGTGACCTCGGTTTTGCATTACACGGACGGGTTGCCTCCCCATGAATTGCCTATTGTTGTAACTGGCTTGGGCGAAGAAGAGCTGGGAAGAGATGGCACTGAAGGCGCCATGAAAAGAGCTTGGAAAACTTTAGATCCAGCGCTGCCGGCCGTTGTTGTGACAGGATCAATTGCAGAAATGATTGGTGGTGGCGTTACACCTCAAGGTACATCAATTCAGAGATTTCTGCCCAGAACAATCGATGAAGATCAGTGGCAGTCTGCTGATAGGGCAATGACCTGGATCTTTACAGAATTTGGAATGACTAAAGGCCGAATGCCTCCCGAAAAGAAAAGACCTGAGGGTTCTAAACCTCGCGTAAATATACTGGGTCCTATGTATGGGACCTTCAATATGCCAAGTGATCTTGCGGAAATACGCAGACTAATTGAAGGTATAGGAGCTGAGGTCAATATGGTTATGCCGCTAGGATCACATCTGGCAGAGATGAGAAACCTAGTTAATGCTGATGCCAATGTCTGTATGTATAGAGAATTTGGAAGAGGCTTGTGTGAGGTTCTTGGAAAACCGTATCTACAAGCTCCAATTGGGATGGATAGTACCACAAAATTTTTACGAAAATTAGGGGAACTTCTAGAATTAGATCCAGAGCCTTTTATAGAAAAGGAAAAACACTCAACTTTAAAACCCATTTGGGATCTTTGGCGTTCAGTTACGCAGGATTTTTTTGCTACAGCTGAATTTGCTATAGTTGCCAATGAAACCTATTCCCGTGGAATACGAAATTATCTTGAAGCTGACTTTGGTTTTCCATGTGCTTTTGCGGTAGGTCGCATTGCTGGTGCTAAGACCGATAATGATGAAGTCAGAAAACTTTTTAGTGAAAAAAGACCCTTAATTGTTTTTGGCTCAATAAATGAAAAAATCTACCTTTCTGAGCTGAAAGGGGGACATGGACCACAGCCTGCATTCATTCCTGCTTCTTTCCCGGGTGCTGCTATTCGTCGATCTACAGGAACTCCTTTTATGGGATATGCTGGAGCAACGTATGTTCTTCAAGAACTATGCAACGGCCTTTTTGATGCACTATTTCATATTTTACCTTTGGCAACTGAAATGGATGCGGCTGAAGCTACGCCAATTAATTTGAAAAAAGATTTACCGTGGGATCCAGAGGCTCAGAGCGAACTGGATAGAATTGTGGCAACCCATCCTATTTTAACAAGAATTTCGGCAGCTAAACGACTTCGAGACCAGGCAGAGGCACAAACTTTAAAAGTTGGTGGCGAGCGGGTTGATCTAGAAATCGTATCTGCACTTAGAAATCAAAACTCATCTGAAGCAAATGGAGGTTAGTGTTATGCCAGAAATCTTACAAACACAGCAACGCCATAGAAAAAAAATTAACTCTCGCTGGGAATACCTTGTGATATTTGGGTTGATTTTCTTAGCTGCAAGTCCGTTTTCAATGATCCATTGGATCGTTGATATGTATAGGAGGAAAAGTATTTTCGTTGATGGTCCTGTGACCCGAGCATGGCTCGAGGCGCATAGGATCACACCGGTAATTTTCTCGGTCTGAATCAGCCCGAGAAATAAGAGCTGTTCTGCTTATTGCAGTTCAGAACCCCGAAGAGAATGAGTCTCGGAGGGACCCGGCCATAGGGGAACTGTGGCGCCATGAAACATTCTGGAGGATATTTCATGTCAAGCAAAAATGACCTGTCTTTTACAGGTTTAACTGACGAACAGGCGCAAGAGTTGCATTCTGTTTATTTGAGTGGGATGTGGCTATTCGTAGCTGCTTGCATCCTTGCTCATGTAGCAACGTACATCTACCGCCCTTGGTTCGCATTTTAGGGAGGATTGATTTATGGCTAAATTCTATAAAATCTGGCTCGTTTTCGATCCGCGCCGTGTGTTTGTAGCACAAGGTGTTTTCCTATTCTTGCTAGCAGCAATGATACATCTTGTTCTGCTAAGCACGGAGCATTTCAATTGGTTTGAGTCCGCAGCTGCAGCAGCTGGCGGCTAACCCTTTGTTTTGCAAAAGGTGAACTAAAAGAATTAAGTCACGGGCATTTGGCTTCGCTACTTGCCCGTGGCAAACAGATTATAACTATCGGTTCTCGTTTTAAATGAACGTACCGAAATTCGCGGAGAGAAGAGATGGCATTGCTCAGCTTCGAAAGAAAATATCGTGTCCGAGGTGGCACTTTAATAGGCGGTGACTTGTTCGACTTTTGGGTCGGACCGTTTTACGTTGGATTTTTTGGCGTAACGACTGCTTTTTTTGCCCTTTTGGGCACAATCCTTATTTTTTGGGGAGCAAGTCAGCAGGGAACTTTTAATCCCTGGTTGATCAACATAGCTCCTCCTGATTTAAGTTATGGGTTATCAATGGCTCCCTTACTTGAAGGGGGACTTTGGCAAATTATCACCATATGTGCGACTTGCGCTTTTGTAAGTTGGGCTTTGAGAGAGGTTGAGATTTGTAGAAAGTTAGGCATGGGATATCATGTTCCTTTTGCTTTTGCTTTTGCTATCCTGGCCTATGTAACTTTGGTTATCTTTAGACCGCTCCTAATGGGAGCATGGGGACATGGCTTTCCTTATGGGATCTTTAGTCATTTGGATTGGGTGAGTAACACAGGTTACGCATACCTCCATTTTCACTATAATCCAGCTCATATGCTTGCTGTGACATTATTTTTCACAACAACACTCGCTCTGGCTTTGCATGGTGCGCTTGTTTTGAGTGCAGCTAATCCTGAAGAAGGAGAAGAAGCTATGGGCCCTGATAACGAAGATACATTTTTCAGAGACTTTATAGGTTACTCGATTGGAACTTTAGGAATTCATAGACTTGGGTTTCTATTGGCAATAAATGCTGTTTTCTTCTCAGCGGTTTGTATCATTATTTCCGGACCAGTTTGGACCAAAGGATGGCCTGAATGGTGGAATTGGTGGTTAGAACTTCCAATCTGGCCAAGTCAAATAGGTATGTAATCATGATTGAGTATCAAAATATATTTACCCAAGTGCAGGTGCGTGGCCCTGCGGAAATGGGAATGGACAATGAAAATAACATGTCCTCAGAGCGCGCAGGCAATCCTCGTTTTTCAAATTTGATAGGTTGGCTAGGTAACGCTCAGCTTGGCCCAGTATATCTGGGATGGACAGGTGTTATATCTTTGGCGACAGGCTTACTATGGTTCAACATAGTAGGATTAAATATGCTGGCTCAAGTAGGGTGGTCTATTCCAGAGTTCATAAGACAATTCTTTTGGCTCGCTCTAGAACCTCCTGGTCCAGAATGGGGACTGCGTATGCCTCCGCTTAATGACGGTGGTTGGTATATTATAGCTTCTTTCTTTTTATTAGTGTCGGTATCAACTTGGTGGTTGCGAACATATCTTTTGGCGCAGCAGCACAAGATGGGGAAACACGTTGCTTGGGCGTTTGCCGCAGCAATTTGGCTTTTCTTGGTGCTTGGACTTTTCCGCCCCTTTCTTATGGGTAGTTGGTCAGAAGCCGTACCATATGGTATTTTCCCTCACTTAGATTGGACGACAGCTTATTCTATTAGATACGGAAACCTTTACTACAACCCATTCCATGCATTATCCATTGTGTTCTTATATGGATCGGTACTTTTGTTTGCTATGCATGGTGGTACCATTCTCGCTACTACGCGATTTGGTGGCGATCGTGAACTCGAACAGATATACGATCGAGGAACGGCCTCAGAGCGTGCAGCTCTGTTTTGGCGTTGGACAATGGGCTTCAATGCAACAATGGAAGGTATCCACAGGTGGGCTTGGTGGTTCGCCGTATTGTGTCCAATAACTGGTGGAATAGGTATTTTGTTAACAGGGACAGTAGTTGATAACTGGTTCATCTGGGCTCAAGAACACCATTTTGCGCCGATGTATGATGGCTCCTACGGTTATGAAAACTTTGGCTCATATGAAGCTTTCATAGGTAAGGAGGACTAAAAATGTTACCTAAATGGTTTAATTTATGGAATAGAGAAAATCCAACAAACGTTTTTGGTCCAGCAATTCTGGTTGGGGTATTGGGCGGTGCAGTCTCATTGGCAATATTGATAGTTGTCTTGGGCCAACCCTATGCAACAGATAGTTTGCAGACCGGTCCTAGAGGAACTGGTATGTCGGTTACAGAATTTGAGAGCGACTTAAACACTCCAGATCCGGATATCGCACTTCTTATGGAAGATGAGCCTTATAAACCAGACGGTTCAGAGGACTTAGCAAAAGACATTTATAAAAATGTTCAAGTGCTTGGTAATTTGACTGAAGATAACTTCAACCGACTTATGGCCGCAATGACAAATTGGGTTTCTCCTGAACAAGGGTGCGCCTACTGCCATGGAGAAGGTGACCTAGAAACTTATGGTGAGGATAACCTGTACACTAAGGTTGTAGCTAGAAAAATGATCCAAATGACCCAGAATATAAATGAAAACTGGGATGGTCATGTTAATGCCAATAAGCAAGTAGGCGTCACTTGTATGACATGTCATAGGGGGCAAAATGTCCCCAGTGAGATCTGGTTTGATATAACCCCTGTGAACGAAGCCACAGCGGGGTGGTCTGCAATTCAAAACCGTGTCACTCCGCTTAGCCAGTATACGTCTCTACCTTCTGATGCATTACAAGCTTATCTGGTGGATTACGAGACGATTGGGGTTCATGATTTGGAATCTCGAGTGGCCAATGAGCCTGGTGACCCACTAATCCAGCAAGCAGAACGTACCTACTCTCTAATGAATTATTTTTCAAACTCATTGGGGAAAAATTGTGTTCTCTGCCACAATTCAAGGGCGTTTTACGATACTGAGCAAGTAACGCCCCAGTGGGGTACTGCTTCGTTGGGTATTGGAATGGTTCAGGAGATGAATAATGACTACCTTATCCCACTTGGTGATGTTTATCCTGAGAGCCGGTTAGGTCCTAAGCACGGAGACGCTCCGAAGGCTGCATGTAAGACTTGTCACAAAGGTTATCAGCAACCTCTGCAAGGGGCTAATGTCATACAGTACTGGCCAGAACTGGCTACTACCGGAGATCCTGTTTATGAGTGATCTCATTCAAGAAAAATGCTTTATGTAAAATAAAGTGAAAGCGCCTCGCATTGTTTAACAGTGCGGGGCGTTTACTTGGGGATAAAAGAATGGTTAACAACTTAGAAAACTCAATACTGAATAAGGTGAAAAGCCCAAAAGATTTGCGCGTTCTAAACGATGCCCAACTGGATCAAGTATCTAAAGAGCTTCGAAATGAAGTAATTGAAATCGTTTCTCAGACAGGAGGTCACTTAGGGTCGTCACTTGGAGTTGTGGAGTTAACTGTAGCATTGCATGCTGTATTTAATACTCCGTTTGATAAGCTTATTTGGGATGTTGGTCACCAGTGTTATCCACACAAAATAATTACAGAGCGCCGAAACAACATGATCAGTCTTCGGCAAAAGGGTGGTATAAGCGGATTCACTAAACGCAGTGAAAGTGAGTATGATCCTTTCGGAGCTGCTCACAGTTCAACATCAATATCAGCTGCTCTTGGGTTCACTATGGCTAGAGAATTAGGGCAGCCTGTCGGTGATACTATTGCTGTCATTGGAGACGGATCTATCACGGCTGGCATGGCTTACGAAGCTTTGAATAATGCTGGAAGTGAAAATAAGAGGATGTTTGTAATACTGAATGATAATGAAATGTCTATTGCTCCTCCAGTTGGCGCAATGTCGTCTTATTTATCTACAATCAATTCACATCAGGCATTTGAAAAACTGAAACTATTTGGTGAAGAAATCGAGAGCCACTTGCCGTCGTCACTGAGAGAGGGTGCTAGAAGAGCACGCCAACTCGTGACAGGTAAAAACCAGTCGACTTTTTTTGAAGATCTAGGTTTTAATTATTTAGGACCTATTGATGGACACGATATGCAGCAGTTATTATATGTTTTGCGTGCTGCAAAATTTAGATCAACGGGTCCAACATTAATTCATGTTTGCACTAAAAAAGGACACGGGTATGCACCAGCGGAAAACTCTGCGGACAAATATCATGGTGTTTCAAAGTTTAATGTTCAGACTGGTCAGCAATCTAAGGCACCTGCAAATGCTCCCTCATATACAAGTGTTTTTGGAAAATCTCTTCTTGAAGAAGCAAAGTTAGATACAAGAGTGGTTGGGATAACGGCGGCTATGCCGTCTGGTACAGGTATTAACATAATGGCTAAAGAGTTGCCTGAGCGTGTATTTGATGTTGGAATAGCAGAACAGCATGCTGTGACGTTTGCTGCCGGTCTTGCGGCAGGAGGTATGAAGCCATTTTGCGCGATTTATTCAACTTTTTTGCAACGGGCTTACGATCAAATTGTTCACGATGTAGCGTTGCAAAACCTACCAGTACGTTTTGCGATTGATAGAGCGGGTTTGGTTGGAGCAGATGGCGCTACTCATGCTGGAGTGTTTGATATTTCCTATATGTCTAATATTCCTAACATGACTGTTATGGCGGCTTCTGATGAGGCAGAATTGGTTCATATGGTTAGAACTGCTTCAGAATTTGATCAAGGGCCAATTGCATTTAGGTATCCCCGTGGAAATGGTACTGGCGTTCAATTACCACAAAGGGGCGAGGTTTTAGAAATAGGTAAAGGGCGTATAATTCAAGAGGGTTCAGATTTGGTAATTTTATCGTTTGGTGCTCATTTGAATATTGTTAAAGATGCTGAGGTGGCGCTAAATAAAATGGGTGTAAGTGTTACTATCGCTGACGCAAGATTTGCAAAACCGTTGGACGTTGAGCTAGTAAATCAGTTAATGAAACACCATCCTTGTATGCTAACAGTTGAACAAGGATCGATGGGCGGTTTTGGAAGTATAGTACTGCAGCACGTTAATAAGAACAGATCAAAAAATAAAAACCTAATATTTGATAGTATTTTTGTAGCCGATAAGTTTATTGATCAAGCTGACGTAACTTCTATGTATGAAGACGCAGAGATGGGACTTAACAATATCATAAGTAAAAGTGTTTCACTCGTGGAAGAAAGCTCTAAAATATCGAGTAAATTTGATTTTGATAATTTTAAGGCGAACGTTGGTATTTAAAACACATCAAATTACATGATCGTTAATTTGCCTTCAACTACGCCAACGCGGCGAATTAGTCCTTTTTGCTTCAATCTGGCCGCAGCCATTATAAAGAATTTATCATCAAAACTCTTGTCAAATTTATCATTACTCAACACCGTTAAATTATTTCTATCTGCATACCTTATTATCAAGGGGTCTGCGCTATGACCCTTCTTAGATACTGTCAGGTTATATCGATCTCGTTTTAGAATTCTACATAACGCAATTGGAACAGTTTCTTTTGGATTAAGGAGATTACCATTTTTTAAAGTTTTTTTAATCCCATAATCAAAAAACAAATGTGTGGCCATTTCATCTTTCTCAAGTTCATCTATGAAATCCGAAAATTTTTTTAAATCCCAATCAACGAGCCCCAATAAATTATTTGCATCGACAGCAAATGTAAATTCTGTGCTATCGGATTTTTCAGGATCAGAATAATTTAAGCCTCGTTTTATGTTAATATAACCGAAAATTAGCAAAGATGCTGTTAAAGCGTAAATAACTAACGTAACAATGCTTTCCTTGTCGGCAATATATAGAAAGACTATTGCAACGGTCAACGAGATCCAGAGCCACATCCCTCTAAAAGTAAGTCCAATTAAGATTATAATTAGGCTAATTATTATTGGAACTTGTGTGTAATCAAAAGACGGCACTTAAATTTTATATCCGTTGCAATTTTATCCCCACAGCCGTTTAGACTTTTCTAAATCAAAAATCAATAAAGCTTACTGTCGCGGTCAATTTCCAACTGTAAGTCAAGATTTTTTATAGAATAAAAATAATCTCTTAAAGTATCTTTTCCCGTTGAAGGCGTCATATTTGCGTCATAGCATTCTTTCTTTTCGTCCCAAATTAACATGGACTCTGTTGCATAATACTTTGCTATTTTAATGAGCTCAGACTTGTTCTTAGCCCAATTTGAGAAAGGAGAAATTATTAATAGCAACAGTCTTATGGCATCAAGAAGTTTTGTTGGGAAGGACTTATATTTTGGAGACACCTCAAATATTTCAAATAATATTTTACCAATATCTTTGGGTGTTATTGACTGCTTTGGCCCCCCGATTGGCAGTATTTTTCGCCACTTAGTTTTGTCTTTAATACACGACAGAATATACAGTGATAAATCCTTCTCAGAAATTGGATTGCATTGCGTTATTTGTCCATCACCAAAGTAGACGTAAGGTTTGCCTTTTTTTATATTTTCTATTTGTCCAGATAGAGACTTGAAATAGGCCGTGGGCCTTACAATAGAAAAATTCAGGCCACTTTTTTTCAGCTCTTCCTCAAAAGCAAGTTTTTCAAATTGAAATGCTAATCTTGGTTTCTGAACACAAATGGCTGAAAGTAAAATAAATTGTGAACATTTTAAAGCTTTTGCTTTTTCTAAAAGAAGACAATTTAGTTTATAGTCTACAAGATGAGCATCCTTGGGTTCGCCAGTTCTGCTTGCAAGACATGAGATAATGACATCTACCTTTTCAAGATCAGCTATCCAATTATTATCATTGTTTGATATTTTGATTACTTTTAATTTCTTATTTAGCTGGCCAGGCTTATTATCTGAATGTCTTTTTGCTGTAACAACATCAAAGCCATTATCTAAAGCATACTTAACAACGTTTTTGCCTATGTAACCAGTAGAGCCAGCAACAAAAATTTTTGTCAACTTGAACACCTTTCAAGTTAATATTTCAACGTCACTTCACGCTTGCTGAAAATCAAATAGTTTCTCAAAATGTTCATTTAAATAAATTTTGAACCACTGGGTATAGTCTGATGGTGAAAGTTTTACTTTTTCTTTAAGTTTTTCAATATCTACCCAAGCAAAATTCATAACCTCTTCTGGGTTCATTTTTACTTCAGGGGTTGTTTGACAGATGGCAGAAAAACAGTCCACTTGTTCATGCTCAATTAGCCCGTTACCAACTCTTGCTTTGTATTCGATTTGATCAATAAAACGTAACTCTAAGTTTTTAAGACCAAGTTCTTCAAATATTCTTCTATGGGAACAATCTTCTGTGCTTTCTCCCCAATTTGGGTGAGAACAGCATGAGTTAGCCCAAAGTTTAGGTGAGTGATATTTATTAGGTGCTCTCTGTTGAATAAGTAATTTTCCATCACAAAAAACAAAAATAGAGATGGCTTTGTGTTTTAGTCCTCTCTTATGAACTTCAAGCTTTTCTACGGGCTCTAAATTTCCGTTATTCCAGGCGGGTATTAAAATCGTCATGTATATTCCTTCGAAACAATACCTAACAAATGAGCAATATTCTTTAAGGCGATTTTTAGGTGTGCAAGTGGTTGAGCTTTTCCTAATTCTTTATTCATATAAGCTTCAAATGTCATTGTCTGCACATCAACATCATGACAAAGAGAAACAAATCTTTCCCTTCTATCATCTGTTTTATAATATGCGTTTTGCATCGCGCCTAGTACTTTAAAAACAGTACCATGCTGTTTGACAAAGGATTTTTGAGCCAGTGCAAGCAGCTTAGGGTTATTATTTTTCAAAGCTTCGGTCACTGCCAACGCGGCCATTCGACCGGAACACATCGCATAAAATATTCCCTCGCCAGAACTTGGAGCAACCACACCAGCTGCATCACCAGCCAGCAGAACGTCTTTACCGTTATCCCACTTTTTTAAAGGTTTAAGTGGAATAGGTGCGCCTTCTTTTCTAATGGTTTCGCAAGCCTCTAAACCTGAGTTTATTCTGAGAGATGATGTTGCGTCTTTTAAATCAAATCCCTTTACACCTGTTCCCATGCCCACTGAGACTGTATCACCATGTGGGAAGACCCAACCATAAAAATCTGGAGAAATTGATCCATTATAAATGACATCACAACGATCTGATTTATACCCAGAAAAGTCTTCAGGTGCCTTGATAATTTCATGATATGCAATGACATAAGGAATTTGATCTGCATCTGGAATTTCAGATCTTGCTACTTTACTTCTAGCCCCGTCAGCACCGATAATGATTTTGGCACTAATTTTTTCTTTATTTTCGTTTTCGTGATTTAAAAATTCAACTGTTGTCTCACCATTCTGACGAGTGATTTTATCAAATGTTCCAGAAAACCTAGTAACACCGATAGATCTGGCTCGTTCACGCAGGAATTCATCAAATTCTTCCCTATCTACCATTCCAACAAAGCCATTCTCGATCGGTATATCTACACTGCGATTTGTTGGAGAAACCATCCTTGCCGTTACAATTTTGGCTTTAAGCAAACGATCGGGTATGTCAAAATCTCTGATAAGGATCGGTGGTATCGCTCCACCACATGGTTTAATTCGCCCTGGCCGATCTAAAAGAGCCACTTTATGACCTAATTTGCCAAGGTCTTCGGCAGCAGTAGCTCCACAAGGGCCACCGCCAATAATTATAACATCATACATTTTACTCACCCGGTATTGCTATATTTTTCCCATAACTTTTATTAAACGTAATTGATGTGCTGGCTAAAAGAGCGGCCAATGCGAAAAGGCTTGCCTCTATTGAGAAAACCATTCCATAAGCATTAACTGGACTTAGATCTACTAACTGTAAAAGGTCCACAAGAATAGTACCCAATAGGCCACCAAACCCAGCAGCAATGGCTTGCGCTGCCCCCCATAACCCCATCCTAGTCCCTTCACGACTCTTGGCACCACTTCCTGCTAAACTCATCATTGAGCCAATGGCGGCAACTGCGAACATGCCATTAAAAAAACCCAGACCAATTACAGCAAATTCTAATGGCAGAAAACTTTTCATCTGGCCTAGCAGCATAATTGATAGAAGCATGAAACAGGATCCAAAACATCCCGCCTGAACCCACGACTTGAGTGTGCCTAGTTTGAGCCCTGTTGCGAGTATACCAACAGTGAGCATTCCAATAAATACGCCACCATTTTGCATACCAGATAGGGAAGTTGTTTGACTAGGAGTGTACTTAAAAACAATACCAGCGTATGGCTCAAGAATAAGTTCTTGCATAAAGTATGCTGTCATTGAGAGAAAAACAAAAATTGTAAAATTTCTAGTTTTTGAGTGCTGCCACACACTTTTTAGTTCTTCGAATAAAGGTGCTTTTTCTTCATTCTTTTGCTCTACTTTTTCCAGATTATTTTCAATTCTCCAAGTTGCGACGACTGATATAATCAAAGTTAAAAATGTAAGGCTAGCTACAATTTTGAAAAGTAATTCAAAGCTATATGGCACTAATAGCATCCCAACAATTCCCGCCGTCATTGCAATTCCAAATATCATCATTAACCAAGTAATCATGGCAGCTGCAGGGCGACGTCTTTCTGCAGTATGTTTCGCCATAAGTGCGAGTAAAGAGGTTCCAGATGCTCCAACTCCCAACCCAATGAGTGTGTAAGCAAAAATGGAAATAACCATTGCAATAAGTGGGTTTTCAGCGAAAAATATTAAGCTTAAAGTTGCTAGATTTGCCCCAATTCCCAAAATTAGCATGCCAAGATTTATCCACTTTGTTCTATTATTTTCTAGATCGGAAATTAATCCCCACTTTGGCCGAGAGAGTTGAACGGCGTAATGTAAACCAACCAAAAACCCAGGAATTGTAGCGGCCATAGATAACTCAACAACCATTAATCGGTTTAAGGTTGAAGTCATTATGACGACTATTGCACCCAGGCATGCCTGAACTAATCCAAGGCGGAATATAGAAAACCATCCGAGCGTTTTTTGTTTACTGTCAATCATTATTGTCCCACCGCCTGTGATATCCCGATAGAGCAAACCATCATTCCACTTACGAACATCAAAACCCCTGTTGAATTATACCAAGGAGCATATCTTTCTGGATCGCTTAATAATCTCCGCATTGCTATGAATTGCCCAAATACAAGTAATAAGACAAAAGCAGAAAATAGAGGAAGTCCCCAAGTGTAGAGTAAAGCTACAACGAAAATTTGAGGTGCAGCCATTACATAACAAGCAATTTTGGCCGCTCTGTCTGGTCCCAATTGAACAGGGAGTGAATTTATTCCAAGCGCTTTATCACCTTTCAACGCTTTAAAGTCATTTAGAGTCATAATGCCATGTGCACCAATCGCATAAGCAATCGCGACTAAGATTATTTTTGTATCAGGAAATGCTTGCAGCATAACTGCAGCACCAGTGAACCAGGGAATGCCTTCATAACAAAGACCAACTAAACCAGGGCCCCAAATGCCAGATTTTTTTAATCGAATTGGTTCTATTGAATAGATCCATGCAGCCAGTGCGGCAAAGATCGTTGCAATAAACCCCCAAATGCCGAGCTGCCAACCTAGGACTAATGCAAGTAATGTCATTCCTAATGCTATTTTAAGCCCCCAATTACCTGGCATTCTACCGGAAGGGATTGGTCTGTTAGGTTCATTAATTGTGTCTACATGTCTATCACACCAATCATTTGCTGCTTGGCTCATTCCACAAACAACAGGGCCAGCGACTATTATTCCGAGTATTAGTAAGTCCAAATTTTCTGCGATAGATGCGCCGGATGATATAACTCCACAGGCATAAGCCCACATTGGGGGAAACCAAGTTATTGGTTTAAGAAGTTCAAGAACAACTAAGAAATTAGGATAAGTTGTTGGCTGTTTACTATTCGTGACACTCATGTGTCATATATTATTGACAATATGAAATCATGCAACTGAAAATAAACAGTTTTGTAAAACAAATGAAACATTTCTGGACGTTAAAAAGAGTTAAAAATAAATAAACCGGAGTTTATATCTCAAACTTGCTTAGTTTTACATACAGGCTCTGCCTTGAAAGCCCTAAAAGATCAGCAGCGGCAGCTCTATTATTATTTGTAATTTCTAATGCTGCCTCTATGCATATTTTTTCAATAACATCAGTTGTGTCAGTTACGATTTCCTTGAGTGTTGCGCTCCCAACTAACTCTTTTGCTGCTATTTCATCTTGCTTATTATTTTCTTTGTAATTGATACTTGATGTACCATCCCTGCTTTGTGATGCAGAAACTTCCCTAACTATAAAGGCTACTAAGGCATTGGCATCAGATTTATTTCTAGAAACAGATGCCTCTATCTCTATCTTTGTACCAAAAACACTTTTTAGATGTGTGGAATATGTTTTAACAGCCCCCGATTTCATCACGTTTTCTAACATAATTGCTAAATCAATTTCGCCTCTTCCAAGATAGTCTGAAAGATTTTTGGCTATTACTTCACTTTTATGACTAGAATTTGTTAGGTCCAAAAACCGATCATTTATGTACTGAATAGATCCATTTATGTCTGTAAATATTATAGCATCTGGGCTGCTGTGGAAAGTGGCTAATAGATTTTCCGTAAGTTCCTTTTCTCCTTGCTTCCTTATCGTTTTGGGGAAAAACTTACAGATAAGAATTTGCTGCCCTGCGGCTCTGTAGACATCAGGAGTTACTGAGAAAATCACCTCTCCATTTGCGGTGTCAAGTTCCTCGCTCAAATCATAATTTCCATGAGCTGCAATTGAAATCTTCTCAACAAAGCCTTTTCTTTCAGATTTATTCGAAAGAAATGACTGAATCGAAACTTTTTCATTGCTTTCGGAGCCTTTGTAGAACATTTCTTGGAAAGCAGGGTTGGAAAAAATGATTTCTCCCGACTTAGCGTTAACAAAAGCTAAAGCATCGCTAGTTTTTGCCAAAAGAACATTAAAGTGCGCTTCTAACTCTCTTTTTTCTTCAATACTTTCTTCGACGGCTATTTGCGCTTTCACGAACCTTTGTTGATTTTCCGAGATCGACTGAAGATCTCTGCCCAACAAAATTATTTTGCCGTCTTTGCCAAGCCGGTGGATATTGTATTTTATTGGAAAACGCCATTCTGCATTATCTATGTGGTTTAGTTCTAGACCGTACAAAACCGTTTCATCACTTTCTAGTTTAGCAATCGCTGCCTCTAATTTTGGGATACTCTCCACTGTAAGAAACTTTGTTAGTTTTCGACCGACCCAGTGGTTTAAATCGCCATACGATTTCTCAGCTTTATTGACTAGAATAGATGATATTTTTGTTTCGGCATCGATCAAAAAAGCAATATCTGAGGAAGTCGCTAACACCCCTCCAAGATACTCTGGTTCTATCATTGGAATGGATCCAAATTCCCAAGTGGTATCTGGCTTTTGATTCATCCTTGCGCTGCCTCATTTAGTCTATTAATTTCTCTTTTTGCTTTATTTTCAACGTATTCTGTTACAGCGTCAAGTGAGTTTGTTACTAAGTTAAATCCACTTAAATCCACACCCTGTGAAATCTTATCAATATTACTTCCACCTAAGAAAATGGAAACCTTTTCACTACATTGTTTTCTAATTTCTTTAACACAATCGGCTGTTTCTTTAACGCTAAGATAGCTCGCGCTTGAAAAAAATATTCCGTCGTAGTCGTTAGCTCTTTGGAGTTCACAAATTTCCGATGAACTCGCATTTAGTTTTATTTTTAATGAATGCCCTTTTCGTCTCAGCATGTCACCCAATACAAGAGCTCCTAAAGTATGTTGTTCGCTTTGATGGACGCAAATAAGGTACCTTCTTCCATTGTCTAAACCAACGGTTGGCTTTGTTTTTTGAGCTATTTCTTTCAGCAAAACTTGTAAATTTGATGATCCGATAGTTACCTCGGAAAAACTTAAACTATCGTTTACCCAAGATTCTCCAAGCCTTACAGCTGCTATTGGAATACAATGGTCTATAATTGTCTCTCTCTTAAAGCCTAATTCTAATAGCTCTTGCAGAGCAGCTGAATAGTTAAAGTTCTTGGATAGACAATGCCTAACTAAAAGCATACCAGCATGCTCAACCCACTCTGGGTTAGCTGGCCGTAAAAGATGTCCTTTGCTAGCGTTGAGCGCAGAGTAAACCAGGCTCGAAATATGATCTATATCCGAACTTTGTGAAAATCTATTATTTTTCTCATTCACGCTTGCCTCCAAACCCTGAACGACTTAGGCGAAGCAGCTAACGGTTAATCTAATTTAATGTCTTATAGCATACTTAATTTTAGGTAATTTGTCCAATTTTATGTTCCGACAAGTTGTTTCGTTCAAAATCAAAGATTTTCCATTGAAACTAAGGAGCTTATGCAATTTGAAAAATGTTAATATAAATAGACAGTATTTTTAAAATAGTGTAAGTTTTTATTGACATATTTTTGTGCTCAGCAATACTTGTGTCATGCCCATTGCCAGTCATCCGACAGCTTTGGGACAGAGAGAGCAAAAGAAAGACCGCGACTTGCTGTATACTGCAGAAGAAAAAAAGCGCAGGGATGAAACTATTTGGACGCTAGTACAGGGGGTTCTGGCGCCACTTCAATTTTTTGTTTTTCTCGTTTCCACTTACTTAGTAATTCGATATTTGAATACTGGCGAAGGTTATCAGATCGCAACGATTTCTATAATCTTCAAAACATCTATTCTTATGTTGATAATGGTGACCGGTGCAATCTGGGAAAAGGTTGTTTTTGGTCAGTACCTCTTAGCTCCCGCATTTTTTTGGGAAGACATTGTTAGCTTTTTCGTGATTTTTTTGCACATCGCGTATGTCCTCGCTCTCTGGATAAATTTATTTTCAGAGCAGCAGCTTATGTTGTTAGCTCTTGTTGCGTATGTTGCCTATTTTGTAAATGCTTTACAATTTCTCATAAAACTAAGGGCTGCTAGGATGCAGTCAGCTTGGGAGGACGCTCATGCCTAATGAGAATTCCCTAGCTGGCTGTTCAAGTGCACCTGTATTGAAGGAGCGCGGGCAACACGAAGTCTTCTGTGGTTTGACATCAATAATTTGGCTGCATCGTAAAATGCAAGACGCATTTTTCCTTGTTGTGGGATCGAGGACTTGTGCTCATTTATTGCAAAGTGCTGCTGGCGTGATGGTCTTTGCTGAGCCTCGATTTGCTACTGCAATACTTGAGGAAACTGATTTGGCAGGGATGGCTGATGCGCAGCTTGAACTCGAGAGAACGGTAGCAGAATTACTGTCAAGAAGAACTGACATAAAGCGCTTGTTTTTAGTTGGATCATGTCCTTCGGAAGTAATCAAATTGGACTTGGCAACGGCAGCAGAAAAACTTTCGGAAAAGTATTTTCCTCGGGTCAATGTTATCAATTATTCAGGGTCAGGAATAGAAACAACATTTACGCAGGGTGAAGATGCTTGTTTGGAAGCAGTGATTCGCGGTCTGGAGCCTTCCGAGGAGAAGCAGCTGCTTATTCTTGGAGCTCTTCCAGATATAGTTCACGACCAAATGTTGCGAATTCTAGATCAACTGGGTTTGAAAAATGTCTCTGTATTACCCCAAATAAGAGTTGAAGATGAGGTTGCAGTTGGTAGTAATACCTACTTCATCTGTGCTCAGCCATTTTTGGGTGCTAGTTTTGATGAAATGGTGCGTCGGGGAGCAATCCCGATAACAGCACCTTTCCCGTTTGGTGCAAATGGAACAACTGCTTGGTTGAAAGCTATAGCGGATACTTTTGGAGTTTCCGAAAACACATTCAAAGCGGTGACAGATGCCCCGCGAAGACGTGCTGAACTAGCTATTGAAAAAGTTTCTAAAATTTTAAAAAGCCGTTCTGTTTTCTTTTTTCCAGATAGTCAGCTTGAGATCCCATTAGCTCGATTTTTAAATCAAGAATGTGGCATGAACTTAATAGAGGTTGGAAGTCCTTATATTCATAAAACATTGGTGGGACCTGATCTTGAACTTTTGCCTGAAACAACGACTTTATCAGAAGGTCAGGATGTGGATAAGCAACTAGATAGACTGTTGCTGGGTGCGCCGGATTTAACAGTTTGTGGTCTGGGATTAGCAAATCCTTTAGAGGCAAAAGGTTTTACCACGAAGTGGGCAATTGAATTAGTTTTCAGCCCAATACATTTTTATGAGCAAGCAGCAGATCTAGCATCACTTTTTGCTCGCCCTATTAATCGCTCTGAGAAACTTAAGATCGGTAGGGTGGCATGAAGCTTTCAGTTTGGACATATGAAGGCCCTCCACATGTTGGCGCAATAAGAGTAGCGACTGCAATGGAGAACGTACACTTGGTTCTTCATGCCCCTCAAGGGGACACTTACGCTGATTTATTGTTTACGATGATTGAAAGACGTAATCATAGACCTCCCGTTACCTATACTACATTTCAAGCCCGTGATCTGGGTTCAGATACGGCCAGTTTGTTTAAAAAATCTTGTATCGAGGCTTATGAAAGATTTAAGCCTGAACTTTTGCTAGTTGGGGCTTCATGTACCGCAGAGCTTATTCAGGATGACCCTGGCGGATTAGCTGAAACGTTAGGACTGCCAGTTCCAGTTGTTCCATTGGAGTTACCCAGCTATCAGCGAAAAGAAAATTTTGGAGCGGACGAAACATTTTTCCAAATTGTGAAAAGGCTGTCGAGGCCTTTAGAAAAAACAGAAGAAATTACCTGCAATTTGATTGGCCCAACGGCTTTAGGCTTTAGGCATCGTGACGATATAACGGAAATCACCAAAGTGCTGAATTCAATGGGAATTCAGGTAAACATCTGCGCGCCGTATGGAGCCACTCCAAGGGATATAGAAGTTATATCCCAAGCGCACTTTAATGTATTAATGTATCCTGAGACTGGAGAAATGGCATGCCGATTTCTTGAGCGAACTTTCTCGCAACCATTCACCAAAACAGTTCCTATTGGTGTTGGAGCGCTTTCTGACTTTGTAAAGGAAGTTTCTGAAATTGTAGGTGCTAATGAAATTAATGCTGAAACATATTCTCAGCTGCCTTGGTACTCTGCATCGGTCGACAGCACGTATCTTACTGGTAAGAGAGTTTTTATTTTTGGAGATGGAACTCATGCAATGGCAGCTGCCCGAATTGCGCGAGATGAAATTGGTTTCGAGGTGGTAGGGCTAGGTTGTTTTAATAGGGAAATGGCCAGACCTATGCGTAAATTAGCTGCTTCGTTTGGTGTAGATGCCCTTATATCAGATGACTACTTAGAAGTTGAGAAACATATACAGGCCATTGCTCCAGAACTTATTTTAGGTACTCAGATGGAACGGCACATTGGTAAGCGACTTGGAATTCCTTGTGCGGTTATTTCAGCGCCAGTTCACGTTCAGGATTTTCCTGCTCGTTACTCCCCTCAAATGGGACCTGAAGGTGCTAATGTTATTTTTGATACATGGGTTCACCCATTGGTTATGGGTTTAGAAGAGCATTTGCTTACTATGTTTAGAGATGATTTTGAATTTCATGATCAGGCAGGTCCTAGTCATCATGCAGCACATAGCCCCTCTCCAAAATCAGAATTAATACCTGAAGCTGTTACAGAAGGTAATTTAGACCATAAAATTATCTGGCTACAGGATGCTGAAAAAGAATTAAGGAAAATTCCATTTTTTGTTCGGGGCAAGGCCAGAAAAAATACTGAAAAATATGCTCAAAACAATGGTTACTCCGAGATATCAATAGAAACCTTATATGAAGCAAAGGCACACTATGCCCGGTAGTGTTAATCATAATCTTGGAGATAAGTTCAGCTATCGAATTGTGATTGTCACATTAGACTCTCACAACGCGCGTCCTTGCGAGCGGGCATTGAATAATATGTTGCCTGATTTTGCTGGCTTAAAAATTGATATATTCGCCGCTGCTGAATGGGATGAAGACCCTGAGTCCTTTGAGATTGTCAAAAAGGCTATTAGGGACGCTGACATTATTATCATTAATCTTCTCTTCTTAGAGCATCATGTCAAAAAATTATTGCCTGAAATTCAATTAAGGCGAAATTCCTGTGATGCAATTGTTGGAATGATTAGTGACGCAGAATTAGTTAAGCAGACTAAAATGGGCGCTTTAGATATGCTTTCTCCGCAAAGCAACACCATGGCGCTTCTCAAAAAACTTAGGGGGTCATCTAAGCCTTCAACTGAAACTGGTGAAAAGAAGATGCGGATGCTACGGAGGCTTCCTAAGCTTCTCAAGTTCATTCCAGGTAAGTCGCAGGACCTTCGCGCTTGGTTTCTAGCAATGCAATATTGGTTGGGTGGAACCGACGAAAATATCGAGTTAATGCTCCGATTTCTTATTTCTCGTTATTCAAAGGTTGAGCGTTGGCGCGGAAGCACTGTTAGTCTGCCGAAAGAGTATCCAGATGTCGGTTTATATCATCCAGACTTAAAAAATAAAATCACAGAAAGTTTTGAAGAATTTCCTAAAAAGACAAATCATCGGGGAACTATCGGACTTTTATTGATGCGATCGTATGTTTTGAGTGGAGATACCGCTCATTATGATGCGGTTATACGGGCCTTTGAGAAACAAAATATTCAAGTAATCCCAGCATTTTCTGGAGGACTTGATGCTAGGCCAGCGATTGAAAAGTACTTTAATATAGACGGTGAGGTCACAATAGATGGTTTGCTTTCTCTTACTGGATTCTCTTTGGTTGGAGGACCTGCCTACAACGACAGTGAAGCGGCGGTTGAGGTCCTCAATAAATTAGATGTTCCGTATATAGCGGCTCATCCATTAGAATTCCAAACCTTATCTCAGTGGTCGAGCGCTACTGGCGGACTTGGTCCTATTGAAACAACCATGTTGGTTGCGCTTCCAGAAATTGATGGTGCAACTGTTCCAACTGTGTTCGCTGGGCGCCACGGTGAGAGTGGAGAGTGCAATGGTTGCTCCTATTTTTGCAAAACCAAAGACTTTAGGGCAATGGCTCCCTGCTATGAGCGTATAGATGAGCTTACGAAACGTTGTGAAAAACTTATAAACCTGCGGATAAAAGAGAAATCTCAGAAAAAAGTCGCAATTGTTATTTTTGGCTTTCCACCAAATGCAGGAGCAGCTGGAACGGCTGCTTATCTAAATGTTTTTCAGTCATTATATCGAACAATGCATCAGATGAAATCTGATGGTTACACCATCAATATGCCTTCTTCAGCTGATCAATTAAGAGAAGAAATTCTAAATGGAAATTCTTCAAAATTTGGGCAAGAGGCAAATGTGGCTGCTCGCGTTGATGCCAATTGGATTATAAACAATACACCTTGGTTAGAAGAAATAGAAAACCAATGGGGTTCGGCTCCAGGTCGCATTCAATCTGATGGAAATTCAGTTTTTATTTTAGGTAAAGATTTTGGCAGCGTTTTTGTAGGGCTGCAACCCGCCTTCGGTTACGAGGGTGATCCTATGCGTTTACTTTTTGAAAAAAGTTTTACGCCAACACATGCTTTTTCTACATTTTACCAGTGGTTGAAGAGCGAATATAATGCTGATGCAGTCTTGCATTTTGGAATGCACGGCGCTCTGGAATTTATGCCTGGAAAACAAGTTGGTATGAGTGGAGCCGATTGGCCAGATCGTCTAATTGGGCATTTACCAAATATCTATTTGTATGCTTGTAATAACCCTTCGGAAGCCAGTTTGGCTAAGCGCCGGAGTAATGCAATAACGATAACCCACATGACGCCGCCTGTAACGTCAGCTGGACTATACAAAGGTTTGCTAGAGTTGAAAGACAGCTTAGTGCGCTGGCGTGAAATGACTAAAGGTGATCCAAAGCAAGCTGAGTTGGAGCTGTTAATTAAAGAACAGGCTGAGTCTTTAAACTTTTCGGAAAACAATATTGAAGCTCTTTGGCTTAAGATTTTAGAAACAGAAGAGGCGTTAGTTCCTGAAGGCCTTCATATTTTGGGTGAAGAACTTTCAGATCGTCAATGTAGCAGCTACATAAGCTCAATTGATGGTATAAAAGAAGAAGAAAGAAAAAGTCTTTTAAATTCTTTGAAAAAGCAAAACGAAATTCCTGCAATAATAAATGCACTTGATGGAAAATTTACGCCTCCCGTTCCCGGTGGAGATATTGTGCGTTCAAAAGATATTCTACCAACGGGGAGAAATATTCACGCATTTGATCCATTTAGAATGCCCACTACCTTCGCCTGTAGACAGGGTGAAATCCAAGCAGACTTATTGCTTAAAACTCACAAAGAATTACCCAAGACTGTTGCTCTCGTTTTGTGGGGCTCTGACAATATTAAATCTGACGGAGAGCAAATAGCGCAAGCTCTTGCTTTGATAGGAGCCAAACCAAGGTTTGATAGTTTTGGCCGCTTATCAGGAGCAGATTTAATATCTTTAGAACAGCTTGGAAGGCCCAGGATTGATGTCGTAATGACCCTCTCAGGCATTTTCAGAGATCTATTGCCCTTGCAAACAAAAATGTTGGCTGAGGCCGCATATAAGGCTGCTGTGGCTGATGAAGATCCGTTGCAAAATTTTATCAGAGCTAATGTTTTGGAATATATGGCTAAGACTAACAGTGATGTTGAAACAGCTGCTCTTAGGATATTTTCGAATGCTGAAGGCGCGTATGGTTCTAACGTTAATCAACTGGTAGATAGTTCATCTTTTGAGGAAGAAAATGAGCTGGCTGATGCATATGAAGCTAGAAAAAGTTTTGCTTACGGAACCAGTGGTAAGCCAAAGCAAAATCAGGAATTATTAAAAAGCGTATTAGCAAAAGTTGAATTAGCTTATCAAAATTTAGAAAGCATAGAACTTGGTGTTACGACCGTTGACCATTATTTCGACACGCTAGGGGGAATTTCAAAAGCCGTAAGCAGAGCTAGAGATGGTAAACCTATCGATGTCTATATATCCGATCATACGCGTGGAAATGGTAAGGTTCGAACGCTCGCTGATCAAGTTTCTTTAGAAACGCGATCAAGATCGCTCAACCCAAAATTTTACGAGTCTCTCTTAGAACATGGCGCCGAGGGAGTTCGACAGCTAGAGGCTCAAGTAACTAATACGCTTGGTTGGTCAGCTACGACTGGAAAAGTAGAGCCTTGGGTTTATCAAAGAATTAGTGAAACTTTTGTTCTTGATGAAGAAATGAGAAATAGAATTTCTGAGCTTAATCCTACCGCAAGCTCTAGAATGGCGAACAGATTGTTGGAAGCAAACGATCGTTCTTATTGGAACCCTGATCCAGAAACAATTGCTGCACTTCAAGACGCGGCTGACACTCTTGAGGATCGGATGGAAGGAGTAGCTGCCCAATGATTTTAACAATTTTAAAAAAGAAAGGGTACTTGATATGAGCCCATTAGATAAGTCCCCACCGCAACTACGTGGCCAAGATGGAGAAGGGTCAGTACAAGTTCATCAAGACCCCGACATGAAAATTGAAGGAGCGAAAGTCTTTTCCGTTTACGGTAAGGGTGGGATAGGAAAATCAACCACTAGTTCAAATTTGTCCGCTGCTTTTTCAACATTAGGAAAGCGTGTACTTCAAATTGGATGTGACCCTAAACATGATAGCACATTTACTCTCACGGGTTCTTTGGTCCCAACCGTTATAGATATCCTAAAGGAAGTGGATTTTCACTCAGAAGAATTACGTCCGGAAGATTTTATCTTTGAGGGCTTTAATGGTGTTAAATGTGTTGAAGCAGGTGGGCCGCCCGCAGGAACTGGTTGCGGCGGTTATGTAGTTGGGCAAACAGTAAAATTATTAAAACAGCATCATTTGCTTGAAGACACGGACGTCGTAATTTTTGACGTTTTAGGAGATGTTGTATGCGGTGGATTTGCAGCACCTTTACAGCATGCGGACCGCGCTGTGATTGTCACAGCAAACGATTTTGACAGTATTTACGCGATGAATAGAATAATCGCTGCTGTGCAAGCTAAATCGAATAATTACAAGGTAAGGCTTGCTGGATGTGTTGCAAACCGTTCTCGTGAAACAAATGAAGTTGATCGGTACTGTAAAGAAGTAGGCTTTAGTAGAATAGCACACATGCCGGATGTTGATGTAATTCGACGATCTAGATTGAAAAAGAAAACACTCTTTGAGATGGATGCTGATGAAGAGGTGGTAGCTGTTCAAGCGGAGTATGTCCGACTGGCTGAAAAGCTGTGGAATGGTACAGAGCCTCTTGCTCCAGCGCCATTAGAAGACAGAGATATCTTTGAATTATTAGGTTTTGATTGATGCTTTATGACCAAACGCTTTCTCGCGTTGAGACTTATTTTGATAAAACTGCCTCAAAGACTTGGGAGCAGCTTACCTCGGATGCTCCAGTCTCTAAAATTCGTCAAACCGTGCGGATTGGCAGGGAAAGAATGAGGAATAAATTATTAGGTCAATTACCTAACGATTTAAGTGAGGCTCGAATTTTAGATGCTGGTTGCGGCACCGGACAACTAACAACAGAGCTTGTAAAAAGGGGTGCCTCAGTAGTCGCTACCGATATTAGCAATTCTCTTATTCAGATTGCTAAAAACAGAATACCTAAAGATTATCACAGGAAAATCAATTTCCATGTCGGTGATTTATGTAACAAAGATCTTGGGCAATTTGATTATGTTATCGCTATGGATAGCCTGATTTATTACTCATTAAATGATCTTTCCAGAATTTTAATTGGATTAAAACAAAGGACTACAAAGGAAGTTATTTTTACTGTTGCTCCAAGAACTAAGCTACTCCTAGTTATGTGGTATTTGGGAAAATTAGCTCCTAAAGGAGACAAATCCCCAGTTATGGTTCCTCATTCTTTGGGCAAAATTTCAGAAAATCTGTTTGGAATTGCCAAGGTCAAAGACCTTGGGAGAGTTTCTTCAGGATTTTATATTTCACAAGGTATTAGTTGTATTTAATGTCGGGTTCAAAGCCTCATATCGCTTTAAGTTTCACTAGAAAACTTCTTCCATTTGCAGATGCTGCGAGCACTGACTTGCCTCTTAGTCAATTGCTCCGGCTTTCGTTGTTTCAAATCTCAGTTGGTATGGCGACGGTTCTCTTATTGGGGACCCTTAATAGAGTTATGATTGTAGAGCTTGGTGTGGCAGCGACTATTGTAGCGCTTATGGTGGCAATACCAGTTTTAATTGCTCCCTTCAGAGCCGCTTTAGGTTTTAAGTCTGATAATTATCGGTCAGCGATCGGTTGGAAAAGAGTTCCATTTATTTGGTTTGGTTCTCTATGGCAAATGGGTGGTTTAGCGATCATGCCATTTGCACTAATCGTTTTATCTGGTGATCAAACCATTGGTCCCTCATGGGCTGGGGAAGTCCTTGCTGGTCTTGCATTTTTAATGACTGGCCTCGGTTTGCATATGACCCAAACAGCAGGTTTAGCACTTGCCAGTGATAGAGCGCCAAAAGATAAACGGCCGCGCGTTGTTGCTCTTTTGTATGTTATGTTTTTACTTGGCATGGGACTATCCGCGCTGATTATTGGCTATTTATTAAAAGATTTTTCAAACCTTCGTCTTATTAGAGTAGTTCAAGGCGCCGCTTTGTTTGGTCTAGTATTAAATTTAGTAGCCCTTTGGAAACAAGAGCATGTTAAACCAATGCCAAAGGGGCAAAGAGTTGAACCTCCTCCAATGTTCCGAGAGGCATGGGCAGATTTCATAAATAAGGGCGATAATGCTCGACTTATTATGGTTGTATTCATTGGAACCCTTGCATTTAATATGCAGGATGTCCTGCTCGAACCTTACGGAGGCCAAGTTTTAAAGCTAAGCGTCAGTGAAACTACATGGCTTACTGTTGCTTGGGCAGGGGGCGCTCTTTTCGGATTTGGTATCGCTGCACAGAGATTAAATAAGGGTATAGATCCGAGTAATTTGATGAATTTTGGCGTATTGGTAGGCTTTGTTGCTTTCACGTGTGTAATTTTCGCCTCACCAATTTTATCTGTTATATTATTTTTTGCCGGCACTTTTTTAATAGGTTTAGGTGCTGGTTTATTTTCAGTTTCAACGCTCATCGCCGCCATGAATTTACCATTGTCAGGTAAATCAGGACGCGGGTTGGCTTTGGGAGCTTGGGGAGCTGCGCAGGCTACAGGCGCAGGTTTAGCCATTGCAATAGGTGGAGCCACACGAGATATCGTGAACGCCTTTGCATTGAACAATAGTTTAGGAGCTTCGTTAAATAGCGAGGCTACAGGCTATTTATTTGTTTATCATATAGAATTGACACTTCTTGTGGTGACCCTGGTGATGCTGTCACCACTAATAAAAAGTGCACGAAACAAAGAAATAAAGTCTAATCAGAAATCAGCACGCATCGGTGTGGCTGATTTCCCCATGTAATATGAAATGTTGAAAGGAAATAAAATGGACCTGATATTATTTGGAAACTTCGATTTAGCTAGCGCATCTATATGGCTATTCTGGATCTTTTTTGCTCTGTTAATTTTTTATATTCAGAGAGAAAATATGCGTGAAGGTTACCCTCTAGAAAACGATGATGGTAGCGAAGCCCCCAATCAAGGCCCTTTCCCATTACCAGATGCAAAGACCTTTAAACTGCCACATGGACGCGGTGAAGTGACTGTGCCAAATGGTAAAGGTGAAGATCGAGCAGTTGCTTTAGAGCAAACGAGTGTTGCGAATGGATATCCTTTTGAACCTACTGGAGATCCTATGAAAGATGGTGTTGGACCAGCATCATGGGCGCCACGCCGAGATGTTCCAGAATTAGACGGGCATGGACATCCCAAAATAATTCCAATGTCTGCAAATAGCAAATTTTTCGTGGGAGCGGGACGTGATCCTCGTGATTTACCTGTGGTTGCAGGAGACGGAGAAGTTGTCGGAAAAATTTCGGATATGTGGATCGATGAACCAGAGCAGCTTGTTCGTTATCTAGAAATAGAATTAGATATGAAGCACGGTGAGGGTAGTCGATTAGTCCCTATGACACTGGCAAGAATTCATAAAGATAGAGTTGCAATCAAGTCAATTTTTGGAAAGCATTTTAATGATGTTCCAAAGCACAGCTCTAAGAACCAAGTCACTCTTTTAGAGGAAGATAAAATTTCTGCCTATTATGCAGGTGGACATTTATATGCCTCGGAAGAAAGATTTGAGCCTCAACTTTAATTTAGGAGAAATTTAAATGTCACACGATGATTTTGCTTTTGAACCAATAAGAGGACTTCCCGAACGCCCTCCTGAAGGTGAGGTCATTTTGTGGCAGGGACAACCAAACTGGTGGCGTCTTACGGTTGAGTCACTGAATATATACTGGGTGTTAGGTTACTTTGCTTTTCTATTTGCGTGGAGATTTATTTCGGTATCTGATATCATGCCTTTAGAGCAAGCTTTTAAAGTATCATTTCCTTTCTTAGTTTTAGCTTCTATTGTTGCTGCACTTCTTATTATAGTTGGCTATATTCAAGCTAAAACGACAGTTTATACAATTACGAATAAGCGCATTGTTATGAGAATTGGTGCTGCGCTGACAGTGACCCTCAACCTGCCATTTACAAAAATTGAAAATGCTGCACTTGCTTCAGGATCAAAGGGTTTTGGCAGTATTGCTATTGATACGACCCAAGATGCTAAATTTTCTTTTTTGGTTCTTTGGCCTCATGTCCGCTCCTGGCACTTCAAAAAGCCTCAGCCTAGCCTACGATGTATTCCGGCTGCACCTGAAGTTGCTGAAATTCTAGCTAATGCGGCCAAAGCGAGATTGGTTGAAGTAAAAAATTATCCAAATCAAACCGCGTCCGATTTGGACGCTGTAGTGAGTTAGGAGAAAAAATATGACCAGCTTAGAAATTTCAAAAAAACAAGTTGAAACAATTCCGCGCGTCCCTTTAATCGCAATGTTTCTTTTGGTTTTTGTAATTTTAATTGCTGTAGCTACGTTTAGGTTCTCTGGTATGCCAGTTGTTTCTAGTCCGCCTCAAGCAAAAGTAGTTGCGGAAGCGAGCCTCATTATAAAAGGTGAGCAGAGTGGGGCCGTCAGCGTCATGGGTGAAGACGGTAACATTATTGTTAACTTAGATGGTGATCAGGGCGGTTTTATCTCTGGAGTAGCAAGAGTCATTGAACGAGAGAGAAAAAAGATCAATGTTTCTGTAAACCTTCCTGTTAAGATTATCTGGAGAGATAATAACAGAATTTCGATATTTGATCCGGTAACGAATTGGCAAGCAGATCTAATGGGGTTTGGTGCGGATAACGCACGTGCATTTGCCGAATTATTAGCCAAAGCCACGAAAGGGGAATAAAGTGGGTATTTTCACGAAAACTAAAGAACATGCACCATGTACCGTGGAGGTCAGTCATAAATTTGAAAGTCTCCATGCACATGTTCGCTTTAATAATGGTGCAATCATCTACCCAGGAGATGAAGTACAGGTTCAAGGTCCTGAAATTATGGCGCCGTTTGGCGAAATAGTCAGAGAGAATAGGGATGCGATAATTTTAAGGGCAAGCTTTTTAGAAAGACTATGGACCAAGGCCTTTGGTGATTTTGAAGTTATGGAACTCTGTGAGTTTTCATTTTCTGAGGAGGCAACGCTATGAATAAGCATTCAGCAGACGCTACCACAGCTGAAGAGGCAATCGCAATTCAATCGGCACTTGATAGCGACATGGCAACTGAGGTTGCGATGCAGGACACCCTTTTAACACCACGATTTTATACCACGAATTTTGATGAGCTTGATGCGATTGACGTGAGTCAGATTTCTGAAGAGTGGCAGCCACTTATTGAAAGAATGCTTAGCGATCCAAATAAGGGACACTTCAAGAAGAATGATGATTGGGATAAAGTAGATTGGGAGGGTATGGAGCCTCAATTAAAAAAAGAGTTTATAGATTTTTTGATCAGTTCTTGCACAGCAGAGTTCTCAGGATGTGTGCTTTATAAGGAAATGAAACGAAGGGGTTCGAATAAAGATATTACTCAACTTTTTCAGTTAATGGCTCGTGATGAAGCTAGACATGCTGGATTTATTAACGATGCTCTTCGAGAAGCTGGAGTAGCCGTAAATTTAGGTTTTTTAACCCAGAAAAAGAAGTATACGTATTTTCGTCCAAAATTTATCTACTATGCGACTTATCTATCTGAAAAAATTGGATATGCGCGCTACATTACAATATATCGTCACCTTGAAAAAAACCCTCAACATAGATTTCATCCAATTTTTAAATGGTTCCAAGAATGGTGCAATGATGAATTTTCTCATGGTGAGGCATTTGCACTTTTGATGAAAACGGATCCTAAACTAACGTCTGGAATAAATGTCTTTTGGATTAAGTTTTTTCTCACTGCAGTATACGCAACCATGTATATTCGGGATCATCAAAGGCCAGCCTTTCACAAGGCTTTAGGAGTTGATCCTGACTGGTATGCAGAAGAAGTATTTACCAAAACTTCGGAATTAAGTAAGCAAATCTTTCCGATTACTCTTGATATAGATAATCCAAAGTGGTTTGCAAAATTACGCAAACTTCAAAAAGTTAATGCAGAACTTGCTGAGGCAAAGAAGGGTAATAACAAACTGAAGCAGATCTGGTGTAGTTCTAAAGCTGCTCTGATTTTTCTTTCGCTCTTGGCGGTGCCAGCGAAAAGCAACAAAGTACCTGATGTTACCAGAATGGAGCCAGCATACTAATGGCCGGCTCTATCTTCATAGCCATGCTTGCTGCAGTATTTTTTTGGTGGTTTTCTACTGGATCGATACTGTTAGTTGTCAGATTGACAGAAAATTTTAGCCGATTATCTAAGCTGAAGATCTGCATTATGAGTTCACCTATTTTGTTAGTGGGTCTTTGGGGTGTATGGACGACAAGTTCAAATTTAACGGATGTGGGTTCATATTTAGCTTTTATTTCAGCACTACTAGTTTGGGCATGGATTGAACTTACATTTTTAACGGGTGTGATAACTGGACCAAACAAATTAGACTGTCCCAATAACATAACTTTTTTTGAAAAATTTATCCGTGCATGGGGCACCCTGGCTTATCACGAAATATCATTACTAGCTGCACTTGGTGCAGTAGTATATTTGGGTTACAGTCAAGAAAATCATTTTGGGATATGGACTTTTATAATTCTGTATTTTGCGAGGATTTTTGCCAAATTGAATTTATTTTTGGGAGTTCCACATATAAACGTGGAGTTTATCCCTAAAACACTTTCTCATTTGAAAAGCTACTTTAAGATATCAAAATTGAATTGGTTTTTTTCAATATCTGTAACACTTTTAACTCTGGCGACAGTTTGTTGGGTTGAACGGCTATTTGCTGTTCAAAATTCTTTTGAAATCATAGGGTTCTCTTTGCTCTTTGCTATTTCCTTAATGGCACTGTTGGAACACTGGTTTATGGTTTTACCGATACCTGACGCTCGTTTGTGGCGATGGATGCTACCTAAAACAAAATCAAAACAAGACTATCTAAGTGAGGACTACAATGGACTTTGATGCTTTATTTGCGGATCAATTGGATTTGCTGAAAAAAGAGGGTAATTATAGAATTTTTGCTGAATTAGAGCGTCAATGTGGAGCTTTTCCAAAAGCAAAAAGTTATGATGAAAATTCACCTGAGAACGTCACCGTTTGGTGCTCAAATGATTATCTTGGAATGGGACAGAGCCAGATTGTAAAAGATGCTATGAAGGATGTGATCGATACTAATGGCTGTGGAGCAGGTGGGACCAGGAATATCTCTGGAACCAATCACCATCATGTTCTTTTGGAAAAAGAATTAGCAGATTTGCATCAAAAAGAAGCCGCGCTGCTATTTACTTCAGGTTACGTTTCAAATTGGGCATCTTTAGGAACTTTAGGCTCTAAGCTGCCTAATGCGGTCATACTTTCTGATGCTGCAAATCATGCAAGTATGATTGAAGGCATAAGGCATTCTCGTGCAGATAAAGTCATTTGGAAACATAATGATCCAGAAGATCTAGACAGGAAGTTGAAAGCTATAGGACCAGAACGCCCTAAAATTGTAGCATTTGAGTCTGTCTATTCGATGGATGGCGATATTTCCCCAATGGAGGAAATCGTTGAAGTGGCAGAAAGTCATAATGCGATGACCTATTTGGATGAGGTTCATGCAGTTGGACTTTATGGGCCAAGAGGAGGAGGAATATCTGAGGAATTGGGACTATCTGAGAGGATTACGCTAATAGAGGGTACTCTTGGCAAAGCGTACGGTGTCATGGGTGGATACATAACTGGCTCTGAAGTCCTGTGTGATTTTATCAGATCATTTGCCAGTGGCTTTATTTTTACAACTGCGTTACCGCCTGCTATAGCAGCAGGAGCAAGAGCATCCATAGCTCACTTAAAATCTTCTGAGCTGGAAAGAAAACGTCAGCAGCGACAGGTGCGCAAACTCAGAAGCGATTTGGATAGAGCTGGAATTCCGCATATGAACAATCCATCCCACATTATACCTGTAATGATTAAAGATCCTGTAAAGTGTAAAATGTTATCAGATATATTAATGCAAGATTACGGCATTTACGTACAACCTATTAATTATCCGACTGTACCTAAAGGGACTGAGAGATTAAGGTTTACCCCTTCACCGCTGCATTCAGACGCAGATATAGACCATCTAGTTAGTGCATTAAATGTTCTATGGAAACAGTGCGCAATTGCAAGGGTTGTAGCCTAGAGTACAACCCTTCTTGACATTGAAGCTACTGTCCTATTTTTAGCATATAGGAAAATGGAGAATTCAATGCGACTTTTATTAAAAACGGCCTTTGTCTTGTGCCTTTTAGGTTCCCAAGTGTTTGCAGGAGGTGACGCTGGTGCAGGAGAAAAAGCATATAAAAAATGTAAGTCATGCCATAGCATTGTAGATAATGATGGCAATGTAATTTTAAAAGGTGGCAAAACTGGCCCCAATTTATATGGGTTAGCAGGTAGGATTGCCGCTAGCGTCGATGGTTTTAAGTACGGAAAGAGTTTAAAAGCTCTTGGGGAAACAGGTTTTGCATGGTCAGAGGATGATTTTATTTCCTACGTTGCAGACCCCACAAAGTTTTTGAGGGCTTCTCTGGATGATAGTAAGGCAAGGTCTAAAATGTCTTACAAACTTAAAAAGGAAAAAGATGCTCAAGACATTTGGGCTTATTTAACTTCTGTATCAGAATAAATTTAATAAACTTTAAATGCTGAGCTGGTCCTTTATAGACTGGCTCACATCACGTGGTTGTTCTTCATGGGCTAAATGGCCAGCTCCACAAATTTCAATATAGTGTCCGTTTGGCACTTGTTTCGACCATTTCTTAGAAACACTTATAGGGACGGTTTTATCCATCTCTCCGACTAAAAATTTTATATTTGAATTAAAATTTTTTAAATCTGCTAAAAATTCGGAAAGATCCCACTCTGCCATCAACTTTAGAGTTCCTTTAACGTGCTTGGGATTGGAAAAAAGCATTTTGTAATATTCTAAATTTTCTTTTGAAATTTTAGACCCTGTATTGGCAATCAATTTTTCTGTTCTTTCATTATTTTTTGATAAACTTGCCAATATGTCTGAGGAATATGGGACCACAGCTATGATTTTGGCAAAAATAGGAAACATCACGCCAGCCAATCCAGGAAATTCACCAAAGGCAGCATTTATGCACATTGCACCATTACTAACCTTCATTTTTTCTGAAAGTATTACAGCTATAGCCGCTCCTGCAGAATGCCCAACTATAAGATCAGGTGAGAAATTGATTTTTTCCAATAAATCCATGGAGCCATTTACTATTTCTCTGAGAGAACTTTTATTTGGTGCAGGCAAATCAGAAAACCCATGGCCAGGTAGGTCGATTAATAAAATTTCATATTGACTAAGTAAAAACTCAGCTAATTTAGACCAACTGTGACATGAAGAGCCAGTACCGTGGATAAACAAAATTTTCTTTCCGCCAGATTTTCCCAGTCTTTGAATATGCCAAGAATGGAAGCCTGTTTTTACATATCGTGAATATTCATTATTAGGCCATGTAGATGGTATGCTAAGTTCCATTAGACCCCTAAGTTAGCTTTTACTAAATTAGATATATTGTTTGCATTAGTTCTAGGCAGACAGACATAATTTGCGCCCATCGAGGTTGCAAGATCATTCAAATTACTATTTGCACGCTTCCCGCAATCAATAAATACCGATTTCATATCTAGTTTTTTACCTACTTTGGCTACTAAAATAGAGTCAGAGAGCGCTTTTTCTCTATTTGGGTTGCCATCAAGATCTATATTGGCTTTCCCATCGGTCAGAACTGCTAGGCTTGGCATTTTCCCAGATCTTTGGCAGGTTTGAGCAAGTTTAATCCCAGCATCCAGACCGGTTGCTAATGGTGTCCCTCCACCTGCCATTAGCGCGCTCAATCTTTTTTTTGTTTGGACAAGTGACCTCGTAGGAGGAAGTAAAATTTCAGCGCTGGTATCTCTAAAAGAAATCAAACTGACAAAATCACGCTTTGCGTATGAATCGGCTAGCATTAATTCGATTGCGCCCTTACTCTCTCCCAATCTATTCATGGCTGCCGAACCAGAAGCATCAACCAAAAAAATTATTACTCTTTCTGATCTATCTTCAAAATTAAAAGTATGTATATCACTTGGGAAAATAATTATATTTTTTGCTATTTTGAATTGTTTTTTTCTTAATTTTTGCCATGGCGCTGCGGATCTTAAGGTAGCAACAACATCTACTCGTTCTTGATCGCCTGGCGGTGAATTTCTTGATGGTTTTGGCCGACCTCTTACCTTTGATTTCTGCCGATTTCCAAAACCACTTCCACTTTTGGTCTTTTGGCGTAGGTTACTTCTGAGTTGCTCAAAAACGCTATTTGGCAAAGATGCTTTTATTGCTTCTATTAATATTTCAGTGGGTAAAGACACATTGTTTTCTTGGTTAGTTTCCTTATTAGCCGTTTCCTCCTGTTCTGTTGGAGGCTGGGTCTCCGCATCATTTTGGATCTCTTCAGGAATTAAAAGCGCTCTATGAGCCAAAATCAGCGAAGCTGCCAAATTTAGATCTTCCTGCTCCACTCTCTTTCGGTCATTTCTTCCGGCTAGATACTGTGCTGCGCAGACTGTCATATAAACTGGTCGAATACTCTCTATTCCAAATTTAAGTGCACTTATAATTACCGATTGGATTTGAGCATCGTTTATCTCTGCTTTAACTGTCTTCACATTTTGTTTTGTGTCAAAATCCAAACAAAATTCGTTGTACCTAACATCTGTTAGATCTATGGAAATAGCTACTCTATCTTTGAGTTTAGTGTTATTTGTTTCATCTTGTTTGTGTCCGTCGTCTAGTAAGATCAAAGGAGCTAATTTTCCGCTGTCCATTTGATCAGCTAACGTAACCTGCAAAGCTTGGGGCATTTCGTTTGAAGAAGGACATAGAAACCAACCAGATCTACTTAGAATTCCTTGTCGGTATACTAACACCCCTTTGTGCAAACTTTCTAACGGATCAATACCACCATTCAAATCAGAAGTAGAAAAACTTGAAAAGATTTTATTCAGACTCAAATTAGAATTTTTAAAAAAATTTAACACAATTTCTGAATGTGCTGCTGTAACCCCGGTTAAAATAACTCCACCGAAAAGCGCTGGATTCACGGTGGCTAGCCAAAAGGCTAAATTTGTCCTTTGGTTAGTATCAATTTCCATAATTCACCCACAAACGGTGTTTAGAGCTCTTTCAACACGAGACGATGTCCCTGTTTCGTCAAGTGGGTCCCGCCGCAATCTATGACTTAAGCACATTGAGGCTACGTTTTTAATATGTGTTTTTAATATCTTTTTAGAATTTCGATAGGCTGCTAAAGCTCTGGCTGCTCTGAGAAGGGTTAATTCGCCTCGTAATCCGTCACTTCCTAACTCAATACAAATTTCTGCACAAAGCTCCAAAATATTTTCTGGGGTTTCTATTTTATCAATAATCTTTCTAGCATCTAAGATTTTTTTACAAATCTTTTGATTTTCTTTTTTCCAATTTTGTTGAAAACTTTGGGGGTCTTGATCATACAAATCACGCCTTTTTATGACTTCAATTCTTTCTTGAATTGAATTCGGTGTTACAACTTCGACTGATAAACCAAATCTATCTAGCAGTTGTGGACGAAGCTCACCTTCTTCTGGATTACCGGAGCCTATTAATATAAAATCTGACGCATGACGAATTGATAAACCTTCCCTTTCAATGACATTTTCTCCTGATTGTGAGACATCTAGAAGTAAATCAACTATGTGATCTTCTAGAAGATTTACCTCATCTATATATAAATATCCGCGGTTTGCCTTTGCCAAAAGTCCGGGTTGAAAAGATTTAATTCCTTCAACTAGCGCTTTTTCAATATCCAAAGCTCCGGTCACACGATCTGAACCAATACCTAAAGGTAAATCCACCACTGGCATTGGAATTTCGATGAGCTTCGTAGACGAAGCTTTAAACCAAGAAGGGATTTCATCTAAAGATCCTGAGTTTACAGGGCACCCTTCGACGGATTTGATTGGAGGCAACAAATCAGCCAGGCCTCTCACGGCAGTTGATTTTCCAGTTCCTCGATCTCCAAAAACTAGTACGCCACCAATCTTTGGGTCTATTGCAGTCATAATCATTGCAAGTTTCATATCTTCTTGGCCAACTATTGCTGCAAATGGGAAAGCATTACTCATTAATTAATTCCTGTTTTTTTGATTGAAGTCTCTGAAATTCCCGTTGACTTCTATAACATTGAAACGTGCGTATAACTCCTCTGAAAACCAATCACCTTTTCTGACTTTTTGGATAGCATCTTTATGAGAGCCTGCATGATGGGCAAACTTTTTCATATGCTCTAAATTATTCCAAATTGAGAAGGTAAGCTGCTGACGAATGGGTACCTCTCCTAAGCCGATTTTAAACATTACGTTTTTATCGCGACCAATCCTATCGCTTATATCAGGGGCTTGCGACCAGAAACTCCTCAATTTGCTCCACCGAACAGTCGCTCGTGTTAATACGGCAACAAATTCCTCAGGATTAGCTTTTTTGGGTGTAAATGGCTGAGAACCTGACCAATATCCTCTAGACGAGATTGGCTTCATAAGTATTGTGGAAGTATTAGAAGCGCGTGATAAATACCTTTTAAAAAGACTTTCATTTTTTAAAGCGTTTCGCGCAGCATCTTCATTTTCCCAGACACAAAGCACGCCATAAACACCAAAATTTGGTACTGGGGTAAAACCTTCTCCTGTCCCAGATCCAAAGAGTTTCCAAAATTCTAGGTTTTTTATTTTTTTCAATCTAAAACGAGCTAGGCCCATCATCAAAAAGGCCCAGATTTTATCGGATGCTTTATCAAAGCGAAATAAATTTAAAGTCACAATTTGAATTTTGTGCCTCCGCTTGGGCTGTTGTTACTGGGCATGGGTGCAGTCAAACATAAAATACTTTTATTGTAAAATAAAATAGACACATATAGTGTATAATTAATATGACATATTCTTATAAGCCAATTTCGCCCGATACAGGGTTAACTGATCCCAATGAGCCGAAACCTAAGGCCGTAGTCATTGGTGCTGGGTTAGGTGGATTGTCAGCTGCTATGCGTTTAGGGTCTAAAGGGTACAGAGTCCAAATTATTGATAAATTAGATAGGCTTGGAGGTCGAGGCTCATCTGTTTCAAAGAGTGGTTATAGGTTTGATCTTGGTCCAACTATCCTTACTGTGCCAGAAGTTTTCAGAAAACTGTGGCAAGACTGCGGTTTTGATTTTGAAAAGGATGTTAATCTTGAAGCCTTAGATCCATTTTATGAAATCAGATGGCAAGACGGCAGTAATTTTCGGGTCTTTAAAGATGAAACAGAAATGCTCGCAGAGGTAAAACGTAAATTTCCAGGTGATTTTGAGGGTTATATTAAGTTTTTAAAGGACTGTGAAAAGCGCTATCTTTTTGGTTTTGAAGGACTTGGCCGAAAGCCAATGAATAAACTCTGGGATTTAATTAAAGAAATCCCTGGATTTGTTCGTCTTCGAGCTGACAAATCTGTCTATGGTCATGCAGCTTCGCGTGTAAAAGACCCTAGGTTCAGAATGGCCTTATCCTTTCATCCTCTATTTATTGGTGGGGATCCTAGGCGTGTTACCTCCATGTATATTCTAGTGAGCCATCTTGAGAAGGCTTTTGGAGTTCATTATGTACAAGGGGGTGTACAAGCTTTGGCCGATGCAATGGGAGGTGTTGTAAAGAGACAGGGTGGCAATATTTTCCTCAATCAAAGTGTCCAGGAGATTTTGGTAGATCAGGGTAGGGCATCAGGTGTTAAATTATCTGATGGCAGAACAATTAAATCAGATATTGTTGTATCTAATGCAGATCCTGGATGGACGTACACGAACCTTATTAAATCATCAAAAAAGTCCCGTTGGACGAACAAAAAATTAGATCAATCAAAATGGTCGATGGGTTTATTTGTTTGGTATTTTGGGACAAAAGGCACGAAAGATTTTTGGAAAGATGTAGGGCATCATACGATCATTAATGGCCCACGTTATAGAGGTTTATTAAAGGATATTTTCGATAAAAAAGTATTAGCCGACGATATGTCTATCTATTTACATCGACCATCCTGTACTGATCAAACAGTTGCGCCAGACGGATCTGATGCATTTTATGCGCTTTCACCTGTCCCCAATTTAAAAACCAACTCTCCTGTAGATTGGAAAGAAATGGGTGACCTCTATAAAGAAAAACTTCGACGTGTACTAAATGAAATTATTCCTGGGTTTTCTGAAAATATTGAAACTGAATTTACGTTGAATCCCGAAGATTTCCTTTCGAGATATCTTAGCCCTTATGGAGCAGGTTTTTCACTTGAACCAAGAATTTTTCAATCAGCGTGGTTTCGACCCCATAATATAAGTGAGGAAATAGAAAATTTATTTCTCGTTGGTGCTGGAACTCATCCTGGAGCAGGAATTCCAAGTGTTGTCACTTCGGCAGAGGTGATGGCTAAGTTAATTCCGGATGCGTCATATATAAGGCTTAACTCATGAATACTATCGAAAGTGATATTGAATACTGTAAAAAAGCGATACTGCATGGCTCTTTATCTTTTCATGCTGCATCTCTGGCTTTGCCAGAATCTGTTCGAACACCATGTTTGGCTTTGTATGCATTTTGTCGCCTTGCTGATGATGAAGTTGACTTAAAAAAAGATAAGTCAGCTTCAATTTATGATTTGGTGCAGCGATTAGATCTTGTCTACGCCGGTACGCCGCGAAATCATCCCATGGATCGTGCTTTTGCAAGTATGGTGGAGAAATTTGACATGCCAAGAGCGCTTCCAGAGGCTCTCTTTGAAGGGTTTGTTTGGGACGCTATGTCAAAGCAATATAATAATATTGATGAATTAATCTCTTATTCGGCAAGAGTGGCATCGTCGGTGGGTGTCATGCTGTGCGTGATTATGGGAGAACGTAGAGCTGAAGTTCTTTCTCGTGCGTGTGATCTGGGTGTGGCTATGCAATTAACAAATATAGCCAGAGATATTGGAGAAGATGCGCAAGAAGGTCGTCTATATATTCCACTCGATTGGTTTCAACAGGAAGGCTTGGATCCGGCACAATTTTTAATTGAGCCAACTCAATCCCAAAGTACTGTTCGATTTACAAAAAGATTATTGGGTCAGGCTCAAACTCTTTACCATCGATCTGAAGCGGGTATTGCTTTTCTCCCTCCAAAGGTTAGACCAGCTATGTTTGCAGCCAGACATATTTACTCGGCTATTGGGACTGAAATCAAAAAGAATAACTATGACAATATAAATTTAAGAGCGAAAACAAATAAGTTTACTAAAACCAAATTATTGACGTTCTCTACTTTTCAATCATTGGTGAGTATGATTTTGCCAGCACCTGCAACGGTCTTTGCAAAGCCCCTGCCTCAAACGGAATTTTTAGTTGAGGCTGCTAAAATTCAGGGCACTACTGATTTAAATTGGAGCGGAAAGTTTTTGTCGGTCATTGACCAGTTGAAAAACCATGACCAGAAAAAAATGAGTGCTTAGGGATACTGAAAACCCTCTCAATTTCCTTTTGTAAACTCTATGATCGATATTTTTATGTTTCGTTGTAGAAATTTAATTTCTCAAAATCGAATTCAACCCCAGTTCCTGGTTTATTGGGGGCTATAGCCAGTTTGCTCTCAAGTTTTAGAGGCCTAAACGTATATTTATCAATTGGAAAGGAATGCACTTCCAGCCAACCTGCATTGGCCTGTGCTGACACTAGGCTTACATGAAGTTCTTGCATGCCATGGCTGCATATTGAAACGCCGTATTCTCTAGACATTTCCGCTACACGTAACCAGGCGGTAATTCCACCACAATTTGAAGCGTCAGGTTGGATGAACTTCAGATTTGACATTTGAAATGCATGAAGAAATTCCTGTTCTGTATGTAGATTTTCACCCATGGCTAATGGAATATTGATGGATTTAGAAACGTCAGCGTACCCCATAAAATCATCAGGAATTATTGGTTCCTCGAACCAATGAATATTATAATCCTCGAACCTTTTTGCAGCATTTATTGCTTGCTTGACAGAATATGAATAATTTGCATCCACCATAAACACAGTTTCCGGTCCAATAGCATGACGAACAGCTTGAACTCTTGATATGTCAGTTGACAGATCTGGATGCCCAACCTTGATTTTAACGGCATTGAAACCTTCATCCAAATAGGACGAAACGCTCTCGACCAATTTTGGCTGGCTGTAACCTAAGTCTATTCCACCCCTGTAAGCTTTACAGGAGACGTTATTTCCACCCGCCATTGTTAACAAAGATTTATTATTTTTTTTTCCACGCAAATCCCAAAGAGCAATATCAACAGCTGATATAGCAAAACTTGATATTCCTCCCCTACCAACATAATGAAGGTGCCACTGCGTCTCATCGTAAATATGTTCTACTTTTTCTGCCTGCATACCCTGAATAAATGGCGCTATATCTTCCTGGAGCATAGAATATATAGCTTTTCCTCCTCGTCCGCCGGTATAAGTATAACCTGTTCCAAATTCTCCATCTTGGTCAAAAACTTGAGTAATAATCAGTTCAAAATGAGAGTGATTTCCATGTTTGGCGTCTATAAGAACTTCATCAAGCGGCAGTTTGAAATAGTGAGTTTCAAGCTTTACAACTTTTGTCATCTTTGAACATTCAATTTTAAACACTCAGGTACGGGGGTTAAAACTTGTCCAGTCTTGAAAAAAGACAGTAAGTTATCGCAAGTAAGATCGCCCATCGCTTGACGTGTTTCATTTGTGGCACTGCCTACATGCGGGGTCAGGATCACATTTGGCATGTTTTTTAATTCATTGGGCACAACAGGTTCAGCATCAAAAACGTCCAGCCCAGCGGCACCAATTGTACCTGTCTGAAGAGCCTTTATTAAAGCCTTTTCGTCAATAACGCTGCCTCTAGAAATATTAATGAGTGTCCCTGAAGTCCCTAGCGCCTTCAATACGCTTGCATCTACTAAATGTTTTGTTTCGTTTCCACCTGGAGTAATGATGAATAATACGTCTACATTTTTAGCTAATTCTTTTGGTGATGCGTGAAATTGATAGTTGTTATTCTTTTTTGATCGAGAATGATAATGAACCTCCGCATCAAAAGCTTTGACACGTTTTGCAATAGTTTCACCTATCCGACCAAGGCCCAGGATGCCAACTTTCTGTTTTTGAACGGTTTTGGATAAGGGGAAAGCGCCTTCTTTCTCCCAATTTCCTGTACGCACCCACTGATCAGCTTGAATTAGGTTTCTATAGATTGCTAACCATAGCATAATGGCAGTATCGGCAACTTCATCGTTTAAGACGTCAGGTGTATGAGTAACAGTGATATTTTTAGATACTGCAAAATTAGCATCAATCGCGTCATATCCTACCCCGTAACTTGAGACTATTTTAAGGTTTGGGAGTCTTTCCATAAGGTTGTCTGGAACACCCCAGTGACCATCGGTAAGTATACATTCAATCTCTTTTACGTGTTCAGCAATTAATTTTTTTTTGTCAACACTGCGAAAATATTCAATTATATCAAAGTTGTCTGCAAGCCTGTTAGCCATCCTTGGGGTTATATCGCCGATTTGTAAAAGTTTATGTTTAGGCATCCTGCAAAACTACTTGCCTTTGTTTTCCTAGACCATCAATCCAAACTTCCATCACGTCACCTTCTTTTAAGTAGACTGGCTCTGGTTTCATTCCCATACCTACTCCGGGTGGTGTTCCCGTGGAAATTACATCGCCTGGATGCAATGTGAATAATGTTGAAAGGTGAGCTATAACTTGAGAAACTGTAAAAATCATTGTTTTTGTATTGCCCGTTTGCATACGCTTTCCGTTGACGTCTAGCCACATATCAAGATTTTGAGGATCTGAAATTTCATCTTTTGTTACCAAGTATGGGCCGGTTGGTCCAAACGTGTCGCATGATTTCCCTTTTGTCCATTGCCCTGTTAACTTGGCTTGAAAATGCCTTTCGCTTACATCATTGCAGACACAATATCCTGCAACGTAATCTAACGCACTCTCTTCAGAAACATATTTGGCTGTCTCTCCTATCACCACACCTAGTTCAACTTCCCAATCTGTACTGGTAGATCCTCTTGGCATAATCACATCATCATTAGGACCTACGATTGCTGAATTTGCTTTCATAAATAAAATGGGATGCTCCGGAATATCAGCGCCAGTTTCAGCGGCATGATCGGCATAATTTAGGCCAATACACATGAACTTTCCTATCCCAGTAACACAGGTTCCTAATCTAGGCGTTCCTTCAACAGTGGGAAGGTTTTCAAAATTTATTTCCCTCAGCTTATTTAGTGAAGTCTCATTTAGAACAGCTCCAGAAATATCATCGATATGGCCAGAGAGGTCTCTAATATTCCCATCTTTATCCAGGACGCCTGGTTTTTCATTTCCAATTTTTCCATAGCGTAAGAGTTTCATTTTATATTCCTTTAATGGTTATCTCGGGGCACATGGCGTGCCGCTATATTTTTATGTTTTTCAGCACCTTTTAAGGTCATTCCTTCACTGAAAGGATTAACTTTTTCTCTAAATATATCTTGCCATGGAGTTTGGCTTTCAGGTCGTAAGAATGAGTTATCTAATTGTTCTCTTCTCAAATTGAGTTCTGTTTCATCAACCAAAACATTGACTGTAAAATTATTCAGATCTACGCGAACTACATCATTATTCTGGATCAAGGCTAAACCACCACCATCGGCTGCCTCGGGGGATGCGTTAAGAATTGACGGTGAACCAGACGTTCCTGATTGACGCCCGTCTCCGATGCAAGGCAATGAATGTATACCTTTTTCTAATAAGTAAGATGGCGGTCTCATATTAACAACTTCAGCGCCACCAGGATATCCGATTGGTCCAGCTCCGCGCATTATCAAAAGGCAATTTTCATCAATATTCAGAGAAGGGTCATCGATATTTTTGTGGAATTCCTCTGGGCCAGTAAAAACAATTGCGCGACCTTCAAACGCGTTGGGGTCTTTAGGGTTAGAAAGATATCTCTTTCGGAATTCTTCACTGATAACGCTTGTTTTCATTATTGCGCTGTCAAATAAATTACCTTTCATGTTGATAAATCCGGCATTTGACAACATCGGATTTTCAATTGGTTTGATTACGTCCTTGTTTATTATCTCTTTGTTTTCACAATTTTCACCCATAGATTTACCATTTACTGTCATGGCATTTGGATGCGGTAATAAATTTTTAGACATAAGTTGACTTACAACCGCTGGCACACCTCCGGCCCGGTGATAGTCTTCACCTAAATATTCACCTGCGGGTTGCAAATTGACCAACAGGGGTATTTCTAGACCTATTTTTTGCCAGTCGTCATTATTAAGCTCTATTCCTAAATGTTTGGCAATTCCATTTAAGTGAATAGGAGCATTAGTAGAGCCGCCAATGGCTGAATTAACAACAATGGCGTTTTCGAAAGCCTCTCTGGTCATAATATCTGAAGGTTTCAAATCTTCAGAAACCATGTCTACAATTCTTTTACCAGTCGCATATGCAATTTGACCTCTTTCGCGGTATGGAGCTGGTATGGCAGCAGAGCCTGGCAATTGCATCCCTAGAGCTTCAGCTAGCGAATTCATAGTGGTTGCCGTGCCCATAGTATTACAATATCCGGTTGAAGGGGCAGAGGATGCAACTAGATCCATAAATCCATCGTCATCAATCTCGCCCGTCGCTAGCAGTTCGCGTGCTTTCCAGACTATTGTTCCAGAACCAGTTCGCTGCCCCCGGTAGTATCCGTTAAGCATTGGCCCAACTGATAAAGCTATTGCTGGTATATTTACCGTTGCTGCCGCCATTAATAGAGCGGGTGTGGTTTTGTCACAACCTATGTTCAGGACAACGCCATCGATTGGATATCCAAAAAGAGTTTCAACTAGAGATAGATAGGCAAGGTTTCTATCCAGCATCGCTGTTGGTCTTTTTCCTGTTTCCTGTATTGGGTGAACAGGTATTTCGATTACTGTACCGCCAGCGGCATTGATCCCATCTCTTACCCGTTTTGATAATTCAATATGATGCCTGTTGCATGGACTGAGATCACTACCCGTTTGAGCAATACCAATTATTGGACGATTAGATTGCAGCTCTTCTCTTGTGAGTCCATAATTAAGGTAACGCTCAAGATATAAAGCCGTCATCTCTCTGTCGTCAGGATTATTGAACCATAGACGTGATCTCAGCGTTTTATTTTTCATTTTTTTTCCTAATTAATTTGACCAGCCGCCATCAATAACATGAGCATGGCCGGTGGTGAAGTTGCTTTCATCTGAGCCTAAGTATACTGCCAAGGCTGCAATTTCTTCAGCAAATCCAATACGACCCATTGGTTGCCTTGCTATAAAATCTTTCATCGCTTTCTGATAATCACCAGTTGCTTCCAGGCGTTGATGTAGTGAGGGGCTGTCTACAGTGCCAGGACAAATACAATTGCATCTGATCCCTTTGGTTATGTAATCGGTTGCCACCGCTTTGGTGAGTCCAATGACGGCTGCTTTAGTTGTTCCATAGACTAGACGATTGGGAGCTCCTTTGATAGAAGATGCAACCGAAGACATATTTATGATGGATCCAGAACCCCGATTTAACATGCCGGGTAAAGCTGCTCGAATAGTTTTGAACATTGAAGATACATTTAGATCCCAAGCGCTATCCCAATCTTCTGTGCTGGCTTCCAATATCGTTCCGTTGTGAACAAAACCCGCGCAATTAAATAATATGTCAGGCTCGGACTTATCAATACCTTTTTCAACGGACTCATTGCTTAGAACATTTAACTCAAATACTTCCAGTGTTCCTAAACCTTTAGCTTCATCAGATAAGTCATTCAGTGTTTCTTTGTTAATATCTGTGGCAAAAACATGGGCACCTTCGGCTGCCATGGCCAAGGCCGTTGCTTTCCCAATACCTTGGCCCGCCGCTGTAATTAAAGCGCGCTTACCTAAAAGCCGATTTGTCATTTTGCTTTTCCCCAAAAGTTTTGATGGTTTAAATCCACATTAATTCCACCGTGGGTCGTTCTATAGCGGCCCTTGGTTTTCCCAGTTTTCAAAAATATTATCAACGGCTTTGGGCGGTGCCAAGACTTAAGTAGAAAATATTTTATTTATTTGGTATTCGAATTGGAAGATTGAAGTAATTGTATAATTGGTTTTGGCTATTAGGCTGTCTGCGTCAGAGAAAAAGGTTGGAATTTAGATGAAAATAGCATTTTTGGGCACGGGATTAATGGGTGGGCCGATGGTTAAAAATCTGGCTTCGGCTGGTTATGAAATAACTGCCTGGAACAGAACATCTTCGAAGGCAGAATTTTTATTGCAATTCGGGGTTGATGTAAAAGGCTTAGCTGCTGATGCCGTTAAAAATGCTGACGTTGTTGTTTCTATGTTATCAAATGGTGATGCTAGTGCTCAAATGCAAAGTGATAAAGATTTGCAAATAAGTCTATCTTCTAATGCAACTTGGATCGAGATGGGTTCAATTAAGCCAGATGAGTCAAGATTGCATTCCAAAAAGCTTGCTGAATTAGGCGTAAATTATTTGGATGCTCCTGTTTCAGGTGGCACTAAAGGTGCTGAAAATGGCACGCTTGCAATCATGGTAGGTGGTCAACGATCAGTATTCAAAAAAGTAAAAAATGTTTTTGCGCCGATGGGTCGAGCAGTTTTTGTTGGGCCAACGGGCTCTGGTCAACTAGCAAAATTGGCAAATCAAGCCATTGTGGCTATTACCATTGGAGCTGTAGCAGAAGCCACATTGTTACTCGAGGAAGGCGGTGCTGATGTGGGTGCCGTGCGCGATGCATTACTTGGCGGCTTTGCTGATAGTACCATTTTACAACAACACGGTAAGCGGATGAGTGAAAGAAATTTTGACCCTGGCGGACCCAGTAGATTGCAGTTGAAAGATTTAAAAAATATCTTGGCTGAAGCGAAGGCTCTTAACGTAGACCTTCCTTTTTCAATAGCTGCTCATGATCGTTTCAGCAGATTGGTGAATTCCTTGAATGGCTCAGAATTAGATCATTCAGCTTTATTTTTAGAATTACTAGAAACTAATGGGAAACAAATATGACTTCTGTCTTAATCATCGGCGGCGGTGGAATGATCGGTCAAAAGCTTGCCTCATCCTTTTCAACAAATGACTCTCTTACACTGCTTGATATTGGTTTCCCTAATAAAAACCAATCAAATGCAAGGAAAATAATTGGATCTGTGGGTGACCCTGAAATAATAGAAAACTCGCTAAAAGACCTTCCCGAAGTAATTTACTATTTGGCTTCAGTAGTTTCTGGTGAAGCTGAAGCAGATTTTTCAAAAGGCTGGGATGTGAATATTCATGCATTCTGGGCATTTTTGAGTCTTGTAAAAAAACTAAACGAAAAATCTCAAGGCCAATATAAACCCAAAATCATATTTACTTCATCAATTGCTGTGTTTGGCTCGCCTTTCCCGAACCAAATACCTGATGATTTCATTGCAGCCCCGCGCACTTCTTATGGGGCGCAAAAAGCTTCTTGTGAATTAATGCTTAATGACTTTTCACGGAAAGGATTTTGTGAGGGTTTAGCGATACGTTTACCAACAATATGTGTTCGACCTGGCAAGCCAAACTTAGCAGCATCTTCATTCTTTTCTGGCATAATAAGAGAGCCGCTGAGCGGCATCAAAGCTCAGTTACCCGTATCCACAGCTGTTCGACACTGGCATGCTTCGCCTCGATCAGCTGTTAGATTTTTGAGGCATGCTGAAACTTTAAATTTTAGTCAATTGACATTTAATTCAGGGTTAAACATGCCGGGTCTTAGTTGCACTGTAGAGGAGCAAATTGAAGCTCTTCGATTGGTCGCTGGTAATGAAGTGGTCAAGCTAATCGAATTCAAACCTGATGAAAAAATTATCGAAATAGTTAAGGGTTGGCCTCAAAATTTCAAAGCTCAGAAGGCAAAAGAACTTGGTTTTTATGCAGAGACGTCTTTTGAGGAAATTATTCAGATTTTTATTGAAGATGAGGTATCAGGTTAGGTGACTAAAATTTAATCTGGTACGCATTAAGCAAAACTTATTTTTGCTTTTAAATATTCAAAATAATCAAAATTTCAGATTTTTCAAAAAGTATATTATATTTTTTTAAGATTCTTTTATTTTTCGCTTGCCAGAGCATTTTATCTGAGTAGGCTGCTTGGAAGGCCAAAGTATTTAGATGGGCCGAAAAATTAAAGGGAGGACTCTAATGAGTTTAGTTAAAACCGTAGCTACGGCTATTGGTGCGGCAGCACTTATGGCAACAGCGGCTACTTCTGCAACAACAAATCTTCGAATTCAAACGCACTACGCGCCTGAAACTGTTTCTGGTAAATTAGCAGCTCAGTACGTTGCTGACATCGAAAGTATGTCTAATGGTGAAATCCAAGTCGAGATGTTTTACTCTTCATCTGTTGTAAAATCAGTTGAGACATTTGATGCGGCTGCGACAGGAATTTTAGACTGTGATATGACTGGCGGTGGTTATCAGACTGGCAAAAACCCGGCTTTCCAATTCGTTGGGGACATTATGGGTGGTTATGCAACACCATACCAGCAGCTCAGCTGGCTTTACAGTGGCGGACTAGAAGACGCACAAGCTCTTTATAATAAGTATGATATGCAGCTTATCGGTTGGTGGGTTTATGGACAGGAAAGCTTAGCTTCTTCTCGACCTCTACCTGGCCCAGAAGCTCTTAAAGACTTCAAATTCCGTTCACCACCCGGTATGGAAACAAAAATCTTCGAGAAATTAGGCGCTAAGCCAATCGTTATGGATTTCACAGAAATCTTTACAGCTCTTGAAACAGGTATCATCGATGGCGCAGATGCGTCTGGCTTAGCCAACAATGTTGGTCTTGGTCTTTATGATCTTGTTAAGCACGCTAACTTTCCAGGCTTTCACTCAATGCCGTCAGATCACCTAGCGTGTAACAAAGGTGTATGGGATGCAATGCCAGAGTCACATAGAACAATTATGTCTGTTGCAATGGAAGCACTTGCATTACGAACTGCTTTGACATTTGAAACAAAGAATGCTGAGGCAGCTGCAATGTTGAAGAAACAAGGTGTTACATTATGGCAGTGGTCTGAAGAAGATCTGCAAAAGTTCCGTGACGCTGCGCAGGCTACTTGGCCAGAATTTGCTACAACGCCAGAAGCTAAAGCTTTGGTTGCGAGCCACATCGCATACTTAAGCCAGCTTGGTCTTGTAAAATAATTAAAGCAATTTAACGACAAGCCCCAACAACGGGGCTTGTCAGTTCAAGTATTGATTTTTGATAAAAAAAACAAATACGCAAAAGCTAATCTGGAAAAGTTTATTCAAAAGGTATAAAAATGAAGACGTCTGATAGTGCTTTTACTCAGTGGATATTTCCTCTTCTATTTATAGGTTGCGCAGGCTGGATAATCTGGCATGGAGCTACCTACATTATGGCTTTTGGGGGCTATACAGATGCTCTTGCAGCAAGGTATCGCCAGATTAATTTCCTAGATTATTTGGCTCTGATTGGTTTGCCAATCTTTTTCATACTCGGCATCTTAACCGTAAAGCGAGCGCAAATGGAGATGGAAGATTATACATCATTAGATCAGATCGCAATGTTCATAGGCAGAGTTACTATGCTGCTTATATTTTTAGTCGTTGCCGTTATGATGTATGAAGTTGTCTTACGTTATGTCTTTGAGCGACCCACTTTATGGGCAAATGAATTATCATTGTGGATGGCAGGATTTGTTTTTATTTTGGCAGGCTTTTACGCCATGCAACAACGAAGCCATATACGCATCTTTCTTTTGTATGATATGTTACCCCGTAATCTGCAGAGGACATGTGATACCATTTCGACGTTTTTCATTCTGCTGTTTGCCTTTTTTCTTGTTTATGGGGGCTATGGCGAGGCAAAGGCAAAATTATTGCGGTGGGAAACGTTCGGAACAGTGTTTGATCCACCAATTCCAGCAACGTTAAAACCACTTGTTTTATTGGTTGTATGCTTAGTTGCTGCTCAAGCTTTATTAAACCTGATTAATGACTGGAACAAAGAACCAGAAATCCACACTGCGGCAGATGACATCGATCAGGATGAAATTGAAAGACTCAAGAAAACAGTAGGAGACAACTGATGGACATTGGAACTATATCGCTAGTCCTGCTGTTAGGGCTCATGTTATTGCTAGCAATTGGTATGCCTTTGGGTATGGCGTCGGCTATCTTGGCAGTTCTGGTTTTGGTTATGAAGTTTGAGCCAATGCTTTTACTAGACCCTACTACTTTTGGTGATGGCTTGCTAACCCGAAAATTTGGGACAGGTCCTTTGAATATATTAGCCCAGAAAATATATGGGCTCCTGACGGACTATGTACTCATATCAGTGCCGCTGTTTATTTTTATGGCTGCTCTGCTGGAGCGCTCAGGAATTGCAAAAGATATGTATGCTTCCTTGAACGTTTGGTTGTCCAGTGTTCGAGGTGGGATCGCTATTGTTACGTCAATAATGGCGGTTATCATGGCAGCAATGTCTGGAATAATTGGTGGCGAAGTGGTGCTGTTGGGATTAATTGCCCTGCCACAAATGCTGCGTTTGGGGTATAATCAAAACCTCGCTATCGGTACAATTTGTGCATCAGGCTCCTTGGGTACGATGATACCGCCTTCAATTGTTTTAATTATTTTTGGTTTAATTACTGAGACATCAATTAAGGCTCTTTTTACTGCTGCCTTTTTACCAGGTTTTATGCTTGCTTCCTTTTTTATAATCTACATCATCGTCCGTACTCAATTAAACCCTGATCAGGCCCCTTTGCCAGAGCCAAAGCCGGGCGATCCGCAAGGAGCTGAGAAGTGGGCATTATTTGGCGCATTTATGTCCATAATCGTAGGTGGTTTTTCTGCTGTATTACTGCTTAGAGTTTTGTTTTTTACTGTTACTGGTCAAAATGTCTATGTCGAAGGCGTAGATGAGATAGCTTATGGGACGGCCGATTATATTCCTTGGTTTGGTGCGTACACTGCAATTTGTCTGGGTTTGATATTTTTTGCTTTTGGAATTGAAAGAGCCAAAATTGGCTGGGATATGGGTAAAGGTTTAGTTGCTCCAATTGTGGTTATTGGTGTGGTTCTAGGATCTATTTACGGCGGTATTTCTGGTATTACAGAGGCTGCAGGTATGGGCGTTGTGGCTGTTCTCATTATCGCTGTTTTCAGAGGTGAAGCTAATTTTGATTTAGTCTGGGACAGCTTGATGCGGACCCTTAAATCAACAGGAACAATTATTTGGGTAACTATTGGTGCCGCTGCACTTGCTGGCGCTTACACAATTGCTGGCGGCCCCCAATATGTAGCAGATTTAATTGTCGGGCTCGAAGTGCCCACAATGGCAATTTTATTGATAATGATGGTTATCTTATTATTCATGGGAGCATTCATGGACTGGGTCGGCATTGTGCTGTTAATCATTCCGGTCTTTCTTCCCATTGTACAAAGACTACCAATTGAAGAAATTGGTTTAATAGGCGAGTTGCAACCTAAGTATTTAGCCGTCTGGTTTGGTGTTTTATTTTGTATGAACATGCAGGTAAGTTTTCTTTCACCACCTTTTGGGCCTGCTGCTTTCTATCTAAAGTCTGTTGCACCCGCCCACATATCACTTACAGACATATTTAAAGGCTTTTTACCTTTTATAGGAATTCAAATTCTTGCTTTGACTGTGTTATTGATATGGCCGCCAATTATAGAAATCTTATTATAACCGGTTATTGTTTTGGGGTAATGAAGGTTAAAACTTTCGGTAGAAAGCTATTAAGTAGTTATTGTACTTTTTCCTTGGCTGGCAGTTGGAAATGAAATGACGTCATTCGTTAGATTGAGTAATTTTGATAATGTAGTGACTGCAACAATAACTCTGCAGGCTAACGAAACTATAGAAGGTATAAAAACACTACAAAGTGTTCCTACAGGGCATAAGATAGCATCTTGTGACATTAAAAAAGGCAATCAGGTTACGAAATATGCGCAGTGCATTGGTTATGCATCCGTTGACATTACAGCCGGTGAGCATGTTCACACACATAATGTTGAGTTTAGAAATACCCAAACAGATTATGAATTTTCGACGGAAAAAAAACCAGTAGATTTCGTTGCTCATGATGCTCGCGATACCTTTATGGGGTTCAGGCGCGCGAATGGAAGTATTGGGACCAGAAATTATATCGCTATTGTCACATCCGTAAATTGTTCTGCTACAGCTGCCAGGCGTATTGCTGATGCTTTTGGTCCAGATGAATTAAGAGCTTATCCCAATGTTGATGGAGTGGTGGCTTTTGTTCATGGTACAGGTTGTGGAATGGCCGGTGATGGAGAGGGTTTTGAGGCCTTACAACGCGTGATGTGGGGTTATGCGCGACATCCAAATCATGCAGGTGTATTAATGGTGGGTTTGGGCTGCGAAATGAACCAAATTGATTGGTTACTTGACGCTTATGGAATTAAACAGGGCCCTTTGTTCCAAACTATGAATATTCAAAATGTTGCAGGCTTAGCCAAGACCATTGAAGTTGGTATTAAAAAAGTAAAAGAAATGCTGCCCATAGCTAATCAAGCTTACCGCGAGAAATGTCCGGTATCAGAATTAAAAATAGCCCTTCAATGCGGGGGCTCAGACGCTTGGTCTGGGATTACTGCCAACCCAGCTTTGGGAAAAGCTTGTGATATTCTAGTATCGCACGGTGGCACGGGGGTACTAGCCGAAACCCCTGAAATTTATGGGGCAGAGCATTTGCTCACTAAACGCTCAATCGATCCTGCGACGGGTGAAAAACTGGTGAACTTGGTGAAGTGGTGGGAAGATTATACCCTTCGAAATAGGGGAACAATGGACAATAATCCGAGTCCTGGAAATAAGAAAGGTGGATTAACAACGATACTGGAAAAATCACTTGGCGCCTCTGTTAAAGGTGGGAATACGCCGCTTATGGGCGTCTATAAATATGCAGAGATGATTACTGACAAAGGTTTTACTTTTATGGATAGCCCTGGTTACGATCCAGCTTCAGTTACTGGTCAGATAGCGGGTGGTTGCAATTTGGTTTGTTTTACGACTGGTCGTGGGTCGGCTTTTGGCTCAAAGCCCGCTCCGACTATAAAACTCGCTACCAATTCTGAAATGTATGGCCGAATGAAGGATGATATGGATATTAATTGTGGTGATATTCTGGATGGTGGTGTTTCGGTAGAGAAAAAAGGCCAACAAATTTATGAAACCATAATTAGGGTTGCATCTGGTGAAAAATCAAAATCTGAGTTGCAAGGTTTAGGTGATTATGAATTTGTGCCCTGGCAAATTGGGGCTGTGATGTAATGGTCAAATTGTTACTAGCGGGTACTGGTCTTATTGGACACAGGCATATGCAACATATTTTGGATCACCCAAGCTTACAATTAGTTGGTATTATTGACCCGGCAGTAGCTGATAAGGAAATCAAGGGTGTAAAAACTTATAAGTCCTTAGACGATACTCAGCTAGATGCTGATGGTATAGTTCTAGCCACTCCAACGGATACCCACGCAAGTCTTACCATTCAGGCTTTAGAGAAGGGTATGCACGTTCTTGTTGAAAAACCTGTCGCGGCATCATTAGATGAAGCTGATAAAATGATAGAGGCGTCTGAAAAAACGGGTTTTAAAGTCTTAGTTGGACATCATCGTAGGCATCATCCACTCGTGAATGAAACAATCAAAATTATCAAATCTGGTAAAATAGGTAAGCCTGTCGCTGCTTCATTAATGTGGCTGATGAGGAAACAAGACGAGTACTTTGAGGTGGATTGGCGGAAAGGTATTGACGGTGGCCCTGTCAAACAGAACTTGATCCATGATGTGGATACATTGAGAGCTTTTTTTGGCGAGGTTACATCTGTAGTTGGCACGGGGACTAACGTTATAAGGAAAGCACCGAGGCATGAAAGCGGTGGAATTGTATTAAGTTTTGAAACGGGAATGATTTTGACTATCGTTTTTTCTGATGCAACTCCCACCCCGTGGGGATTTGAGGCTGGTACAGGTGAAAGCCCGTATATTCCAAAAACAAACCAATCTTCAATGTTCATAGCCGGTACAGAGGGGGGGTTAGAATTTCCCACACTCAGGTTATGGAATGGGGCTCGACACTGGAATGAGAAACCCTCAATGACGCAACAAAATGTATCAGAAGCAATACCTTTAATAAAACAGCTAGAGCACTTTGCTGAAGTAATTAAGGGAAATGCTGCTCCAATTGTAGATGCTAGATCAGCTCGTGAAACACTCAAGGTAATTCTTAAGATAGAACAAGAAACGATGCCTTAGGCGCAAAAATATAGAGGGTAATATGGAATCTAGAATAGGTTTTGTCGGATTAGGCTTGATGGGTTCTGCAATGGTGGGCCGACTTCAAGATTGTAATTATCAATTGACTGTTTTGGGCAATAAAGATCGCACTGGGTTGGATCAAGCATTGGCACGGGGTGCACTGGAAGCTGCGTCTGGAGTAGATTTAGCAAAACAAAGTGACGTTATCATGCTTTGCATGGGGACATCTGACCAAGTCGAAGAGCGTATTCTTGGTGAGCAAGGTATTATATCAGGACTATCATCGGGAAAAATAATTATTGATTTTGGAACCTCGTTACCTTCCTCAACAAAAGAGATAAGTAGTAAAATAGCTGATACGGGAGCTGTAATTCTAGATGCACCACTGGGGCGCACACCGCATCACGCCAAGGATGGTTTGTTAAATATAATGGCATCGGGAGATAAGGATGCTTTTGACGCAGTAAGAACGATTTTGGAAAATTTAGGGGAAAATGTTTTTTATTTAGGTGACCTTGGAACAGGTCACACAATTAAATTAATGAATAATTTTTTTGGAATGACGATAGCTAACGCAATGGCTGAAGTCTTTGCTGTTGCTGACGCTGCCGGTGTATCCAGAGAGACAGTTTATAAAGTGATATCGGCAGGTCCTTTACATTCCTCTATGATGGATTTTATTTCCGCTTTTGGTCTTGAAGGCGATAAAAGTAAGCTAGAATTTGCCATTAAAAATGCGTTCAAAGATGTAAGTTACTACAGACTTATGACGCAAAACCTTGGAATAAATAGTATAATGTCAGAAAGTGCAAGTAAGGCATTGTCTCAAGCAAATGATGATGGGTACGCGAATGCAATGGTTTGCGAAATGATTGATTTTTTCAAGAAACATTATTCATCGGATAGAATGTAAGTGTTTAGCGAACCAGAAATAAGTCCCAAACAGAACAAGGCTGCTTTGGGAATATTTCTGATGCTAGGAGCTTGGGCCTTGTTTGCCCTGGTTGACACTTCAGCTAAATGGTTGGTTTTAGCATCAATTTCTACTGTACAAGTCGTGTTTATGCGTTATGCGGTTCAGTTTTGCTTGACTGTAATGGCCGCCACTGGACCTTTAGCGGTAACCAGACAAATGGATCGCAAAACATTTTTACTTTTATCCATTCGAGCTGCTTTACTTACAGTTTGTACATTTTTTAACTTTATTGCGATCAAGTATCTCCCATTAACTATGACTTCTGCAATTATGTTTTCCTCGCCGATAATAGTTGCTGCACTTTCCATAATTTTTCTTCGAGAGTATGTTGATATTTGGAAAATATTGGCAATATTTCTTGGTTTTTTTGGAGTTTTGGTGATCATAAGACCTTTTGATGCCCAATTCCATTGGGCAGCGTTGCTATGTGTTCATAATGCAATAGCAGTATCGGTCTTTTCACTGATCACTAGGCAGTTATCTGGTGTCGTTACGGCTTCGACTATGCAATTCTTTGCAGGTGGACTTGGGACATTAGTTTTTTTGCCTTTAGTTTTATTTTATTGGGAGAATCCCACTTCCTTATTGTCGTGGGTGCTTATGTTTTTTATGGGGTTAGCGGCCTGGGCTGGCCATGAAATCTTTGCAAGAGCACACCTTTTTTCTTCAGCTGCTACACTCATGCCTTTTTCTTACTCAAATATCATTTTTATGACATTAGCTTCTTATTTTATTTTTGGATCTTCACCAGATTTCTGGGTTTTTTTTGGTGCTTTTTTTGTAGTTGCTTCAGGTATTTCGATTTGGTGGAGAGAAGGTTTGGATACTGCAACGGAAATTCCTAAATGACTTGTCGAGTAGCTATCATTGGGCTTGGAATGGTCGCTAGGTTACATATTCAAGCCGTGAATTCACTGAGTGGGTTTCAGGTTTATGGTCTTTTCTCACGGGACGAGTCAAAAACGCAAGATTTTGCCGAAAAATATGCAAAAGATGCCAAAATTTTCAAACAGTTTGATGAGCTTTGTGATGATGAGGAAATTGACTTAGTCCTCCTTTTAACGCCCCCCAATGCTCGGTTAGATTATATTAAAGCTCTTACAAAGGTGGGAAAGCCTGTCATTGTTGAAAAACCTTTAGAAAGAGATTTTGAAAGGGCTTTTAAGGTGGTTGAACAAGGCAAGAGTCACAAAATTCCTATTGGAGTTTTTTTACAACATCGCAAAAGGCCATCGATAGAGATTTTGAAAAACTTGATTGATAAGAAACAAATTGGTGACGTGTCGACCGTAGAAGTTAGGATACCGTGGTGGCGCGAACAAACTTATTATGATCAAGAGGGTAGAGGAACCTTTGAGCGTGATGGAGGAGGGGTATTGATAACTCAAGCGATACATACTCTAGATATCATGCTTCTACTATGCGGACCGGTAAAAGAAGTTCACGGCATGGTGCATACCTCCTCATTTCATCAGTTAGAAGCAGAAGATTTTTCAGGAGCCTTATTAAATTTTGAGTCCGGAGCGCGAGGAACACTAATGGCTTCAACCACTCATTTTCCGGGGCATAAAGAGGAAATAATTCTTAATTGTTCTGAAGCAACGGTGAATATTAGTGGGGCCGATCTCAAAGTTTTCTATCACAATGGTAAAATAGAGAGTCTTGAGACAGACTCTCAAACAGGAAGTGGGAGTGATCCGATGGACTTTAGCTATACTTGGCATGCAAATGTCATAAAGCAATTTTGGACTCAGTTTACCAAAAATCAACAAATTGAGATATCAGCGGAGAGCGCTCTTCCAGTTCAACAATTAATTGATGCCATTGTAAGATCTTCAAAATTAGAAAAAAAAGTGACGGTTTAGATTGAGAGACTTTAATATAAAATTTGGAATTCTGGGCATTGATCATAGGCATGTGTACACGCAAGCTGAGTTTTTGATAGAGCTTGGTGCAGAGTTAGTGGGTTGGTACACAAAAGGGTCACCGACAACACTTGAAGGTTTTCTCAAACGCTTTCCAAAAGCAAAACGGGTCAATGATCCCCGTATTTTGCTTGAAGACCCAAATATACAAGTCATTTTAACTTCAGCGATACCCAGTGAAAGAGCAAAGATATCTATCTCTGCAATGAAGCATGGAAAGGACGTTATGTCTGACAAACCTGGAGTTTTGTCTTCTGAAGAACTAGAAGAATTGAGGCATACAGTCCTCCAAACTGGTCGTATTTGGTCAATAGATTTTTCTGAACGATTTGAAGTACCTGCTGTAACGCTCGCTTCTCAATTAGTTTTAGATGGAGCAATAGGTGACGTGATCCATACTTTGGGTATCGGTCCTCACAGATTAAATGCCAACTCTCGACCAAATTGGTTTTTTGATCCTAAGAAGAATGGTGGAATATTGGCTGATATTGGCTCTCATCAGATCGACCAATTTTTATATTTCACCAAATCCGAACGTCCCAAAATAACGTTGGCATCAATTAGGAATATGGGCCACAAACAATTTTCAATGTTTTCAGATTTTGGTGAAATTGCCTTAAGTTCTGAAAAAGCAAATGGCTATATTAGACTTGATTGGTTCACGCCGAAAGCATTGCCAACGTGGGGTGATGGTCGGTTATTCTTATTGGGAACTGAAGGTACCATAGAAGTGCGTAAATATTGTGATATTGGTGGTGAAGCTGATGATAACTATGTTTATCTTACTAATGGTGCAAAGCATGAAAAAATATACGGAGGAGATGCTGGTTGCCCCTACTTTTATAATTTTTTAGTTGATGTTTTGGAAAGAAGTGAAACAGCGATGCCACAAGAGCATGTTTTTAAGGTAATGGAATTAGCTATTGAAGCGCAAAAAATAGCAGATGGAGAGAAAGAAAATGAACTCATATGATTTCAAAAACCAAGTAGCTGTTGTTACTGGTGGGGCAAACGGTATCGGGTTTTCTGTGGCTGAACGTCTATCAAAAAGTGGTGCGTCAGTTAAAATTTGGGATTTAGATATTGAGGCGGCCCAGACGGCTGCTGAAACTATAAATGCTGAGGCGGTTGAGTGTGATATCACGGACTGGATTTCTGTGCAAAATGCAACTGAAACCTCAATCAATGCTAGCGAAAAAATCGATATATTGGTCAACTCTGCAGGTATAGCTGGACCAAATGATACAGTCGTAGATTATGATAATAAAGCATGGGATCGAATTATCTCTGTAAATCTTACAGGAACATATTATGTCAACAAGGCTGTTGTCCCACATATGAAAGCAAATGGATATGGACGAATTGTAAATATAGCTTCAGTTGCTGGCAAAGATGGAAACCCTAATGCAAGTGCCTATTCGGCCTCAAAAGCCGGGGTGATTGCCTTGACAAAGTCACTTGGAAAAGAGTTAGCCGATAGCAATATAGCTGTTAATTGCGTCACTCCAGCTGCTGCTAGAACAGCTATTTTTGATCAAATGTCTCAAGAACATATCGACTATATGCTGTCAAAAATTCCAAGAGGTCGTTTTGTAGAGGTGAAGGAAATTTCTAGTATGATAGCTTGGATGGTGAGCGCAGAAAACTCGTTCACCACAGGTGCGGTTTTTGACTTATCAGGTGGAAGATCAACTTATTAAAGGTGAAAAATGAAAAATATCGGTGTAATTGGCTTAGGCGATATGGGCAGCGGCATTGCCCTGAATTTGATAAAGAATGGATTTAAGGTTTTTGGATCTGACCTTCTCCCTGCACGGCAACAAGCATTTAAAAATATGGGTGGCTCTCTCGAGATATCTATAGCAGATATTGGAAAAAAATGTGATGCCGTTTTTGTGATGGTAATGAATGGCAGTCAGGCAAAATCAATTATTTTTGATGAAGATGGACTTGCAAGAAATATGGAAGCTGGAAGCACAGTAATTCTGTCTGCCACAATTAAACCTTCAGAAGCTGAAGAGATTGGCCATTTGATTAAAGACACCGGCCTTCAATTTATAGATACGCCCGTATCTGGTGGTTTTCCAGGCGCACAGTCAGGTACTCTTACACTCATGGCTTCTGCGTCAGAGGATGTAATGAATAAAAATAGAGACGTCTTAGAGGCTATTTCCGCAAATATTCATCATGTTGGGACAGAGGCGGGTCAGGGGCAAACTGTAAAAGCATGTTTGCAGTCATTAATTGGAGCACAATTTTCGGCAACTTTTGAAGCAGCTGCTTTGGCGGCAAAGGCTGGGATAAGCGGAGAGGTATTACATACTGTTTTCTCAACTTCATCTGCTGGTTGTGGAATAGTAAATAACGCTTTGCAAAAAATTATAGATAGACAATTTGAAGGTACAGGTAGTCACATAAATACGATGCATAAAGACTTAACTATTTCTTTAAATTTAGCTGAAAATCTGGGAGTACCGATGCACACAGCATCCGCGGCTATGCAGATATTTCATGCCGGTCGTACAAAATATCCAAATGGTGATAATTGGGTCTGTACACGTGTTATTGAAGATATTGTTGGCGCTGAATTGCATCGTTAGGGGGCGAGATGAAATTAGGTGTAATTTGTGATGGTATAAGCCGTGATTTGGCTCACTCACTAAATGTTATGGATGAATTTGGCCTTGAGTATGCTGAGCTCCAGTTTGTTGGTGACAAGGAAGTTGGCGATCATTCAAAAACTGAAATAAAAGAGATTGATACTTTGCTTAGAGATCGTGGTAAACCCGTCAGTTGTCTTTCGCGTCACATCTTTGCTGGCATGACTTCACAAAATAAACCGGGTGACGAGTTGCACTTGAAACATATGGATGCGCTTAAAAGAGTAGTTGAAATGGCTCATATTGTTGGCTCGCCATTTGTGCGAATAATGACGCAAAAAAAAGAGCAAATTCTATGGGGTTTTCATGGGGCAGAAAAGTGGAATGTGGCGCATGGAGCGTGGGATAGCATGCCTCCTTTGATAGAACCCGCTGTAGACTTTGCTAGAAGTGCTGGCGTCAAATTAGCAGTTGAAACTGGGAACGGCACGATGGTCAACTCAAACTATACTGCTCGCAAACTGATAGATGAGCTAAATGCAAAGGATACCTTAAAAGTTCTTTGGGATCCTGGAAATAATTGCTGGTGTCACGAATTAGCATTCCCAGATGGCTATGAAGAAGTAAGAGATGGGTATTTAGGACATATTCATATCAAAGATGTTTTTGTAGACACGCCAAAAGCGACACTGACTGTAAAAGAAATGGGTCAGGGGCAGTTGGGGCCTCTTTTCGAGGATATGGCCGCTGCTCTCAGAAAAGATCAATATAAGGGAGTGATTTCATTTGAAAGTGTTTACCATCCAGGAAATGGAAATTTTGAGGATGGCTTTCGCAAATGCATTGGCAAATTTAAATCTTTATTTGGAGTAGATTAATGAGTGAAAAGCCAACAATAGGTTTTATTGGTGTGGGTTTTATGGGGCACGGCCTTGCTGCAAACATTTTAAAAAATGGCTATCCGCTAGTAATTAAGGGAAATCGAAACCGCACTCCTGTTGATGACTTAGTTGAAAAAGGCGCAGTGGAAGCTGATACGATAGAAACCTTAATGAAATCAGCTGAAATTATTCATTTATGCCTTTCAAATTCTAATCAGGTGGAGACCGTTTTAACTGGGGCTGGAGGTATTATCGAGCATGCTAGAGCAGGTGTTATAGTTATTGATACATCTACTTCAGATCCAGAGTCTTCACTCCGGATGTCTAGTGCCTTGAAAAAAGTGGGAATGGAATTTGTCGATGCTCCGCTTGGCCGTACGCCTAAAGAGGCAGCCTTGGGAACTGTAGATGCCTTAGTCGGTGCTGATGATCATGTTTTTGAAATTGTTAAACCAATAATAGCTTCATGGTCAGCAACGGTAACTCATTTGGGAGCTGTGGGTTCAGGTCATAAAATGAAATTAATAATGAATTTTCTGGCAATGAGTTACGGTGCTCTTTATTCTGAAGCAACCGTTTTAGCTGCAAAATCAGGAATTTCCCCTCAAAAAGTAAACGATGTAATCGGTAATAGCCGACTGAATACAGGTTTTTTTGAAACGTTCATGAAGTACTTGGTAGGTCGAGATCCTAATGCCCATCAGTTTTCATTAACTAATGCTGCGAAGGACATAAGTTATGTCAATCAGATGGCACATGATGCTGGAATGGCTAATTTAATGAGCGCTGCCGCTAAGCAGTATTATATGCATGCGACTGCAATTGGTGCTGGAGATGATTATGTTCCAATGCTTGTGGATCATATTGCAAAGCTGAATGGCATTAACATCCAAGATGAAGTCATAAAAGGTGAAGATGACACCTAAGCCGCTGAATGAAATTGAAGAATTTTGCCTTCAACTTTTTGATTTAATAGGTGCTAATCATAATGTTGCAAGAGCATGCGTGAATAGCGTAATGCATGGAACTCGTTTTGGTGTGGATAGTCATGGAGTCCGTTTAGTTCCTCACTATATTAAAGTTTTGGAGACAGGGCGGCTTAATAAAAACCCCTCCATACAATTTAAAAGCTTAAAGCCAAGTAGTGGATTGCTAGACGGAGATCACTCCCAAGGTGCTCTACCGACCTATACCGCAATGGATTACGCGATCGAGATGGCGAAAAAAACAGGTATTGCTGCAGTAGGTGTTACAAATTCATCTCATTTTGGCCCAGCAGGCGCTTATACCTTATACGCTGCAAAAAAAAATATGATTGCGTTAGCGTTCTGCAATTCAGATAGTTTTGTGAGGCTTTATGATGGCGCTGAGAGGTTTCACGGGACAAACCCTATCTCAATGGCTGTGCCAACGGGTGGTTCAAACCCTTGGCTTTTTGATATGGCAACCAGTTCAGTGCCTTTCAATAGGGTAGAGTTGTATCGTTCTTTAAATCAAAAATTACCAAGTGATGTTGCCTCGGATGTAAGCGGAAATTCTACTGAGGATCCACATATTGCTGAAATGCTTGATCCACTGGGTGCAAAGTTCGGTTTTAAAGGAGCAGGACTTGGGGGTATTTCAGAAATTCTCTCTGCAGTACTAACTGGCATGAAGCTATCTCCCGAATTACTTCCAATGTCTGGTCCAGATATGACAACGCCAAGAGAATTAGGTGCATTTGTAATTGCTATAGACCCAGAAGGTTTTATTGGCTCCTTTCTCTTTAAAGAGGGAATGGAAAAATATCTGAATTTAATGAGAAAAAGTAAGGCTAAAGAAAATGCTTACGTGATGGCTCCTGGAGATAGAGAGTGGAAAATCGCTCATGACAGAGATAAACATGGGGTTGTTCTTGATCCCGTTACAAGCAAGCAATTTAAATTGCTAGCAGATCGGTTTGAAATTTCATCTAAATATGATTTGTGGGATTATCATGATTGAAACTTGGCGGTGGTTTGGCCCAAAAGATAAAGTTACCTTAAATGACATAAAACAAACTGGTGCCACTGGTATTGTCACCTCACTTTATCATTTGGAACCTGGTTTGATTTGGGGAAAAAATGAAATTTCTATTAGATTAGAAGAAATTACTGGATCAAAAAATGATCCAACTAATTTGACATGGGATGTAGTTGAAAGTTTGCCTGTAAGCGAAATCATAAAAACTGGCTCTGATTTTAGAGATGAGCACATCAAGGCATGGATCCAATCAATGAAAAATTTATCAGAATTTGGAATTAGTGTGATTTGTTATAATTTTATGCCTATTCTTGATTGGACACGCACAGAATTGGCGGAGCCTGTATCTAGTGGCGCTACCGCAATGTACTTTGATCTTGTGGATTTTATTGCTTTTGATTGTTTTATTCTTCGTAGAGAAAGTGCAGCAAATGATTATAGGAAAGAATTAGTGGATGAGGCTAAAAAACGCTTCACAGGTTTTTCAAGGAAAAAGATTGAAAAACTTACTAAAAACATAACGGCAGGTCTGCCTGGGGCCAGCGAAACTTTAACTTTCCATGAAGTTAAAAAAAGGCTTAAGGAGTATTCGAAAATAAATGCTAGTCAACTTAAGAAAAATTTTAAATATTTTTTAGATGCCGTTGTTCCTGAGGCGGAAAAACTTGGAATGCGCTTATGCTGTCATCCTGATGACCCCCCTTGGCCTTTGCTGGGCTTGCCTAGAATTATGTCAACGGAAGAAGATTATAAATGGTTAGTTGAAGCTCATCCAAGCAAAGCAAATGGTATCACGCTTTGTACGGGCTCTTTGGGAGCCAATTTCCAAAATGATATTCCTGGAATGATTTCTAGATTAGGTAAGCACATACATTTTTTTCATCTAAGAAATGTAACTAGAGAGACTGATAGTGTTCCCACCAGTTTTTTCGAGGATGAACATTTACTAGGAAATACAGACATGGTTGAGGTTATCAACGAAATTATTCTGGAAGAAAAACGTCGTAGAGAAGAAGGAAGAGATGACTGGTCTATTCCAATGCGACCTGATCATGGACAGAATATTCTTGATGATCATCGCAGAAATGCAATGCCAGGTTATCCAGCAATAGGTCGGCTGAAAGGTCTAGCTGAACTTAGAGGCGTGACCAAAGCTCTTGAGCATAAAATACTGAATGGGAATTAGACATGTCTAAATTATTAAAAAAGCCGCAAGGTAGTTCTGGAAAAATTCATGATATCTCAGCTAAAAGCGCTGGTTGGGGCTATGTTGGCTTCAGTTTATATCTATTGGAAAGAGGTCAAAATATAAGTCAAGAGACATTAGATCAGGAAGTCATATTGGTTCTTGTTGAAGGTCATGCAGAGGTCACAGCAGATGGTAAAAACTTTGGAATACTGGGGGATCGTTTGGATGTATTTGAAAAATCACCGCCTCATTGTGTCTACGTTCCAAGCGAAACAGATTGGCTTATAAACCCCACCACAAATTGTACACTTGCGGTCTGCTCAGCACCGTGTTCAAAAAAGTATGAAGCTTCACAACTGGGTCCCAACGGTATCAAGCTTACAGCTCGTGGAAAAGGTACGAACACCAGATATATTAACAACATTGCTATGGAGGATAGAGATGTTGCAAGTAGTTTACTGGTAACAGAAGTCTTTACGCCAACCGGCCACTGGTCATCTTATCCTCCGCACCGCCATGATGAAGATGATTTTCCAAATATGACTTACCTTGAGGAAACATATTATCATCGTTTAAACCCGTCTACTGGTTATGGACATCAACGAGTGTTTACAGAAGATGGCTCTCTTGATGAAACAATGACGGTAGAAAATCACGATGTTGTTTTAGTTCCAAAGGGTCACCATCCGTGTGCTGTACCATATGGATATGAGATGTATTATCTTAATGTTATGGCAGGACCTTTGAGAAAATGGCGTTTTAAAAATCACCCTGCTCATAATTGGATTGCAGAGAGAGATTCTAATTAATTTGCCAAGTTAAAAAATTCACAATCTTTTTTAAATAGAGATCCAAAAATTTTCAGCCCTTAAGGAAAATAAATTGAAATCAATAAACGAAATTTCCAATTCCATTAGTCGGTCAGTAAAGGGTTTCTTTAGTGATATAGATGACACTATTACAACGGATGGTATGCTTGGTGGAGATGCATACGTAGCAATAGAAAATATATCTAAGAAAGGCATACATTTTGTTCCAATAACTGGGCGGCCAGCAGGTTGGTGTGACATGATTGCTCGTTTTTGGCCTGTTAAAGGTGTTATTGGAGAAAATGGAGCTTTCTATTTTTCTTATGATCATAAAAAGAAAAAAATGATCAGGAGATATATTCAAAATGAAAAAGTTCGCTCTGATGGTCAAAAAAAACTTTCTGAAATTAAACATAAGATTCTAAATGACGTACCAGGTTGCGCGGTTTCCAGTGACCAATTTTCTCGCATATCTGATCTTGCAATAGATTTTTGCGAAGACGTTCCTGAATTATCAATGACTTCTGTTAGAAAAATTAGAGATATTTTTGTTGAAGCAGGAGCAACTGCGAAAATATCATCAATTCATGTTAATGCTTGGTTCGGAGACTACAATAAATTAGAAATGACCAGAATTTTTGCAAAAGAAGTTTTAAATCTTGATCTAGATCAAAACAAAGGCTCTTTTGTTTTTTGTGGTGACAGTCCAAATGATGAACCACTATTTGAATATTTTCCAAATTCATGTGGTGTTGCAAATGTTCAAGATTTTAAATCTGAAATGATACATCTACCTAAATACGTTGCAAAATCCAGAGGTGGAAAAGGTTTTGTAGAGATTTGCGAAAAATTTCTAGGTGATTAGAAAGTGTGGAAAAAGTTCGTACTGGTTTTGAGGATTTAGCTTTTGATACGAGTTAATTGATTAGATCGTCTCATTTTTTAAAAGTCACATATTTTTAAAGTGGTGGGCGACCTAGGAATCGAACCTAGCGTGCGTCTCCGCGAGGGAGTTACAGTCCCCTGCCACACCTTGCGGCCTGTCGCCCACTTTTGATTTTTTCAATCAAAACGTTGCTTACAAGTGACAGTAAAAGACGTCAATGGTAAAATGTTCCTTACTTAAATACACTTTCTGTCGCTTCAAAAGTTTTACGCCATATGTTAGTTACAAAAATTATGTTCATCAAAATTATTTTATAAAAAGGCAGTTTTATGAAGAAGCCAAAATGGGTTGTTAAAAAAGAAATAGATGAAAAAATTGCCCAAAAACAGACATATTGGATTTTTGGTCTTCATGCCGTCCGTGACGCCTTAATAAACCCTAAAAGAAAGAAATTTAGGCTAATGGTCACTAAAAATGCTGAGTCTAAACTCTTAGACAGTATTGAAGTATCTGGAGTTTCGCCTGAAGTTTTTGATACGCGTCAATTTCGCCCTCCAATAGATGAAAAATCTGTTCATCAAGGTGCAGTATTAGAAGTGGCAAGTTTACAATGGGGATCACTAGAGGACATAATTATGAATTCTAAAACAAATCCTGCCCGCTTAATTCTATTAGATCAGGTTACAGATCCTCATAATGTCGGTGCTATATTGCGATCCGCAGAAGTTTTTGGTGCTAGTGCCGTCGTTGGAACTAAGATCCACAGTCCTTCCGAAACTGGTGCGCTTGCAAAAAGTGCTAGTGGCGCTTTGGAAAGGCAACCCTATGTACGCATTCGAAATTTAGCTGATACTATACAATATCTTAAAAAAATAGGATTTCTATGTGTCGGATTAGATGGTGAGTCAGAGACTACTTTCACTGAATTGAAAGAAATTTCTAATAGACCAACGGCTCTCGTTCTGGGGGCTGAGGGCCCAGGATTACGGTTTCGCACAAAAGAAACAGTTGACCTTTTAGCAAAAATTCCTTTTTCAACCGATTTTGGTTCATTAAATGTTTCTAATGCTGCAGCCGTTGCTATGTTTCAATTACAACAAATGTCTAACCATTCTAATTGAGTACTTCTTTTATCTGTTAACGGTAAATAAAGTCTAAAAGCTTTTTAAGATTGAAACAAAATTTTGTTGCTTGTATTTGAACTTTTGCAAAATACTGCTATCTCACCTCGATATGTGAAGTGCGTTTCACTTTAAGGATTTTTAATGAATTTTGATAAGCCTGGAATTGTAGAAAATAATTATCGTGATGTAATATCTTCAGTTGAAGAAATAATTGAAGATGCCCGAAATGGTCGCATGTTTGTGTTAATAGATCATGAAGATCGAGAAAATGAAGGTGACCTAGTAATTCCTGCTCAAATGGCGACGCCAGACGCTATAAATTTTATGGCTACACACGGTCGTGGATTAATTTGTTTAGCTTTAACCTCTGAGCGGGTTGATCAATTGGGTTTGGAATTGATGAGTACAAATAACTCATCGAGACATGAAACCGCTTTTACGATTTCGATTGAGGCGCGTGAAGGTGTCACAACAGGTATATCTGCTCATGATAGGGCACGAACTGTAGCAGTCGCTATTGATGCTTCGAAAGGCCCTTCCGATCTAGCTACACCGGGACATGTTTTCCCTTTAAGGGCGAAAAGTGGTGGTGTTTTAGTGAGAGCGGGTCACACGGAGGCTGCAGTCGATATCGCTAGGTTGGCTGGATTAAATTCATCAGGTGTCATTTGTGAAATAATGAATGAGGATGGCACTATGGCACGTCTCCCTGAGCTTATTAGTTTTGCTCAAAGGCATGGATTAAAAATTGGTACAATAAGCGATTTGATTGCTTATAGAAGGCGAAATGACAATCTTGTCCGTTCTGGTGAGCTAACAAAGATATTATCAGAGTTTGGTGGCGAATGGGATATGAGAGTGTATGAAGATGAAACACATGGTGATCAACACATTGTTCTCAGCAAAGGTGATCTAACTGGTGACACCCCTGTTTTGGTCCGGATGCATGCGATGGACCCTATGCTAGACATAGTAGGTATTGGTCCTAAGGGAAGAGCGGATGAGTTTGGAGCGGCTATGGAAATAGTGGCTGAAGAGGGGCGTGGTGTAGTTGTTTTACTGCGAGATACAGCTATGAAAATCGAAAATAATGATAACGCTTCTCCTAGAACGCTTCGACAATATGGACTGGGGGCACAAATTTTATCTTCTTTAGGTTTATCTAAACTAGAATTACTTACAAACTCTCCAACCCCTAAGGTAGTTGGCCTTGAGGCTTATGGGTTAGAGATAACCTCGACGCGTAAAATATCGGAACTGGGCTAATGGCGGGTAAAATAGAACACTTTATTTTGCCTAGAGCTTCTTTCAATGAAGAGCCAAAAGTTCTTATCGTTGTTGCCCCTTATTATAAAACCATAGCTGAAAATTTATTAAAAGGTGCCAAAGCAGAAATACTGGCTTCAAATGGTACCTTTGAAACGGTTGAGGTGCCAGGAGCACTGGAAATACCAACGGCTGTTGGCATAGCGGAGAGACTGGGAAAGTATGATGCGTATGTGGCCCTAGGGTGTGTGATTAGAGGCGAGACTACCCATTATGAAACTGTTTGTAACGACAGCAGTAGAGGATTAACCCTTTTGGGTCTTCAAGGCTTGTGCATTGGAAATGGTATTTTGACTGTGGAAAATTTTAAGCAAGCTGAAGAGCGTGCTAACCCTGATAAACAAAATAAAGGTGGTGGTGCAGCTGCAGCAGCATTGCATCTTCTATCTTTAAGTCATAAGTGGGCTGATAACAAAAAGGGTATTGGATTTAAGGCTGACTAGGAAACTGTTTTGTTGACGGTAAGCACTGATCAAAGAGGCTAATAATGTCACAAAGCGAGCAAGTATCAGGAAACGAAAAACGTAAAATTCGCTCCACAACCCGACTTTATGCAATCCAGGCTTTGTTTCAAATGGAACAACTTGGACTATCTACTGATGAAGTAGTTGAGGAATTTGTAGTTCACAGATTCGGCGAAGAATATGAAGAGGGCCAATTGTCTGATGGTGATGAAGCCCTTTTTAAATCTATTGTAGAGTCTGCGGTAAACTATCAGGCCTATATAGATCAGCTTACAGATAGGGCACTAGTTAAAAAATGGCCTATCGCTCGAATAGATCCAACTTTGCGATCTCTTTTTAGAGCTGCAGCCGCTGAAATTACTCAGATAAAAACCCCACCTAAGATTGTAATAACTGAATATGTAGCACTTGCTCACGCGTTTTTTACTGATGGTAAAGAGCCAAATTTTGTAAATGCTGTATTAGACCATATGGCTAGAGAAGCTTGCCCAACTGAATTTAGCTAAGCTTAACTTTGGAGCGGGACCGCAACTGCCGTTAGGTTATCTCATTCCCGAGGACCTGTATTTACAGGTGGGCACCAGGTAACCAGGCCAGGGCCAGGACAGAGCCAGCTCCCTCGGAATTGCTTAAGGCCACCGGAATGCAACCATTACGAACAGAGCAGAACCCGCATTGAGAGGATATAATCCGTAGCTCGTGTAGTTTCAACTAAACTTAACTGAAAGAAATTTGAGCAAATTCTTGTTTTATATAATTTATCAGGCCAATTTAAATCCATGAATTTAAAAGTATCCAAAAACGATACAAAAATCGCTCGTGGTGTCATGAGGCATTTTTCTCAAATGGGTTTGCCGAGTTTGAGTGAATATTCACCGGTAAGAGGGTTGCGAGTAGATGTCATAGTGCTAGCTCCATCTGATGAAATTTGGATAGTAGAATGCAAGTCTAGCAAAATTGATTTTAAATCTGATAAAAAGTGGCAAAATTATTTAGAATGGTGTGATAGATATTTTTGGGCAGTGGACAGTGATTTCCCAAAAGATATTTTACCTTTTGATACTGGTCTGATCATTGCAGACTCTTATGATGCAAAAATCCTTAGAGAATCTCCTCTAAATAAACTACCTGCGACTAGGCGAAAAAAAATAGTTAGGTCAATGGCTAGTACTGCATGTAATAGATTGGCTGCGTATACTGATCCGATAATAAGGTAGCTAGCTTTTTTTTGAAAGTTTCCGAGCAGCTTGTGCAGCTAGTTTAATTTCTTCGGCAATTTCTTCAGCTTCCTCAGGATCAAAATCCATTGGAATTTCAGTTTGACCAGCTGATACGTAAATTCTTACCATACCAATATCGGTAGGGCCGATTTGCAAATTTGCTTCTATATCAGATTGTTTATTTATTCCCATTGCTTTCCTCTTAAGATTGGCTTGGCTTAATATTCACAGTTTGATTTTGCAAGTGTTAGGTTAGGTTCAAAAACTGTTTTAAGGTCGTTAAAAAAGAGAATTTAACTTGCATTTGGTAATCGGCAGGGATACATCGCGAGGGTGGGCCGCCTTAGCTCAGTTGGTTAGAGCGCTGGATTGTGGATCCAGAGGTCCCCCGTTCGAGCCGGGGAGGCGGTACCATTAAAATCTGCTTCTTACCAACCTTTTAACCATCCATTTTGAGCGCTGAAATAAACGCTTCCTGTGGAATATCAACCTTGCCGAACTGTCGCATTCGTTTTTTGCCGGCTTTTTGCTTATCTAAAAGCTTTCTCTTTCGAGTAGCATCACCACCATAGCACTTTGCTGTAACATCTTTTCGAAGAGCTGCTAGGGTTTCACGAGCTATCACTTTTCCTCCAATGGCCGCTTGTATTGGAATTTTAAACATATGTCTTGGAATTAAATCTTTTAATTTCTCACACATGGCTCGGCCACGCATTTCCGCTCTATCCCTGTGTACCATAATGGATAAGGCGTCAACTGGCTCTTCATTCACAAGAATAGACATTTTAACAAGATTATCTTGGCGGTATCCAGTCATTTGATAGTCAAATGATGCATATCCTTTGGTTACCGATTTTAACCTATCGTAAAAATCGAATACCACTTCGTTTAATGGTAGATCATAAACTACCATTGCACGTGAGCCTGCATACGTTAAGTCCTCTTGTATACCTCTGCGGTCCTGACAAAGTTTAAGTACATCGCCAAGGTAATCGTCTGGCACCAATATAGTGGCTTTAATCCTAGGTTCCTCTAGATGATCTACTTTGCTTAAATCAGGCATGTCGGCTGGATTATGTAATTCGATACAGCTACTATCTTTCATGTAAATATGATAAATAACGGACGGTGCTGTTGTAATCAGTTCTATATCGTATTCTCGTTCTATACGGTCCCTTATAACTTCAAGATGCAATAAGCCCAAAAACCCGCACCGGAAGCCAAAACCTAGTGCTGCAGAGGTCTCCATTTCGAAACTGAAAGAGGCATCATTCAAGGCTAATTTCTCAATCGCGTCTCTTAAGTCTTCAAATTCAGAGCTATCTACTGGAAATAGGCCACAAAAAACAACTGGTTGGCTAGGATTAAATCCTGGCAAAGGTTCTTCTGCTCCCTTTTTCTCGTGGGTAATTGTATCACCGACCCTAGTATCTCTAACTTGTTTAATTGATGCGGTTATGAAACCTATTTCACCTGGCCCTAACTGTTCAGTTGACTGCATTTCAGGACGAAATACGCCTATTCTATCTACTGTGTGGACAGAGCCATTAGAAAACATCTTTATTTTGTCACCTTTTTCTAAAACCCCATCCATAATTCGGACTAATACAACAACTCCAAGGTAAGCATCGTACCAGCTATCTACTAGCATGGCTTTTAGTGGCGAATTTCTTTCACCTTTTGGATGAGGAAGCTTTGTGACAATGGCTTCTAGGGTTTCTTGTATTCCAAGGCCAGACTTTGCAGAAACTTCTAATGCCTCTGAGGCATCAATACCTATAACATCCTCAATTTGCTCTGATACCCTCTCGCAGTCAGAAGCTGGTAAATCGATTTTATTTAAAACAGGTACAATTTCATGATCTGCGTCTATTGCTTGATAGACGTTTGCGAGCGTTTGGGCTTCTACACCCTGAGTACTATCAACAACCAATAACGATCCCTCAACAGCCCTCATTGATCGAGAAACTTCATAAGCAAAGTCCACATGACCCGGTGTGTCAATTAAATTTAAGACATACTTTTCCCCATTGGAAGCCGTATAATCTATTCGAACGGTGTTAGCTTTAATCGTAATTCCGCGTTCCCGCTCAATATCCATACTGTCCAAAAGCTGCTCTTTCATGTCGCGGTCAGCAACTGTATTAGTCGATTGGATTAATCGATCTGCGAGTGTAGACTTGCCGTGGTCAATGTGTGCTACAATTGAAAAGTTTCTTATTTTTTCGATATCTACCATAGCCAAGGATATGTGGTTATTTTTGTGTTTGGTCAAGGTGTTAAAATATCAATAACTTAGCTCAGCGATAACTCGAGTTGTGCTTTGAGAAACAATTATTAAATCTGCCTGTTAACTAAAAAATAATCGTGCTGCACTTTCAAATTCGCGAGGCTTTTCGGCGTGTAGCCAATGACCTGCTTCTTTAAAAGTGGCAAACCTCGCTTTAGTAAATAAGGACTTTATAAGTTTTCGATGCTCCGATTTAATATAGTCGCTTTTTTCACCTTTCAAAAATAAGGAATGGCCTGAAAACTCACTTTCTATTTTTGGAAAACTTAGAATCTCAGACATTTCTGATCGCAAAACTTTAAGATTTAGTTTCCAACGCTTGGCTTTTATATCTAAAGACTGGGTAAAAAAGTTTTGTAGTGATTTATCTTCTACAAATTTAGACAAAGCCAAAGTGGCATCTGATCTTTTTTCTACTTTTGACAGATCGACTTTTTGCATGGCTTCTATAAATTGAGATTGGTCATGTTCATATTTTACTGGCGCAATATCAGCAATTATTAAATTTCTTACAAGATTGGGACGTTTTAAAGCCAAGACCATTGCAGCTTTTCCTCCCATTGAGTGACCTATAATATTAGGCTTTATGTTTAACGAATTAATCACCTCAACTAAGTCATCCGCCATGACATGATAATTATGAGTGTCTAACCAAGGACTATCCCCGTGATTTCGTAAATCAACTGTAATTACAAAGAATTGATCCGATAATCTTTTAGCAATAACCCCCCAATTTCTTCCTGAACCATAAAGTCCATGAACAATCATAACTGGAGGAGATTTTTCATCTCCAAAGGTCATATAATTCAGCATCTAATTTTAATATCTCCTGCTGACAAGTTTTGTAACTGAAAGTATAGATGGGCTATGTGTGGGCGATTTGCAATTACATTACCATCTGACGCAATGGCGCAGCTTTTCGATGCAAAACCTGCAAATAATTTGCCTGATGTCCCAAATTTTAATGTATGTCCAACGAACTTAATCCATGTAATCACGGCAGATCAGTTTGGAAGAAAGCTTGAAAGTATAAGGTGGGGTTTTGTTCCAGTATGGTACAAAAAAATAAATGCTGGCCCACTTTTAATTAACGCTAGAAGCGAGACACTTGCTAATAAACCCGCTTTTGCCAAAGCTTGCCGTCAGAGAAGATGTTTGATCCCATGCTTTGGATTTTATGAATGGAGTTTGGACAACCAAGGAAAAAAAATACCCTGGTTTGTCAAAAGGCAAGATAATGAGCCATTGGTTTTTGGTGGGGTTTGGGAAGAATGGAGTAGCGAAAGTGAGAAAATTAAGACTTGTGCAATTGTAACAACCCCAAGCAATCGTAGCATGTCAGCCATCCATCACCGCTTGCCTCTCATTCTTGAAAAAAACCAGTGGGGCTTTTGGTTAGGTGAAAAGGGGCATGGCGCTTCTGCTTTAATGACTCCTACAGATGATAAAATCTTAACGGCCTACAAAGTATCGCCCGCTATAAACTCTAACAAGTCTCTTGGCCCTGAACTAATAACTCCTATTTAGAGCTTTGTGAGTTTTTATCTAATTATTACCCTATCGACTTGACGGAGAATACTCATTCTACTATCACCAGAATTCGTTGAGCGGGTATGGTGAAATGGTATCATAAGAGCCTTCCAAGCTTAAGGTGCGGGTTCG
>JAAXIY010000028.1 GCA_012270125.1 Paracoccaceae bacterium
ATGCATACGTATGGCGATGCTTGTGAAATGACAGAAATGACAAACTCCCCTTTATAAGGCGTAGGGGGGGGTGGCTTGAAGCAATGGGTAAGGCTGCTAGCCAATTTTACGAAGTACACCTGTGCGCGATCTACTTTTATTTGCTTTTTAATGATTTTAACTCAGGGTATCGGTCAAACAATATATCAGCAGGCCGTTCGCCTGATCGAAGTGGGTCAATAAGCATAACTTGGCTTGGCATAATATTAGTAATGTTGCAATCTGTTCCAAAGAGTTGGAAATAATCGATAATATTCGCGTACCAAGTGATCTCGGCCTCTTTCGGAGACGTAACTTCAAATGCCATGCGATCCCTACCAAAGTATTCTATAACTTCACTAAGTACATCTTTTGCTTCTTCAGCTTGGAGTTCAATTTCTTCATGATCAATTAGTACTGTGAATGCACCATGCGCTAGAAAAGGTTCTGCTGAGCTAATAATTTGTTTGGCGTTAGATGCTTTGGCTTTTTCTACCGTTCTCCAGCCGCTCTCGGGATGATGTTCATAAATCAAACTCATTCCACAATCGATGGCTCGTTGTCGCCAGGCTTTTAATTGCCAGCTAGGAACGTCATCAAACGTATTCATGAACTCCATTACTGCGAAGCCTAAATTAGCCGCGGCCTCTATAGCCTCATCAACAACACTTTTTCTATAAGCCCTTAAGAAAAAACCATGATCTAAATAGGGTTGAATTGAATAACGTTTATACAGAGCAATCTTGCGTTTTAGCCAAGCTTCGGGGTGCCCAAGAATTTGGGGGGTCGTTATTTTGACATAGTCAATTTTCTCTCCCGCTACTTCAAGAAAGTCCTCCAGTTCAATTAAGCCCATTCGTTCATGATACCATGGCGCTTCATCAAAACCGACGTCTTTGATCCAAATTTGGTTTTTGGATCTAGGTTTGGGCTCAGGATGACTTAGATCGAATAGTTTTCTGATCGACATGGGTCTCTTTCTTATAGTTTATCAAGTGCCATAGCGTTAGATCAATAGATATAAAGCTTGCTCGCCGCCTATCATACCTAGAAATTATTCTGATACTTTCATTTAACTTTGAGTTACACGAAACAATAATAAAATGATAACGTTATCAAAATCAAGTTCTAATGATAGCTTATTATTTTTTTTCTCTAACTGGCCCTGAAGAACCGCGTTCAATTAGTTTGCAAGGCAGTATTATTTTTTTTGTTTGCCACTCAACTGGGGCTTCGATCTTTTCTATTAATGATTTGGCCGCGAGGCTTCCAATTTGTGACCGGTTTTTTTCTACCGTTGTGAGAGTTGGGTAGCTTATTTCACCAGATAGAATGCCATCCATACCAATGATGGAAAGTTCATCTGGAACTTTTATCCCTTTTTCATTTGCAACATGTAAGGCTGCCAAAGCGAGAATATCGTTTGATGCAAAAATGGCTGTTGCGGGCGTGTCCTTACTTAAGAACTTTCTCATAGCAGTTCTGGCCTGAGAAAATGAGTCCAAAGAGCTTACACTCATATCGCATTTTACACACAAGTCTTCCGAGAAAAATATATTCCGGTTAGAGCAAAAATCTTTCATTATTTGCAAACGCCATGATGAACCTGCGCTCATCATGGAGCCGCCCGTAAATAGTGCTATATTGCGATGCCCAAGCTCAAAGAGCCTTTCAAGCGCTAAAACCATGCCGCCTTTACTATCATTTGCAATTGTGTCGTAGCCTGAGAACTCATCAGAATTTGTAAGTAGAATAACTGGTAAACGCTCTAAAACTTTTAAATCAGCTTTCGGGTGAGATGGTGATATTATAGCTCCGGCTACCCGGGATTGAATCATGTATTTAAAGTTATCTTGTTCAATTTTTGGATTCCATTCATTGTTAAGCTGAACGATGCTGTACCCATATTCTCTGATCTTGTTTTGAATTCCCTTTATTAATTCTGGAAAGAATGGATTGGTTAAATCTGCAATAGAAATAGCTATGCTTTTTGTCTTCTGGCGTCGAAAGTTTGCGGCTAAAATATTTCGCTCATAACCTATCTTCTTAGCGGCCGACAAAACTTTTTTTCGAGTCTTTTCTTTTACTTGAATTTCTTTTTGCCCGTTTAAAACCCTAGCGACAGTGGCTTGGGATAAACCACACTCTTTGGCAACATCCACAATTGTTGCTTTACTGCTCATTAAACGGACCTCCTTTGTTAAAACTGTGAGTTGGAAAATCGTTAAGGTCAACCCAGAAGCTAAAAATATATTGAAAGCATTATAAATAAAATTTTAGCAAAAAAATATTGACATAAAATGATAACGTTATCATATTATTTGTACTGTCACGAAATTAAAACCAGAATTTTAAATAGTTATTATTGGGAGGTTAAACTATGCGTAAATTTTTGACGCTATTTGTCGTGTCCTTTTTCTCACTAACATCAATTGTCAGTGCGGAAGTGGATTTCGCGGGTAAAACAATCACTTGGGTTGTTCCATTCAAAGAAGGTGGTGGGACGAGTAGGTTTGCCAGATTTATTCAACCCTTCTTGACCAAGTATCTGCCTGGTAACCCGGACATACAAGTCATGCACATACCAGGTGGAGGGGCTATAAAAGGCTCTAACTATTTTCAAGAAAATGCTAAAGCAGATGGCACATTCCTATTTGGTTGCTCAACGTCTGTTATTGTAAACGTTGCTACAGGCAATCCACTGGTTAAATATAACTTAAGCGAGTATAGGCCAGTTCTTTTACTTCCTCAGAACACTCACTGGTTTACTAGATCTGATTTAGCGACTGAGCCTCATGATCTATCAAAACTTATAGAACGGGACCTAGTTCTATACGCTTTAAAAACCCCAGCTTCGGCAGATCTTTTCCACATCTGGGTTTTTGACAAACTTGGACTTAAGGGTGCAAAGCCGATTCCAGGTTTATCGTCTTCTGGCGGTTATCAGGCATTTTTAAGAGGAGAAATTCACATAAGTTCACATGGCGCTGCTAATTACGTCAAAAAAGTGAAGCCTGAAATTGAGCAAGGAAAAGTGGTGGACTTAATGACACTTGGAATCATTGGAGCGGATGGCTCTGTTTCTAGAAATCCACTTGCGCCAGATGCCCCTACTTTTCCAGAAATGTATGAAAAAATAAATGGCAAAAAGCTTGAAGGCGATGATCTTGAGGCATTCTATTCAATTGGTGCGGCCTGGTCTCAAGCTTCTAAGTCAATGCTTTTGCCGGAAAATACACCAGATGAAATAGTTGACGTTTTTAGAGAGGCTGCAAGAAAAATGGTGAATGATCCAGAATTCAAGGAAAAAGCATCAAAAGCTCTTGGACCTTTTCCGTTAATTATAGGAGAAGAGGCTGGAGAAATTGTTAAAAAGGCTGCAATATTCTCAGATACTACCAAAGATCAACTGAATGCAGTTCTTAAGAAAAATCGTTTCACCTATCAGGTGCAATAGAATATTAAAACGAAGGGTGCTGCTAGCTTTTAGCTAGCAGCCATTTTCATGGATCAATTATTTGCAGCACTCTTTCAGCTTTTTGAGCTAAACCACCTAGCTTTTTTGTTTGCTGGTACAATGCTTGGGCTGGTAGTTGGGATTTTGCCAGGCATGGGAGGTACATCAGGTCTAGCGCTGGTCCTTCCTTTCGTCTTTACTATGGAACCATCATATGCACTTGCCATGATGATTGGAGTGCTTGCACCAACTACAACTTCAGATACTTTTCCTGCCGTTTTAATGGGAGTGCCTGGAACATCAGGTTCGCAGGCAACTGTGATGGATGGGTTTCCACTTTCTAAAAAGGGCATGGCAGCAAGGGCTTTGAGTGCTGCCTTCTCTGCGTCATTACTCGGCGGTATTTTTGGAGCGTTTATTTTATCTGTTTCTATATATTATGCCATTCCAATTATAATGGCATTTGGTTTTGGTGAGCAGTTCCTATTAGTAGTTTTGGCGCTGTTGATGGTTGGTGCGCTGACGGGTGATAACTTTATTAAGGGACTTACATCTTGTTTTCTTGGCCTAATAATTGGAACCATTGGCACAGCTCCAATTACTGGAGACCCACGTTATACCTTTGATACATTGTATCTCATAGAGGGCGTGCCTTTGGTAGTAGTTGGGTTAGGTCTGTTTGCAATACCCGAAATTGTAGGCTTGCTAAATAGTCAAGGATCAATAGCGAAAACTTTAAAAAACGAGAAGGGTTGGGCTACAGGTGTAAAAGATGTCTTTAAAAATTGGTTTTTAGTTTTGAGGTGCTCAACCTTGGGTTGTCTTGTTGGCGCTTTGCCGGGATTGGGTGGCACCGTTGTCGACTGGATAGCCTATAGCCATCTAAAACAAACTACCAAAGATACTTCTCAGTTTGGTAAAGGTGATATCCGAGGGGTTATAGCGCCCGAAGCGGCAAATAACGCAAAGGAAGGCGGTGCGTTAATTCCAACTTTAATTTTTGGAATACCTGGTTCCGGAAACAAAGTTTTATTGCTTGGTGGTTTTGTATTAATTGGAATAGAGCCTGGATTAGATATGGTAACAACTAATCTGGACCTTACCTATCTAATGATTTGGTCTTTGGCTCTTGCGAACATCCTAGGTGCTGGTATTTGTGTAGCTTTCGCACCTCATATTTCAAAATTTACTCTGGTTCCTTACTATATACTGGCACCAGTAATGGTATGTTTAATATTTTTTGCAACTTTTAATATTAATAGAGATTGGTATGACTTTATTGGTTTACTGGGCTTTGGGTTAATTGGTATAACATTTAAAAATTTTGGTTGGTCTAGGCCTGCTCTACTAATAGGCTTCTTCTTGTCCACAAAAGTGGAATTGCTAAGTTACCAAACACATGCTGTTTATGGGCTGAGCTTCTTGTTTCGGCCAGTCTCTATAGTTCTTATGATTTTATGTCTTTTGACGATATTGCTGCTTTTGAGGCAAAGATTTGAGAGCAATTACAGTGCTGAGTTGGCGGCAAATAAATTAGGACAAATCTTTTATGTATTGGTACTGATGTGTCTGCCGTTATCGATGATTTGGGTCACGATTAATTTGGATTACCGAGCAAATTTATTTCCTATTAGCCTTAGTATAATAGCTGTAATACTTTTGAATTTCATCTTATGCGTGAAAATAGCGGATCTAAAACAACTTAAGTTGTTACAACA
>JAAXIY010000051.1 GCA_012270125.1 Paracoccaceae bacterium
TACTGCAGCGAAGCAAAATAACTTGCTAGAGCTGCAATCTCTTCATCACCCAAACCTCCTGCCATCATTTGCATAACTTGGTTTTCGCGATATTTATTTTTGTATTCATGTAAAGCATATACAATTTCTATAATTTCCCTGCCATTAATCCCAGGAATACCTTCATTACTGTTATCCGCCCTGTGACATGTTTGACAGTCACTCGCCAGATATTCACCGTAGGCAATATCACCCTCAATTTCTAAGATAGATGGAGATAAAATGAATTTTTCTTTTGTTTCTTCTGAATTAACAGAAGTAGAAAGAAAAACAGATAAAGCGATACCAAACGATTTAAAATACATTTCTCACCCCGTAACTTACCTAAGGTTAGCCCAAAAAAAAGTTACCTGTCAAAAAGCACCGTACGTAATTTTAATTTAAAGTCTGAAATGATTTCAAATATTCAATTGTCGAAACAATATCCTCATCTTTCTTGAAGCCTGAGAAAGACATTTTTGTGCCTTTTGCGTATTTCTTTGGTGCCGCTAAAAATGCTGCCATTGATTCTTCATCCCACACACGACCTTCATCTTTCATCGCTTTAAAAACTTTGGAATATTTAAAACCTTCAATACCACCTATTTTTCGGCCAAAAATTCCATTCAAATGTGGACCTGTTTTATTTTTTGCACCCGCACCGATTTGATGACAAGACTTACATTTTTTGAATGCTTTTTCTCCTGATTTTAACAATTCAGCATCTAATTCCGCCACCTCAGCTTCTAGCTTAACATTTACCTGATTTGGTTCCGAAACTTTTTCGCTTTTTAAAGAAACTTGATTAGTTTTAGTTTCCTCATCTTCTGGAGTTACATCCAACACGGCTGCTCGCATTGTGATTTTCACCTCACTCTTACAATTAGACATGCAAACTTTTTTGTTCCAAAAATGTGACTCGGAAGTCAATCGATCATCGATAATGAAACCATTAACATTTGGCATTTCAACATCTAGGAATGTTTCATTCGACAAAATAAAATCATCTTCAATAATATCATTTGAATAAAGTATGTAAGCAACAATTGCGTAAACATCATCATCACTCAAGCTCTGTGCGTTACCAAACGGCATTGAGCGCTTAACATAATCCCAAGTGGTAGATAAGTATGGCCAATAAGAACCTACAGTTTTAACTGGGTCTTCATCTGCTAGAGTATCCATGCCTCCGGCCAATTCTGGCCAATTGTCTACTCCTTCTGCAAAATCTCCATGACATATAGCACAATGCTCAGCAAACACTTCTTCTCCATCGATCGCATCACCTGAACCAATTGGCAGACCCGTACCATCAGGACTTATATCGCCATCCCAAGCAGCGATTTCATCTTTAGTAGCAGCACGGCCTAAATTAAATTTTCCATCTCTCGGTCCCATGGCTGAGGCTTGCGCTGCCGCCATCATTTTGAAATCAAAATCAAGCTCTGCTGATACAGTTTTAGCGTTTAGAGGCAGCTGAGTAATAAACCGATCAGCAAAATTACTCGCTATAAGCAAAACACCAGCAACACACAGGCCAGAGATCGAAAACAATTCACGAGATTTCAACATTTTCAACTTCCCCAGCCGAGTTTACCCACCAAGTTTGAATGCAATTGTTATGATATATCGAATTCAAACCTCGCACTTCTCTAAGTTCTTCTTTTGTCGGTTGAACATAGCCCGTTTCATCATGAGCTCTCGACTGAAGAAACATTTCTTCTCCATTCCACTCTATATCGAGGTAAAATCTAGCGAGCGCCATTTTTGTTCCAGGCTTAGCCAATCGAGCTTCATGCCAATTCTTTCCTCCATCAAGCGAAACATCTACTCGGCTTACAGCACCGCGGCCAGACCAGGCCAAACCAGAAATAACTAACGGGCCTTTTCCATGTGTAACAGGTGCTTGTGGACTAGGTGAAGTAACTACTGATTTAGCATCCATAGCCCAAGTCCACTTTCTACTTGTTCCATCCGCTAAAGTATCAGTGTACTTAGAGGTTTCTTCCCTACTTTCGACAGGTTTATCTAAGACTTCAACGCGCCGAAGCCACTTCACCCACATATTTCCTTCCCAGCCAGGGACAACAAGCCGTACAGGATAACCATGTTCCTTTCTGAGAGCTTCACCATTGGCTTTAAATGCAACAAGAACATCGTCCAGGGCTTTTTCCATTGGAATGGATCGTCCATTTGAAGAAGCATCCGCCCCTTCGACAAAAATCCATTTTCCTTTTAGATCCCCAGCTGCGTTTAAACCGGCTTCATTAAGTAAGGTTCTAAGAGGAACACCGGTGTACTCCATATTATGAATCATACCATGAGTAAACTGGACACCATTCAATTGAGCCCCAGCCCACTCCATACCTGTGTTGGCAGCACACTCACAAAAATAAACGTGTTGTTCCCTAGGAAATCTCTCAAGGTCTTCATAAGTAAAAATCAATTCTTGGTCGACGAGCCCATTTATCATAAGCCTATAGTCTTGTTTTCGAAGTTCAATGGCTCCAGAGTGGTGCCGCTCAAAGGCGCATCCTTGTGGCGTAATAGTGCCATCTAAAGCATGAATAGGGGTAAAGTTGATCGAACTAATGGTATCAGCCGTTAACCAACCGACATTCCTTCGAACAACATCTTTTTCAAATTCGATTGGCAGTCCATAAGGTGTCGCATCCACGCCATCACCAGTTATTTGTGCCCATTCTTGCACTTCGGTAATCAATGGGTCGCCACTAGCAGAAACAGAACCCGCAGCTGCAGAACCTGCGCTCAAAGCAGCAGCTCCGGCTAGGAATTGCCGCCGGGAAGGCTTTTTATTAGAAAAATTATTTGCCATTGTCCATTTTTCCTTCAGCAAATCCGTTAAATACCAACAACTTCCACGCTGCTATTTGGTTCAATTGATATCGATCCGTGCCTGCGTATATAACTCTCGACGACATCCCAGATTTGAGGCCCCTCTGTTGCTTCATTTACCGAAGCCCAACCAGATACGATATATGTTTTTGATGGATCAATTTTTTCACCAGTTTTTAAGAGCGTCATATCAGTAATACGACTACCCTGTGGCTTATTTATATCAATTTTATAACTCATACCGCCGATCCGAACCATATCACCACCTTGTTGATAGTAAGGGTCAGCATTAAATAAATTATCGGCCACATCTTCCAAAATAACGTGAATAAACTCCCCCGTAAATTCTGTTCTGTAGGCCTTTCCATACGTCATTGATGTAACGTTCCATATGTCTTCACGTGTTATATCTTGCCCTGGCAAAATCGAAGGACCCCACCTAACCCCTGGTGACATTGAGATATCAGCTTCACGCTCTTCAATAAGTGCATTACAAATCAAATCATCCCATGTTCCATTGAAATTACCCCTTCGGTATAGGAGACTTTCTGATTTGCCTATAACTTCATTTAACTCATTTATGTATGGAGCACGTTGCTCATCAATTAAATTTGTGATGCTCTTATCAGGCTGAATGACATCTGAAAAAATTGGAATAAGTTTATGCCGATAACCCAACATACGGCCATTTTTTATATCCAAATCTACACGGCTAACAAATTTCCCGTTAGAGCCCGATGCAACAACAATTGTTTCTCCAACTAAAACGGGTTCTGGCAATGCATCATGAGTATGCCCAGATAAGATTACGTCTATCCCAGAAACACGGCCGGCCATTTTTTTGTCCACGTCAAAACCATTATGAGAAAGCACTACTACCACTTCTGCACCTAAGGATCGAACTTCATCGACCATATCTTGCATATTTGAATCTCTAATTCCAAAACTATATTCTGGAAACATCCAGCCAGGGTTTGCAATTGGCATGTAAGGAAATGCTTGACCAATAACAGCAATTTTTGAACCGCCTCTTTCGAACATTTTATAAGGTGGGAAGATCTCTGCCGGTTCATCCCATTCAGCATCAAAAATATTCTGTCCAAGAGCTGCAAATGGAAGGCTTTCAATGATTTCTGAGATACGATCAGACCCCAGGGTAAATTCCCAATGGAAGGTCATTGCGTCAGGCTTGAGCGCATTCATAACGTTAACCATATCTTGACCTTGGGTATGATAGCATGTGTATGAGCCATGCCACGTATCTCCGCCATCTAATAATAGCGCGTCAGGCCTATCTGCCCTTATGGAATTTATAACAGTCGCTACTCTATCCAGACCACCAACACGGCCGTAACCATTAGCCATTGAAATGAAGTCATCATAAGTTAACGCATAGTGAGAGGGCGACCCATCATTAATACCGTACAGTTTTCTGAAATCTGCGCCTGTAATATGAGGTACTTTCCCAAATGCATCTCCTACTCCAAGGTTCACCTCAGGTTCGCGGAAGTAAATTGGCTTCAATTGCGCATGGATATCAGTAACATGAATAAGCGATACATTTCCAAACTTCTCAAACTCAAGGAGCTGGTCTTGGTTTAATTTTTGTTGGGCAGCTAATTTTGCCCAATCTCCAAACCCAGACGCACCATATATTGAAGATGCAGCCATAGATACTTGTAAAAAATCGCGACGTGATAACATTTAATTCTTTTCCATCAAGCGTAACATATGCAATTTTTTGCATAAGTTAAATAAAAAAATCCCCACACCTACTGATGTGGGGATTTTAAAATTAGTTTCGGACTGAAGGAGTCTCTACAGATAACCCATTCGCACGAGATGCTACATAAAGCTCAAGTGCTTTGAATTCTTCACTACCTTCTTTAAAGGGCGTGGCTCTAATATTTTTCATACAGCCCTTAAAACGACCATGAATAGTATTTAACTTTGCGTTTTTTAGGCGATAAGTTGGAAAACCATTTATTTGCCCTTGAGACAAATGATCAGCTCGGATCATATTGCCGTAGTTATCTTCGTGACAACTAGAACAGGCCATATCTAATTGACCAACACGCATATAATAAAGCTCTTTACCTTTTTCCCAGAAAGAAGCAGCTGGTCCATCAATTGCAACATCCACTGGCATACCACGAGACTGAAGGCCAATTAACCCAAGCATTGCCGACATCTGTCCGCCCGACCATTTCCATTTCTCAGCACCCATTCGTTCAGTTCGGCAATTATTAATTAGCTCTGGAATAGTCTCAAGCTCACCGGCTGAATTTACTCGAGGCATACTTGCCC
>JAAXIY010000026.1:0-82302 GCA_012270125.1 Paracoccaceae bacterium
AGCCGCGCAACATATCTTGCAAGAGTATCAATTTCTAAATTTATAGGATCATTTAACTGTGTTTTACCCCAAGAAGTAACCTTTTTAGTATGTGGGACTAAGTTTACGCCAAATGTATTACTATCCACCTCATTTACAGTCAAAGAGGTTCCATTCAAAGCTACAGAACCTTTCGGAGCAATATAACGTGCTAATTCACTAGGGGCTTCAAACACAAATCTGGTACTATCGCCTTCATCTTTAATAGATGTAACTTTTGCAATTCCATCTACGTGACCAGAAACAATATGTCCGCCTAATTCATCTCCAACTTTCAGTGAGCGTTCTAAATTAACAGTATGTCCAACTTTCCATAGACCCGACCCTATTATTGTTTTGGAAACAGTTTCAGAACTAATTTCAACATCAAACCAGTCATCCCCAAAATCTACAGCTGTTAGACAAATACCGTCACAAGCTATGGATGCCCCAAATGTAATTCCTGCCGTATCATAATTAGTCTTAATACGTGCACGAAGATCGCCCTTCTGTTCCAGCTCTAAAATCTCACCAAGATCTGTAACTATTCCAGTAAACATTTGAGATTAAACTCCAAAAATCATTGTAAATTGAGACTAAGGTAACTCATAAAAATTGTGAGCAAAAGTATGCTACTAAAAAATAAACTAGTTTTCAGAGTTTTTTTCAACTGAATGCCAAATATTTAAAACTTCAGCACCAAAAGAATGTGTATGATCAAGTCGCCAGCGTTTTGCTTCAGTCAATGACGAAATTCCTAAATCATGAATGCTCGGCAAGCCATCAGCGCCTATCGTTAAACCTCCATGAAAGGTTACGATTTGGTCAACATAGTTTGATCGAATAAGAGATGCTGCAAGTTTACCGCCACCTTCACAAAATAGTCTTGTTATTCCTTTAGACGCTAACTTTTGCAAAACATCCTTTATCGAAATGCCAAAATTATCAACCGGGCACTCAAATAATTGGGCCCCTTTTTCTAACCAACTTTTTTTGCGCTCTTCAGGTGCATCAATTGAATGAAATATCCAAACAGGTTGTTCATGAACCGTTTTACCTAAATTACTCTTTTCAGGAATTTGCAACTTGGAACTTAGTATAACTCTTGCTGGCTGCAAACATTCCCCCAGATCTCTCACATTCAGGCTTGGATCATCAGATATTACTGTTCCACTTCCCACCATAATTGCATCATGTTGACGCCTCATATTGTGAACAAAATGACGAGCTGATGCACCAGTGATCCATTTGCTATCACCTTCTTTAGTTGCAATTTTACCATCAATACTTGCAGCTAATTTCAAAGTGACAAAGGGTCGACTTTTAATTTGGGTGAAAAAAAATCCAGAGTGATCCAGAGACGCCTGCTCCTCTAAAACACCAACTTGAACTTCTATCCCAGCAGCTTCAAGAATAGATATTCCCTGACCATTTACTCTTTCATCTGGGTCTAGAACTGCAATAACGGTGCGCTTAATACCTGCTTCAACAAGGGCATGAGCACATGGAGGAGTTTTGCCCTCATGAGAACAAGGTTCTAAAGTAATATAAGCAGTTGCTCCTTTTGCCTTTGAGCCAGCCTGATTTAACGCTTGAGTTTCAGCATGAGGGCGACCAGTTTGCGCTGTGCATCCTCTACCGACTATTACGCCATTTTTTACAATTACACATCCAACACTCGGGTTTGGAGAAGTTTGACCTAAGTTACGACGACCTAGCGATATCGCTAATGCCATGTAGCGTTCGTCGGTCACAGAATTTATGCTTTGTCTTCTGTATCTGGTGGTCTGAGTTCGGAAACGAACTTGTCAAAATCATCAGCCGCCTGAAAATTTTTGTAAACACTGGCAAATCGAACATAGGCTACAGTGTCAATTCGAGCCAAGGCTTCCATAACAATTTCACCAATTTTATTTGAATTGATATCGGTCTCACCTAAACTTTCAAGACGCCGCACGATACCAGAAATCATTTGCTCCATTCTTTCATGCTCCACAGGTCTTTTTTGCAAAGCAATACGTATGGATCGTTCCAATTTATCTCTATCAAAATCTTCACGCCTACCGTTTGATTTTATTACCACCAAATCTCTTAGTTGAACGCGCTCATAAGTTGTGAACCGCCCACCACAAGCAACGCAAAATCTTCGTCTTCTAATAGATACATGATCTTCCGCAGGTCTAGAGTCTTTCACCTGTGTATCAATATTACCGCAAAACGGACAACGCATTACTAAACCTCATTTTGTATTCTCTCAGCATGGATCTTGCGCACACTTATCCACAGTTACCATAAAAAATAAACAATAAATTGTGTAGTTTGAATTTTTTCTGTCTATATAAAGTAGACTAGGATAATAAAAGTGACCCCACAATTTCCCTCTTACGTGGCCGTAAACGATGTTCAACCACATAAATTCCTTGCCAAGTACCAAGCATCATCCGTCCATTTTCAATTGGAATAGATAAAGTTGAAGGAAGCAATCCAGATTTTATATGAGCCGGCATATCGTCCGGTCCCTCATAGGTATGAGTTAAATATGACATTTCTGGAGATGAACTAGGAGGTACTAACCTTTCAAGATATTGAACGAAGTCAAACTTTACTTCTGGGTCAGCGTTTTCTTGGATTAAAAGACTAGCTGAAGTATGTTTGATCAAGAGAGTGAGAAGCCCATTGCCCTCAACCCATTTTTCAACCTCAGTTGTAATCTCGTAAAGCCCAGGTCCATTTGTTGATACAAAAAACCTCTCTAATTTCATATTTGATTACACCCAAATAGCAGGCTGAAAGTTTTATAAATATTTACTATTGATCTAGGAAGCTGCGTAATTTCCTGCTTCTACTAGGATGCTTCAACTTCCTCAAAGCTTTGGCTTCGATTTGTCTAATTCGTTCTCTAGTAACGCTAAATTGTTGCCCAACTTCCTCAAGAGTGTGGTCAGTATTCATACCAATACCAAATCTCATTCTTAAAACACGCTCTTCTCTTGGCGTAAGAGAGGATAGTACACGGGTAGTTGTTTCTTTGAGATTTTCTTGAATTGCACTGTCCAATGGAAGAACGGCATTTTTATCCTCAATAAAATCACCTAGTTGAGAGTCTTCTTCATCTCCAATTGGAGTTTCTAAGGAAATCGGTTCTTTAGCAATCTTCATAACCTTACGAACTTTTTCGAGTGGCATCTGAAGTTTCGCAGCCAGTTCTTCAGGCGTAGGCTCTCTTCCAATTTCATGCAGCATTTGTCTACCTGTACGAACAAGCTTATTAATCGTTTCGATCATGTGCACCGGAATTCTTATAGTTCTTGCTTGGTCTGCTATGGAACGTGTTATAGCCTGCCGTATCCACCAGGTTGCATAGGTTGAGAACTTATAGCCTCGGCGATATTCAAACTTATCAACCGCCTTCATGAGGCCAATATTGCCCTCTTGGATCAAATCTAGAAATTGCAAGCCACGATTAGTGTACTTTTTAGCTATAGAAATCACCAACCTCAGATTGGCTTCAACCATTTCCTTTTTAGCTTGGCGGGCCTCTTTTTCGCCTTTCTGAACCTGTGAAACAATTCTTCTAAATTCTGAGATATCAAGACCGACATACTGTCCAACTTGTGCCATATCTGCTCTTAGCTCTTCGGCTTTTTCTCGTGATTTCTCAATAAACATTTGCCAACCACGGCCTGTTTTCTCTGCCATACGGTCAAGCCAATTAGGATCTAGTTCATAACCACGATACTCTTCAATGAAATCTCTGCGATTAATTCTGGCCTGATCAGCCAATTTCACTATGGAACCATCAATCTGCATTATTCTTCTGTTGATCCCATATAGTTGGTCTATTAGAGCCTCAATTCTATTATTGTGTAGGTGTAATTCATTCACCAGTTCTACGATTTCAGACCGTAAATCCTGATAATGCTTTTCTTGCGAGTCAGAAAAATCACTTCCATCATTTAAAGTTGCAGATATTCGATCATCTTGCATTTCTGACAACTGAGAATAATCTTCTGCAATACGATCTAAAATCTCTAAAACACGCGGTTTAAGTGCTGCCTCCATCGCTGCTAGAGACATATTAGACTGATCGTCGTCGTCATCGTCATCATCGCTAATGATAGGGTTCCCGTCTGCGTCAAGTTCTGACTCAGCCTGCTTTGCTGGCGCAGCATTTACATTGGATGGATCTATAACAGGCTGACCATCGACTTCTTCGCCCATTTGATTGCCAAATGTTGCCTCAAGGTCGATAACATCTCTTAGCAAGATATCCTCGTTAAGGAGTTCATCTCTCCAGATTGTAATAGCCTGAAAAGTCAGCGGACTTTCACATAAACCTAAGATCATTGTATTGCGGCCAGCTTCTATGCGCTTAGCTATAGCAATTTCACCTTCTCTACTGAGTAATTCAACAGAGCCCATTTCACGTAAATACATGCGAACGGGATCATCTGTTCTGTCGAGCTTTTCAGTATCGCCAGTAGAAACAGCAACATCTTTGGTTTGGTTGACAGTAACTAAGTCTGTTACCTTGCCTTCTTCTTCCTCAACATCCTCATCTTCAATGATATTAATACCCATTTCAGATAACATAGACATAACATCCTCGATCTGTTCGGAAGAAACTTGATCTGGAGGCAAAACATTATTCAGCTGATCGTACGTTATATAGCCACGCTCTCTAGCCTCAGCGATCATTTTCTTAACAGCAGCCTGACTCATATCTAACGATAAGTCAGCATCTTGCTCATCAGTTTTTCGATCTTCAGTGTCTTTTGCAGCCATATTTAGCTCCTGAGGCATGTGGAGTGATTCGTAATTACGAATCAATAGCGTGAACTTTTGATTCGCACACCCATATAACTTAATAATTACGTTTAATTTTCACGATTTTTAGATTTATTAAAGGTATCTGTGGAAATTTCTTCTAAAAGTGCGTCAAACTGACTTTTTTCATCTTTATTTAATTTTGCTCCATTTGGAGCAATTTCAAAATTCATCGCACCATCATTTTCAGATTTATTAGCTTTCATTTTTATTTGGGTTGCTTGGCCAAGTCTCCAAAACGCCGTTTCATCCAATTCTTCGTTCGAAGAATTAACCACTTCTGCAAGCTCCACATCCAAACCTCTCTGAATTTGTAATTTATTAATCTCGTCAGATAAGATCAGACCAGCCTGGTTCACGTCGTTTTTTCCACCAAGACAAGGAATAATAGTTACATGTTTTTGGTTAAAAATTTTCCCTGAAATTTTATCACCAAATTTACTTTCTAAACTTTGAGTAATATCTTCAGTGTTTAGGTGCCCCATTTCCATAACTTCTTCTAGCAGAAGGCTATGGTCATCAGAGCTCCAATGCATCGTGATCAACTTTTCTTTATTAAGATCAATCAAACTTGGGTATTTGATTAATATAGCAAGGATCACATTTTCCTTTAATGAGATGAAATTTTTCTTTTCTGAATTTGCAATAAATGAGTCTTTAACATTTTTTCCAGCGGAACTTTTATTATTGAAATCAGATAATTTCTTCCCAGACTTTTTAACAAATGTCTGCCACTTCAATTCTTTAAAATATTGCTGATAATGATATTTTAGCTGGCTATCACGCACGTTAGAGAGGGTTTGATTTAATTTTTTATCGAGGGCTGCTCTTGAGTCTGGGCTGTTGAAGGACAAACCCTCCGTTTCTCTTTTCCATATAAGATCAGCTAACGTAATTGCCTCCTCAACTAAAAGTTGCATCGCGTCCCTACCTCTTTCTTTTATAAGATCATCAGGATCATATCCTTCGGGAAGTATTGCAAATGTAATGGTTTTACCCGTTTCAATTAAAGGAAGAGCGACGTCGATTAAGCGGTAGGCAGCGTTTATTCCGGCTCTATCACCATCAAGTGCAACTACTGGGTTGGGGCTTATTCTCCAGATTAATCCCAGCTGCTCTTTTGTTATAGCTGTTCCTAATGGAGCAACTGAAGCTTTAAAATTTGCCTGAGAAAGCGCAATGACATCCATATAGCCTTCTGCAACGATCAATGATGACTGGTTGCTAAGAGCAGATCTAGCAGACCCAAAATTATATAGGCTTCGACCCTTATCAAACAATTTGGTTTCTGGTGAATTGAGATATTTAGCTCGAGCATTCTGGGACATAGCTCGACCACCAAAGGCAATATATCGGCCCTTAGAATCTCGTATTGGATACATAATACGATCCCGAAAGCGATCATATACTGCACCACCCTCATCAGAACGCAAACACATCCCAGTATCAATGATATGCTGTTCCGGAATTTCTTTACCACGCAAATAATCGAATAGATCTGTTCTATTATTTGAGGCAAAACCTAACTCAAATTCATTAACAATGGATGATGATAATTTTCGACTATCAATATATTCTCGAGCCTTCAAACCTTGCGCAGAATTAAGTGAGCGCTGATAAAATCTCACAGAAAGCTCCATAACTTTAAAAAGTTCATCCCGGTAGTTTGACTTTTCTTTTGCTAACGGATCTTGTTCTGGCATTTGAAGACCAGCTTCTTTTGCCAGTATTTCAACTGCTTCAATAAAATTGACATTTTCAGTTTCTTTTACAAAAGAAATAGCATCACCCTTCGCATGACACCCAAAGCAATAATAGAAACCTTTTTGATCATCGACGTGAAACGAGGCAGTTTTTTCTTGATGGAAAGGGCAAGGGGCCCACATATCACCTTTATTCTGGTTTGATTTTTTATGATCCCAGGTCACTTTGCGACCAACAACTTGGGTCACACTCACTCGTGCACGCAACTCATCTAAAAAACCGGGTGGCAAACTCATAACACAAATATCATGTCAGATTAAGTTAGAGTCCAGTCTATATTAACCTAATAATAATTAATTATTATGGTTAATTCGGGCGTTTAATGTTGTTAGAGAGCTTTTCAATTCATGACAAATAGTTTGCGCCATTGAACGAAACCCATATAAGTCGATTGTAGTAGGTCCTATCCTGTGAAGAGTAACATTCACATGCTGCAGGCTAGTGCGAACAACGTTACCTCGTTTAAATTCTTTCATTCTTAGATCGACAGGGCATAGCCCCATAAGGGCATCCTCAATTAGATCACCACTCATTCTCAATGTAACCCAAGCATCACTTTGATCTGTTAAAACTCCAAATTTTGAGAGTTTTCCGTCAGGCTTTGGACCCACTAAAAGGGTATGCTGCCCAAACCACAATGCTCGCATGCCCTCCTTTCCAGTTGAACGCCCCTTATTCGGAAGAGATAATCCATGGGATTTTTTTAAATGATCAGCTAATTTTTCAGCTTTGTTTTTTAATGGCGAGATTGAAGTAAGAATTAAACCATCAACTTCCACAATAGAAGTGTTCGACACTTTGATGGGAAGCAAACCTTCAGCAGCTGATTTCTCTAACAACTTAATCACGAAGCCTATCTCCTTTGGGATCAAAGGAAACGGTGTTAATAACTTCACACTCAGTTTCAATACCCCTAAGATGATCCACCATTTTAATTCGATCTCCCAACCTACCACGACCATTTTTCAAAAAGGCTAGTCCTATAAAATATCCAAAAGTAGGAGAAAATCCAACTGAAGTGACATAGCCCTGATCGTTTTCTCTAATTGGTTCATCATTAGTTTCGAAAAGGTGAGCACCAGCAACAAGTTGCTTAACCGCTCCTAAGGGCTTAATTGCAACCATTTGCTCTCGGTTACTATCAAGTAATCCTGGTCGTGCAGCTGATGTTTTCCCTATACAGTCTTTTTTTTCAGAGATCATTCTTTGCATTCCTATATCGAAAGCGGTGACCCTCCCGTGAATTTCAGCATGAGTTATAAAGCCTTTCTCTAATCTTAAGACATTAAGAGCTTCCATACCGTATGGCCCTCCTCCCATCTCCTCTGCACGAGAAGCTAGTAGACGAAAAAGACTATCTCCATACCTGGATGGAACAGCGAGCTCATAAGCATGCTCTCCACTAAAAGAGATACGGAATAATCGACTGGGAACGCCTAAAACATCCACCAATCCGCAACTCATATAAGGAAAGTTTTCCGAACTGATTGGTTGGTCAAGTACGGCATTAACCAATTCTTGAGACCTTGGACCAGCTATCGAAAATTGCGCCCATTGTTCCGTAACTGAAATAAAACTTAAGTCCCATTCAGGGTGTAAGCATTGATGGACAAAGTCCAAATGTCGCATTACTTGGCCTGCTGCTGCGGTAGTAGTCGTCATCAAATAATGGTCTGGAGCTAGGCATGCAGTTGTACCATCATCCATCACATGTCCATCTTCCCTCAACATCAATCCATAACGCACTTTGCCAACTTTCAACGTGCTAAACATATTGGTGTAAACAAAATCCAATAACTTGTGCGCATCAGGTCCTTGAATATCTATTTTACCAAGCGTTGAAACATCACAAACGCCTACATTAGTTCGAACCATTTCAACTTCTCGATCACATGACTGACGCCAATTCGTTTCACCCACTTGTGGAAAATAACTTGGCCGGTACCAAAGACCTGCTTCAATCATAGGGGACCCACGGTCAACTGATGCCGCGTGGGAAGTAGTAAAACGCTGAGGAGCAAACCCCGAGCCTTGCGCATTTTTACCCATTGAAGCAATTGAAACTGGAACAAAAGGGGGGCGAAAAGTAGTTGTTCCTGTTTCAGGAATTCCTCTACCCGTTGCGTCTGCCAATATAGCTAATGCAGCCACATTTGAGTTTTTACCTTGGTCAATAGCCATACCTTGTGTCGTATAGCGTTTCATATGCTCAACTGATTTAAAGTTTTCCTGAACAGATTGACGAACATCTTTGACAGTAACGTCATTTTGATAATCAAGCCATGCTCGTCCTTTTCCTTCCACGGCCCACTTTGGAGAAATTTCAAATTTTGTTGTCTCTACATTTGGTATTTTCTTTGTTTTTGATGATTTTCCAAAAGTTTTAAGTAAAGAATTAATCTCTTTTTGCGCCGACTCAAAGCACTTCCCAGTATCCATGTGACCGTTGGCTGACCCCACAACAGCCATATTTGGAATTGCGCCAATTTCTGGAACAAAACTTAAAATTTCATCATTCCAAGTTGGCCGACCATTCATGTGACAGGTTAAATGCACTGTCGGGTTCCAGCCTCCAGAAACAGCCAAACAATCAACTTCTATTTTTGTTTCCACATTATTCTTTTTAATGTTGATTGATTTAAGACCCTGGCGCCCAAATGTATTTGAAACCTCAGCTCCGTTATAAAATGGGACATCCAAAGCCGTTTCACTATCTTTACGACTGTCAATTATGGCAGCAACATTTACTCCGCTTTCCAGCAAATCACTCGCCGTTTTATGAGCAGCATTATTATTACAGAAAATTGCAACAGATTTACCTGTGGAAACCCCATAGCGGTTAAGATAGGTACGTACCGCACTGGCAGTCATAATTCCCGGCCGATCATTATTTGGAAAAGCAATTGTCCTTTCAATTGCTCCCGCTGCTAATACACTATTCTTGGCGACAATTCGCCAAAAGCATTCAAGTGGCAGGTCCCCTCCTCTTTTAGATAAGTGATGCCCCACACGCTCGACAGCCGCAAAAGTTCCCTGGTCATAGACACCTGTGACAGTTGTTCGTGAAAACAGGCGTACGTTATCCATTAACTTCAGGCTTTCTGTGGTTTTAGCTGCCCATGTACTACCAGGCATACCATCGACCTGTTCTGTTTCACTATTTAAGCGTCCACCAAAAATAGGTTCTTGTTCTGCTATGATTACATCGAGGCCGGCCTCAGCAGCCAACTTTGCTGCCAGTAATCCCGAAGGCCCTCCACCTATGACTAGCAAGTCACAAAATGCGTAGGCTTTTTCGTAAGTATCTGAATTATGTAGTCCACTTAAAGAGCCCAGCCCTGCTGCTCGCCTGATAAATGGTTCATAGATTTTTTCCCAAAAACTTTTTGGCCACATAAAAGTTTTGTAATAAAATCCAGCCCCCAAAAAATGAGAAAAAAGATCGTTGATAGAAAGAACATCGTAACTCAAATTTGGCCAGTTATTTTGGCTTCTAGTGACCAAACCTTCAAAAATTTCTTGGGTTGTCGCTCTTACATTTGGATCTTGAAATGAACCTTCACCTACTGTGATAAGAGCATTTGGCTCTTCACTCCCAGCAGTTAGCACCCCCCTCGGCCTATGATATTTAAATGACCGACCAAATAGTTTTTTACCTGAAGCTAAAAGTGCTGAAGCAACGCTGTCACCCTCGTAACCAGTATAATTAACTCCATCAAACTTAAAATTCACGGTATTCTGACGGTTTATAAGGCCTTTACCCGAAACTCTCACGATCCATCACCCTTCAACTTGGTCACCAATTCAGCATGCTGTACTTCGTGAGTTGTAGTGTTTCGCGTTACCACCAACCATGAATTACACCCATTTTCATGGTACCATAAATCTTTTGTTACTCCGGCTGGATTATCACGATTATGCAGGTAATCATCCCATGTGTCTTCTGACGCCTCGGGAGACGGTCTATTTATTATCTGCGCATCGCCTACGTAATAAAATTCTCGGCGATCTCTATCTCCGCATGTTGGACAAGGGATTCTCATAAAATTCCTTTCTTAGTGAAGATTATGTTGAGAGCCGGTACCCTCTTCATCAATCAAACCATAGCCAGTTTTAAATCTGTCCAACCTAAAACCACTTGCAAATTCGTGATGGTTATCGGTGGCAAGCAAATGGGCGAAGCAATAGCCAGAAGCAGGTACGGCTTTAAACCCACCATAACACCAACCACAGTCAATATATAAACCTTCTATATCTGTCTTATCGATTATAGGAGAACCATCCGGCGTCATATCCATAATCCCACCCCAAGAACGCAAAACACGGGCTTTTCCGATCATTGGCATCAATGTCATACCCGCTTCCATAACATGTTCTTTCATCGGCAAGTTGCCTCGCTGAGCGTAAGAGGCATAAAAATCTAAATCGCCGCCAAAAACCAGCCCACCTTTGTCTGACTGACTTATGTAAAAGTGACCCATGCCAAAACTGATCACATGATCAATGCACGGCTTCAGACCCTCAGTAACAAAAGCCTGCAAAACATGGCTTTCGATCGGTAAACGCATGCCTGCCATGGCCGCCACCTGCCCGGAACGACCCGCTACCACAATGCCAACTTTTTTAGCACTGATTTGACCGCGAGTTGTTTGGACGCCTGTAACGCGGCCTTGAGAAATATCTATTCCTGTAACTTCACAGTTTTGTATAAGATCAACACCTCTAGTATCTGCGCCACGCGCGTAGCCCCAGGCAACAGCATCGTGCCTAGCAGATCCACCTCTAGGGTGATACAAACCGCCGTAAATGGGAAACCGTACCTGTTCAAAGTCTAGATAAGGAATTAAATCACGGACACCTTCCGTATCTAATAAGATAGCATCATCACCCTGATTAATCATTGCATTGCCTCGCCGTGCAAAGGCATCTCTTTGTCCATCTGAGTGAAACAAATTAATTAATCCTCTCTGAGAATGCATGACATTGTAGTTTAAATCATTCTCCAGGTTTTCCCATAATTTCAAAGAGTGTGAGTAAAACTCTGAATTACCTGGCAAAAAGTAATTCGCTCGTACTATTGTCGTATTTCGGCCAACGTTTCCTCCACCAAGATAACCTTTTTCTAAAACTGCTATATTTCTGAGGCCATGATTTTTTGCTAAATAGTAAGCAGTGGACAAACCGTGACCGCCGCCGCCTATAATTAAAATGTCATATTCTTTCTTTGGCTCTGGATCTCTCCAATGCTTTGTCCAACCTTTATTTCCGGTTAAACCTTCTCTAAATATTTTCAATCCAGAAAATCGCATTCTATACTCCAGTGGTGCCACTTGTAACTTGAGCAATTTAAAGGCACAAAATCAAGATCAACGAGCGACAAAAAACAGAACTTTTCGACCCAATCTGAAAGAGTATCATTAGTTCAGGTAAGATTTAAGCAATCAAAAAATTAGAATAACTTCTGGGCTGTTACTCTTAAAAATATCTGGTAGTACAAATAAGATGAGCAGCAATCCTTCATCAATCAGACCTGATCAAGCAAAAGTGTCTTTCAAAGCTGAGAGAAATTCAGAGCAACCAAACATTGGTATGGTTTCGTTAGGGTGTCCCAAGGCTCTTGTTGATAGTGAAAGAATACTAACAAAGTTGCGCGCCGAAGGATATGGCATTTCACCCAATTATGAAGGAGCCGATGCTGTTATAGTAAACACTTGTGGTTTTTTAGATAGTGCAAAAGCTGAAAGTCTGGAAGCAATTGGTGAGGCCATTGACGAAAATGGAAGGGTCATTGTTACTGGTTGTTTAGGAGCCGAACCAGAATTTATTACCGGTGCACATCCACGCGTTCTCGCTGTGACTGGACCGCATCAGTATGAAAGCGTTTTAGATGCAGTCCATCAGGTAGTACCACCAAAGCCAGATCCTTTTATTGATTTGCTCCCTGAAACTGGAATTAAGTTAACACCGCGCCACTTCAGCTATTTAAAGATTTCAGAGGGCTGTAATCACAAATGTAAGTTTTGCATAATTCCTGATATGAGGGGGCGTTTGCAGTCAAGACCAGCACACGCAATAATCAGAGAAGCTACAAAATTAGTTGATAGCGGAGTAAAAGAAATACTTGTGATATCTCAGGACACAAGTGCATATGGTTTAGACCTAAAATATAAGACCGAACAGAGTCATAGGTCTCATATCAAAAACTTAGCTGAGGATTTGGGCGCATTAGGGGCTTGGGTGCGCTTGCACTATGTCTATCCATATCCACATGTTCGAGATCTCATACCTTTGATGGCAGATGGATTGATATTACCTTATCTTGATATTCCTTTCCAACACGCGCATCCAGACGTTTTAAAGCGAATGGCACGACCTGCTGCCTCAGTAGAAACCTTGGAGGAAATAAAAAAATGGCGTTCCATCTGTCCTGAAATCACACTGCGGTCAACATTTATAGTAGGCTATCCAGGCGAAACAGAGGACGAATTTAACACGCTTATTGATTGGTTAGATGAAGCACAATTGGATCGTGTTGGGTGCTTTAAGTATGAAAATGTTGACGGCGCTCGATCCAATTTACTGGCAAACCAAATTTCAGAAGATATCAAACAACATCGATGGGAAATTTTTATGGAAACAGCAAGAAAAATTTCTACAGAAAAACTTGCTCGGAAAATCGGTAACGAGATCGAAGTTATTGTAGACGAAATTGATGATGAGGGGGCAGTCTGCCGAACCAAAGCTGATGCCCCTGAAATTGATGGAAATCTCTTTATTGAGGAAAATTTTGACAAGATTTCTGTGGGCGATATTCTGAAAGTCCATGTGACAGCAGCAAGCGACTATGACCTTTGGGGAACAATTTCAAAAGATCAAAAATAGTGGAATTAAATCGAAGTTTGATAACTTGCTATCTCAATTTATAAATCTAACTAACTTGTATGACTACGAGAATTCTTTTTAACGAAGACTGTCCCATTTGTAATGCAGAAATTTGTCACTATCAAAAATATGCAAAAGCAAATGATATTGAACTTTATTTTGATCAGTTAGGTAAAGCAGATCTCTCCGTTTATGGTGTCAATAAAGATCAGGCTGCAAAACGATTACATGTAATTTCAGACGGAAAAATACTACACGGTCTGCCAGCCTTTAGAGCTATTTGGACGCTTATGCCTAGGTATAAATTATTAGCAATAGTAACAAACATTCCCGTTATTAGGGAAATAGCGACTTTTACCTATGACAAAATACTGGCTCCAATACTCTATAAATCCCACTTAAGACGCCAAGCAAAGAAAGCCAAACAAACTTAAGTTTATTTAAACCAGCACAAATAAGAGATATTTGGCTACTTACATTGATCAATAGTTGGTCTCAAAAATTACGCCTGGGTTCAATATTCCATTTGGGTCCATGGCTTTTTTAATCGATTTATTAAGTTTAAGTTTAATGGGATCAGAATATTTTATGAGATCATTAGTTTTCAATCTGCCAATTCCATGCTCTGCACTGACAGAACCTCCATACTTATGAACTAGATCATGGATGACTGTTTTAACTGTTGGTCTGATATCATTATAAATTTCTCTGTTATTGCCCTTTTCTGGGAAGATATTGAAGTGAAGATTACCGTCTCCTAAATGACCGAAACAGTTTATTCTAAATTGACCCAGCTTTGAAATTTCAATCCTAGCTTGTTCTACAAAGTCGCTCACTTCTGACAGTGGTAAGGAGATATCATGGCTCGACACCGATCCTATCCTCCGATTTGCTTCGGGTATATTCTCACGTATTGCCCATAAATCGTTTTGTTGGCGCATATTTTCTGCAAGAGCACCATCTAATGCGAGACTACTACTCAAAATATTTTCGAAAAAATCGTTTATGTTTTTTTCTGTACCAAATCGAACCGGGTGTCCAATTTCCAACAGAACCATCCATTCTGGAATAGCACTTAAAGGAAATTTAAAATTCAGCCCTGTTTCCTTTAGAAATTGTATACCCATCTTATTAATTAATTCGAATGCTGAAATCGTTTCTCCAAAATAATCTTTTGCCTCTGATAGTAATCTAAGCGCATCTTTTGGAGATCCAACCGCAATTAAAGCCACACTTCTATCCTTAGGCTTTGAAAAAAGCTTCATCGTTGCTGCGGTTATGATCCCTAAAGTGCCCTCTGAACCTATTACTAAGTTTTTGAGATCATATCCGGTATTGTCTTTATGAAGACGTGATAATCCATTCCAAATCGAACCATCCGCAAAAACTACTTCAAGTCCCAAGCATAAGCTTCTAGTACTCCCATATCGCAGGACGTTTAAACCGCCCGCGTTTGTAGCTAAATTTCCACCTATCTGAGCGGTTCCTTCAGAGGCTAAAGAGAGTGGAAATACTCTTTCTTCTTTTTCAGCTGCACTTCTTAAATCCGACAATATGACACCAGCCTCTACCGTGATTACATTTTCCTCTGAATTTAAATATCGGATCTTATTCATTCGTTCTAATGACAATAGAATTCCCGCAGGACCCCTGTCTTGTATCTGGCCACCTACTAAGCCAGTACCTCCGCCATAGGGGATAATAGGAATATTTTCTGAATTGGCAGAACTTAGTATAGTCGATACTTCTTTCACGTTAGCAGGTGACATAAGAATTGGACTTATCCCTCGCCACCGCGAGCGAGGCTCTGACAAATATTGATCTGGAACGGTTGAAACCACTCCAGGGGATAAATCTTTTTTCAGCTTATTGATAAATTTTTCCGTGACTGGCTTTAAAGACACTTGCGTTCCTCAATCATTATTTACTCAATACCAGCATGGGTTTTACCCCTTCGGTCATAGCGAAGGGCAGAATATAAAACATGTGTTCTCCAGCGGCCATTTATTTGAATATATGCTTGAGCAACACCTTCATATTTAAATCCACATTTTTCAAGAACGCCACGAGAAGGCTTGTTGTCCGCCAAGCAGGCACTTTCTATCCTACTAAGATCAAGGTCAATAAACGCGTACTGAACAACTGCATTTATTGCTTCGGTCATAAAACCGCGTCGGGCGTATTCTTCGCCAATCCAATATCCTAATGTCCCACATTGGGTGGGGCCTCTTCTAATATTATCTAAAGTAATAGCTCCATATAATTGTTCTGTCTCATTATCAAAAAGCAATAATGGCAGCCCAGTACCTTGGTTAATTGCTCGCCTAGACCAATAAACCCTGTTTGAAAACGACTTACGTGTTAGGTGATCTTCGGCCCACTTGGGTTCCCAAGGCGTTAAAAAATCTCTACTTAAATGGCGAACTTGTTTCCAATTCTTAAAATCAAGATGCATAGGCGGTCTTAGTATTAACCGATCTGTAGTGATCCTAATTTTTGGCCTGAATGAAAACATTAAGCTGCTCTAAGCGCATCCAGTTCTTGTAATGATGGTGCTGAGGAAATTGGGCCATAAAGCGCCATTGCAAACTGAGCTTGAGTGACCACATTTTCAGCATAAGTTCTAACTTTATCCAGGTTTACAGCATCAATCTTTTCGATGGTCTCGTCCAAACTAGGAACTTTACCCCAGATTTGAATCATCCTAGCAAGTCTTTCGGCTCTACTCGAAGGACTTTCCAAACCCATAAGCAGACCAGCTTTCATTTGAGATCTGGCCCTTGTTACTTCAACTTCTGAAAGATCCGTTGCCACTCTTTTTAATTCATTAACCGTTAATTTTGATAAATCAGGTATTTGTTCCCCTGATGTGCCTGCATAGATAGTCGTCAAACCAGTATCAGAAAAAGCTCCCGCCTGTGCAAAAATAGAATAACAAAGGCCACGCTTTTCTCTGATTTGTTGAAATAATCTTGACGACATGCCTCCACCCAACGCAATAGAATAAACCTGCGCTGTATAGATATCAGGGCTTTTGTAACTTGGGCTTTCAAAAGCTAAAGCAAAATGCGCTTGCTCAAGACTTTTATCCTTTCGAAACTCACCTCCTGAAAAAGCTGCCGACTTTGACCGGTAAGTTGATTGTGGTTTTTTAAGATCACCAAAGGCATTTTCGGCCAATACGCACAGCTTTTCATGGTCAACCCCACCTGCAGCAGAAAGAATCATTCGGTCGGGGCTGTAGTGCTCACCAACAAAGGTAGACAAATCTTCTCTAGAAAACCTGGAAATGTTTTCACTTGGGCCAAGAATAGATCGTCCTAAAGATTGTTCTGGATAAGCCGTCTCTTGCAACCAATCAAAAACTATATCGTCTGGGGTATCTAAAGTTTGACCAATTTCTTGCAGTATGACCCCTCTTTCTACATCGACCTCCCGCTGGTCAAAAACAGAGTTTCGCAGTATATCCGCCAGAATATTAGCTGCCATTTCAACATCCTCGTTCAAAACACGAACAAAATAAGCGGTCGTTTCTCTAGAAGTATAAGCGTTGATATATCCACCTACATTCTCAATAGCTTCCGCTATATCCAGAGCAGATTTTGTTTTTGTACCCTTGAATGCCATATGCTCCAAAAAATGAGCAATGCCGTTTTGTTCGCGCCTTTCGTGGCGTCCACCGGCAGAAATCCAAATTCCAAGAGATGCGGATTTCAAACCTGGCATATTCTCAGTGATTACCTGAAAACCGTTACTTAACTTATGATGTTTTATGCTCATGTTTGGATCCGCTCCCTGACAACAGATTCTATAGACTGAAGGTTGTTTTCCACAATTGTTATTCTTTCCTTAAGATCAAATAGATCAGCCATTCGTGACGGCAACTTAGGATATATTGAAGTCGCTTTTTCAACAGCTTTTGGAAACTTAGCTGGATGAGCTGTAGCAAGTGTTACCATAGGAACATCTGCATCGCTCTGTTTTCGTCCTACAAACACCCCAACTGCCGAGTGAGGACACAATATTTCAGAATATTTTTGATAACTGTAAGCGATCTCAGAAAGAGTTTCCTCTTCAGAAACTCTTCCACTGACAAAACACTCTTGTAACTTCTCCAATATGCTTTCAGAAACCTTGAACTGGCCAGTATTTTTAAGTTCATCCATTAAAGCCGAAACTTTTTTACTATCACAATCGGCAGCATAAAAAAGTGCTCGCTCAAAATTCGAACTTACCTGAATATCCATGGATGGGCTGATACTAGGCAAAACTTTATCTGTTTTATAAACTCCAGAAGTGAGACACCTGTGAAGTATATCATTTTGATTTGTAGCTACAACCAAACGATCAATTGAAAGGCCCATTTTTTTTGCTATAAAACCTGCAAATATATCTCCAAAATTCCCTGTTGGTACACTGAAACTAATTTTTTTATTTGGAGCTCCTAGCTTAACTGCTGATGAAAAATAATATACAACTTGAGCCAGAACTCTGGCCCAGTTTATTGAGTTCACACCAGCCAAGTTCACACCATCTCTAAATTCAAAATCGTTAAACATATCTTTCAAACGAGCTTGACAGTCGTCAAAGTGACCATTGATAGCCAATGCATGTACATTTTTTTCTGAAGGGGTAGTCATTTGCTTTCTCTGAACGTCAGAAACTCTGCCATCAGGATATAAAATAAAAACATCAACCGCAGCTAAACCTCGAAATGCTTCAATTGCAGCGCTACCAGTATCTCCACTCGTAGCTCCAACAATTGTTACCCTTGATTGTCGCCGCTCTAATGAAAATTGAAAGAACTGACCAATGAGCTGCATAGCGAAATCTTTGAAAGCTAGAGTTGGGCCATGAAATAGCTCTAAAAGGAAATGGTTGTTCTCTAATTCAACTAGAGGAGCCCGCTCAGAATGCCCAAAGCCAGCATAGGCTCGATTTATAATCTCCATAATTTCTCTGTCAGAAAAGCAATCACCTACGAAGGGTGCAATAACTTTGAAAGCTGTTTCTTCATAACTAAGGTCCGCCATTGATTGGATTTCGTCATCAGAAAAGCTTGGGATAGTCTCAGGTACGTAAAGACCACCGTCTCTTGCAAGCCCAGTTAGCATCGCTTCCTCAAAATTCAAAACCGGGGCTTTCCCACGGGTAGATATATATTTCATGTTTTCTAACCTCTGCTGGCGCTCGTTCTATAAATGAAAAACGCTCCCATCCCAAGCCAAATAAATGCCAGCGAAAACCAGGTGATTGCATACTGCTTGTGATTGTTAGGAATATTCAATGCATTTATAGGAAGCGGGTCTATATATTCAATTTGAGGACTGAAACTTTTAGCAATTACCAAAATCGGCTCCGAGCCTAAATGTTTTGATAATTCATCTACATCCCTAGCATACCAAATGTTGTTTGTTTTATCTGGGTCGGGAGTAAAAAAATCAATTTCTTTTGGCCAATGCAAATTACCAACTATATCTACATTCTCGATTAATTTAATCTTTGATACATCATCATGGCGGACAAAGCCTAAATCTACCAGAATGGTAAGACTATTTATTGTCTTTAATGGAGCAATTATTCGGTAACCAGCTCCAATAAATTTTTGGCTTACCATTATTTTTATAAAATTATCATCAAGCTTCCCAGAAACTTCTACCGGTAAATACTTGTGCTCAATCTCATTTATAGAATCTGGCAGGGACTGCGGTGTGCCAGAAATTTTACTCTCAATATCTTTTAAAATAGACTGTTTCCACCCGAGACGATCAAGTTGCCATTGACCTAGATAAAGCAAAACAGCAGTCCCAAGAATAATAAAAAATCCTGCAAAAAATTTGTGTGGCATAAAATTACACTCAAAAAAAAGCGCGCGTAGATTTGCGCGCTTTTTATTTATATTTTTTCTAAATTAGTAAATCAAAATATCTCAACGACATTTTAGTGAATTGTTGCGCCAACGCTTCCCCACACGTAAATAGCGGCAAACAAAAACAGCCATACTACGTCAACAAAGTGCCAATACCATGCGGCAGCTTCAAACCCGAGATGTTGATCTTTAGTAAAATGACCCCGCATAGCACGCAACATGCATATGGCTAAAAATATTGTACCAACAATCACATGAAATCCATGAAAACCGGTAGCCATGAAAAAGTTTGCTCCATAGATATTTCCTGAGAAGCCAAATGCAGCATGTTGATATTCATACGCTTGAAAAACTGTAAAGAGAACGCCCAAACCTACAGCAACGGCAAGACCTTGTATCATCGATTTTCTGTCTTCATCGTGGGCAATTGCATGGTGTGCCCAAGTTGCTGCCGCACCGGAGCATAATAAAATTAGGGTATTTATCAGGGGCAAATGCCAAGGGTCAAAAACTTCTATTCCTGCTGGGGGGAACTGACCATCTTGCAGGGGGCTCATCTCCCCCATGGGATACATAGCATGTTTAAAAAAACTCCAAAACCAAGCCAAAAAAAACATAACTTCCGACATTATAAACAATATGAAGCCGTATCTGAGTCCAATCAAAACTACTGGCGTGTGATCGCCAACTTGGTTTTCTTTTACTGTGTCAGCCCACCAGACATACATCACAAACAACACACCTACAAAGCCTGCGATAAACATCCAAGGATTTTCACTATGAAAAAAGACAACTGCCCCAAAAAGCATTACAAAGGCTGCAATTGAGCCAATGAACGGCCATATAGATGGGTTTAGTATGTGGTAATCGTGGTTTTTTTCATGTGCCATTTGGGTTCCCCTCACTTAGGAGTTGGTTGAAGTTAATTTTTCTATTTAAGCTGGCGTTTTCCTGTTCCAGCGGTAAGTCTTTTTCATAAAAAGTATATGAAAGTGTGATCACTTTGGTGTATTTTGCGTCACGGTCATCTACTATTTCCGGGTCTACAAAGAAAGTTACAGGCATCTGCACACGTTCACCTGGCATTAAAATCTGTTCCTCAAAACAAAAACAGTCAATCTTACTGAAAAAACCTCCTGCTTCATATGGAGTTACATTATAACTTGCTGTTCCCGCCACCGGTCGATCAGTAGGATTATAAGCTTCATAAAATGCCAAACCGGTTGCACCAATTTGGATCTCCATTTCCCTTTGAGCTGGCTTGAACTCCCAAGGCATATTCCTCTCCAGTGAGGCATCAAATCGCACTTTCATTGTTTCGCTGAGCACCGTATCTGATCCGCTTTCCGCCACTTGGGTAATGCCTCCAAATCCAGTTACTCTGCAAAACCAATCGTAAAATGGTACGGACGCCCAAGCCATAGCACCCATAAAAATAACTACGCTTACCGTTTGGATGAGTGTTTTGTTTTTTGCTTTCTTACTCACCACGGGCCACTCCCGATAAAGCCTCAGCAAACTCACCTTCAGTTACTTTAACAACCGTTAAACCAAATATAACTGCAACAAAACCAATTAAAACAAGGCCGAGACCAACATTTCTGCCCTTGCGGCGTTTATGTAAATCATGTTCCCGTCCAAAGCTCATTTTTAAACTCCTGGCCAAGGAATATTAATTTTCGCTTCTAAAATAATAACTCCAAAATGAATGAAAAGATAAATAAGGGAAAATTTAAAAAACTTTCTTTCCAAGATAGAATTATCCACAGTGCACTGAGTTTCAGAGCGCAACCACAATTTAAAAGCCGCAAAAACGAGTTTCAAATTTAGCAACATGGCCATTACGAAATAAATAGGCCCTCCTAGAGAGGAAAAATATATAGCTAAAGAGACGACAGCTAAAGCTAATGAATAAACAAAAATGTGATTTCTTGTGGACCGTCTGCCGTTAGTTACGGTCAGCATTGGAACATTAGCATTGTCGTAGTCATCTTTCATAAAAAGTGCCAGCGACCAAAAATGAGGAGGTGTCCAAACAAAAATAAGGGCAAACATTAAAAGACTTTCAAAGCCAATATTGCCTGTCACAACAGCCCAACCTATTATTGGCGGAAATGCTCCAGCAGCTCCACCAATGACAATATTTTGTGGCGTTAACCTTTTTAACCACATAGTATAAACGACCACGTAAAAGAATATAGTGAAAGCAAGTAAGAAGGCCGCCAACCAATTGGACGCAAGTCCAAGCATAACGACTGAAAGCGCCGACAAAGCAAGGCCGAAATCCTTTGCTTCATTTGCGGAAATTTTTCCAGATGGAACTGGTCGTCGTTTGGTTCGCGCCATCACTCCATCGATATCAGCGTCATACCACATATTTAAAGCACCAGAAGCACCACCACCCAGCGCGATAAATAAAATTGATACAAACGCTACAAATGGGTGGATTACCCCAGGAGCCGCTAAAACTCCAGCTATTGCTGTAAATACAACCAGCGACATCACTCTAGGCTTAAGTAAAGCAAAGAAATCTCCAAACTCAGGTTCGTCTGAGTAAAGTTTATCTATACTTGCTTCTGCCATGGCTAACCTTTTTGCAATGGTGTATTGACGTAGAGGCTACATCCTACTACTGAGATGCTTCCGCAACATTGTAAGACTGAACAACGCCAGCATACTCCGCTTTCGCTGCAGACAACCATGTCGCATAAGCATCCTGACTAACCACTTTTACTGTGATCGGCATATAAGCGTGATCTTTCCCACACAACTCAGAACACTGCCCAAAGTATATGCCCTCTTTCTCAGCCTTAAACCAAAGTTGGCCTAACCTTCCAGGTACCGCATCCTGCTTTACGCCAAAAGCGGGTATAGTCCAGCTGTGAATAACGTCAGCACCAGTGACTTGCATTACAACTGTTTTGTCTACTGGAACAACTACGGCAGTATCGGTAGCGAGTAAAAATTGGTCGCGAGTATACCCTGCTTCTTGCAACTCGAGCTCGACTTCTGGTGTAAGTACCTTCCCGTCGCCAATCAGAAAGCTTTCAAATTCAAAGCCTTCATCTACGTATTCATATCCCCAATACCATTGATACCCTGTAACTTTAATATTTACTTCACCCTCTGGTATTTTTTGTTGATCAAACAATACCGGCAGAGAAAATGCTCCGATGAACACTAAAATTACAATTGGGATAACGGTCCATGCGACTTCGACGGGTGAATTGTGTGTAAATGTACTAGGAGTTGGGTTGGCCTTTCGGTTATACCGCACTATTACATATGCTAATAGGCCTAGAACAAAAACCGTAATTGCAGTGATGATTATTAAAACCATCCCATCCAACCATTGTAGATCTCGAGCCAGTTTTGTGGCAGCCGGCTGAAAGCCAATACCATCGGCTACAGGTTGACCAATTATTTCGAGGCCTTCTTCAGCACACACAGGCAACGCAACGAAGCCAGAGATCGCACCGGTTAATATTGATTTTATTCGCATTTTTCACCCTGATTTTTCAGTGTTCGTGTCAAATTGAAAACAACAAATTACATATAGATGGAATCCTATTGTATTCAATGTCGTTTAAAATCATATTTTGACAAAGAGATAAAGAAGAATACTTGCGGCAAACGGACGCTTTTTTTTATTTAAAAATATTGCAGTTAGAGCTTAGGTAGGAACGAATATGAAAACTTGCGAATTTAACCCATTTGGAACAAATCTTTCTCAGGACGACGCCTTAAACTCCTTGAAGTTAGCTACATTAAATTCAGATGATGGCGAGTTATTTTTTGAACAGAGGCAAACAGAAACAATAACCTTTGACGACGGAAGAGTAAAATCTGCAAACTTTGATACTTCAGAAGGAATGGGCCTGCGTTCAGTTTATGGTGAAATAACTGGATATGCTCACTCAACTGAATTATCGCACTCCGCGCTCTTGAAAATGGTACCTACTGTTCAACATGCTTCACAAGGAGAAGTGTCTAACTTTGCAGATTCACCATTAAGACAAAATAAAAAATTGTATGATCCACTTGAACCAATTTCCGAATTACCCTTTTCAGAAAAAGTAAAATTACTGCAGGAAATTGACGATTTTAGTCGCAATCTTGATCCACGTATCAAACAAGTAACGGCCACCATTTCTGCTTCTACCCAAAAAATTCTTATCTTAAGACCCGATGGAACTTCTTTTTCTGACATAAGGCCTATGGTACGGTTTAATATATCACTTTTAGTTGAAAAAAATGGCCGAAGGGAAAATGGATACACCGGTATTGGTGGCCGTAGTAAATTGCTAAGCTTTCTAAAACCAGAAACTTGGAAAAGTGCAGCCTCGGAGGCATTGAGGATAGCAAAGGTCAATCTCGAAGCAAGACCAGCACCAGCAGGCGTTATGGATTTAGTTTTAGGTCCAGGATGGCCAGGCATTTTGTTACATGAAGCTATCGGTCATGGGCTTGAAGCAGACTTTAACAGAAAAAAAACAAGCGCTTTCAGTGAATTGATGGGAAAACGTATCGCTGCCCCCGGAGTAACAGTTTTCGATGATGGTACTATTCCAAATCGACGCGGTTCAATAACAATTGATGATGAGGGGACGCCAAGTCAAAAGACTAAGCTCATCGATGACGGAAAATTAGTTGGCTACATGCATGACCGTCAAAACTCAAGATTAATGGGTCTAAAATCTACAGGTAACGGGCGCCGACAAAGCTATGCGCATGCTCCCATGCCAAGGATGACCAACACATACATGCAGGCCGGAAATGAAGATCCAAAAAATTTAGTCCAAAATTTAAAAAACGGCTTATACGCCGTTGGTTTTGGTGGTGGGCAAGTAGATATAACAAATGGAAAATTTGTTTTCTCTTGTACAGAAGCCTACAGAGTCAGAGATGGTAAAATTGCCGAGGCAGTTAAAGGCGCAACTTTAATAGGAGATGGTGCCTCCGCACTCAAAAAAATTAAAGGCATAGGAAACGACCTAAGCCTAGATCCCGGAATTGGAAATTGTGGTAAAGCTGGACAATGGGTTCCTGTTGGGGTCGGGCAGCCAAGCCTTTACATCAGCGGCCTCACGGTTGGAGGAGTTTCTAACTAGGTTTGTTTTTGATTTTTTGTAAATCAACTTCATCTATTTTGTTTTTAAAATTAATTTTTTACAAGCAGGATTGACAAACCTACCCAGCTATCGCCATGTTCCCGCGCTAAGTCACATCCGTGAGTCGAAAGGATTTTTGATGCCAGTAGTTGTTGTAGAGTCACCAGCAAAAGCCAAAACCATAAATAAATATTTGGGCTCTGATTACACCGTTTTAGCATCTTATGGGCATGTGAGAGATTTACCTCCAAAAGATGGTTCAGTTAATCCTGATAACGGATTTGATATGAAATGGGAAATTGGCGCGGATAGCAAAAAACATGTAAAAGCCATTGCTGATGCTCTCAAACATGATAACGAATTAATATTAGCCACCGACCCTGATCGTGAAGGTGAAGCTATAAGCTGGCATCTAGAAGAAACGCTACGAAATAAGCGAGTTATCACTAACGACACACCCGTAAGTAGGGTCGTTTTTAACGCCATTACCAAATCAGCAGTTTCAGAAGCAATGGAGAACCCCAGAGAAATAGATGCACCTTTAGTGCACGCTTATCTGGCCAGAAGAGCGCTCGATTATCTTGTTGGTTTTAATTTATCGCCAGTTTTGTGGCGTAAATTACCCGGTGCAAAATCAGCGGGAAGAGTTCAGTCCGTTTGCTTGAGGTTGATAGTAGAACGAGAAATTGAAATTGAAGCTTTTAAACCAAAGGAATATTGGTCCGTAAAAGCCTCTCTGAAGACCCCAAGAGGTCAATTGTTTGAAGGAAAGCTAATAAATTTTGCGGGAACTAAATTAGACAAATATGATTTAAAAAGTGGTTCGGAAGCAGAATTAGCCGCGCAAGCGATAGCAACCCGCGAACTCCTCGTTTCATCTGTTGAAAGCAAACCTGTCAGCAGAAATCCTTATGCCCCGTTTATGACCTCAACATTGCAACAAGAGGCTAGTAGGAAATACGGAATGGGTGCTAGACAGACGATGCAAGCCGCTCAGAGATTATATGAAGCTGGACATATAACCTATATGAGGACAGACGGTATCGACATGGCGCCTGAGGCAGTTACTTCTACACGTGAAGCCATCAAGGAAAGGTACGGGGAAAAGTTCCTTCCTTCATCGCCTAGATTCTACAAAAATAAAGCAAAAAATGCGCAGGAAGCGCATGAATGTATCCGTCCTACTTCTATTTCTAAAGATGCCAAACAACTGAAACTTACAGATCAAGATCAGTTCAAATTATACGACTTAATTTGGAAAAGAACGATATCGTGTCAGATGGCAACTGCAAAATTAGAAAGAACCTCGGTAGATATTCAAAGCGCCGATAAAGAAGTTACACTGAGAGCCAATGGGCAAGTTGTGCTGTTTGAGGGCTTTCTCAAAGTGTATGAAGAAAGCCGCGATGATGCAGAACAATCAGAAGATGAGAGCCGTCTTCCCCAAATGACACAGGGTGAGAATATTGAGAAGATAAGCATAGACCCTGAGCAGCACTTCACCCAACCGCCGCCACGATATACAGAAGCCAGCCTTGTTAAAAAAATGGAGGAGCTAGGCATAGGTAGGCCTTCAACTTATGCTAATATCGTCACAACGATCCAGGATAGAGAATACGTTAGAAAAGAAAAAAATAGATTGCTTCCTGAGGATAAAGGACGAATAGTCACAATTTTCCTTTTAAATTTTTTCAAACGCTACGTAGAATTCGATTTTACGGCGAGTTTAGAAAATCAACTCGACGCTGTGAGCGCAGGTAAGGGCAATTATAAAGAGCTTCTGGGCCGTTTTTGGGATGACTTTTCGCAGGCTATTGCTGAAACTTCAGATCTTCGAATTACAGAAGTTTTAGATGTTCTTGATGATGCATTAGCCCCACAACTTTACCCAGTAAAAGAAGACGGGGTTGATCCACGAAAATGCCCCAAATGTGGAAATGGCCAACTTCATTTGAAATCATCACGAACCGGTGGATTTGTTGGGTGTGGAAATTATCCTGAATGCAAGTACACCCGACCAATATCAGGCGATATAGAAGAAGCCGCTGACCGTCTGCTTGGTGAATATGATGGAGATCAAATATTCTTAAAAAACGGTCGGTATGGACCCTATATCCAACGTGGTGAAACTTCAGAAGACAATAAAAAGCCTCCGAGAGCAAGTTTGCCAAAAGGGTGGTTAGCATCAGAAATGGAAATCGAAAAAGCTATAAAACTTCTGAACCTACCGAGGGAAATTGGCCCGCATCCTGAAGACGGCCAAATTATAGAGGCAGGCATTGGGAGATACGGACCTTTTGTTCGTCATGGAAGAATCTATGCAAATTTAAAAGAACCTGAGGATGTTTTTACTATAGGAATGAATAGAGCCGTCGAAGAACTAGCAAAAAAAGCATCCGCTAATAGCGGTCGTGGGGGCGCTTCAAAGGCTCTTAAAGAGCTTGGAGACCATCCCGATGGTGGTGGCCCAGTGAATGTTATGGATGGGCGCTATGGCCCCTATGTAAAATTCGCGAAAATCAATGCCACAATACCAAAAGACCAAGATCCAGAAAAAATTACGATGGAACAAGCTTTAATTCTTATTTCTGAAAAAGCTGCGAAAGGAAAAAAGAAGGGAAAGAAAAAATAAATTTTGTTAAGTTTATTTCAGCGTTCCAAATCTTAGAAAGGAGATACTTCAATGCAAAAAGTTTACAACACAGCTGAGGAAGCTCTTGATGGTTTGCTTTTCGATGGAATGTTTATTGCCGCTGGAGGTTTTGGGCTATGTGGAATTCCAGAATTGTTACTGGAAGCAATTAAAAATGCTGGAACCAAAGATTTAACTTTTGCTTCAAATAATGCCGGCGTTGACGATTTTGGAATTGGAATATTGCTCCAATCGCGGCAAGTAAAAAAGATGATATCTTCTTATGTGGGCGAAAATGCCGAGTTTATGAGGCAATACCTCGCAGGAGAACTCGAACTAGAATTTAATCCTCAAGGAACACTAGCCGAGAGAATGCGAGCGGCAGGTTGTGGGATACCTGGTTTTTACACAAAAACAGGTGTTGGAACCGTCATCGCTGATGGAAAAGAGCATAAAAATTTCAATGGGGAAACATATATATTGGAAGAGAGCCTTTTTGCAGATCTTTCAATTGTTAAAGCCTGGAAAGCAGATGAAACAGGAAACCTCATATTTAGAAAAACAGCGAGAAATTTTAATCCTCCGGCCGCCATGTGTGGTAAAGTTTGTGTGGTAGAGGTGGAAGAGATTGTGCCTACAGGTTCGCTTGACCCAGATTTGATCCATCTTCCAGGAATTTATGTTCATAAAATTATTCAAGGAAAACATGAGAAGCGAATTGAGCAGCGAACAACGCGTGCAGCAGCCTAAAGGATAGACAAATGTGGGATCGAAATCAGATGGCTGCCCGAGCAGCAATGGAACTTGAAGACGGAATGTATGTAAACCTCGGTATTGGAATTCCAACATTGGTATCAAACTATATTCCAGAAGGAATAAGCGTAACACTTCAGTCAGAAAATGGCATGCTTGGTATGGGACCATTTCCATTTGAAGGTGAAGAAGACCCTGATTTGATAAATGCCGGGAAGCAAACGATTACAGAGCTTCCACAAACCGCATACTTTGATAGTGCAACTTCTTTTGGAATGATCCGAGGAGGTAAAATAGCGATGGCCATATTGGGAGCAATGGAAGTGGCTGAAAATGGCGACTTAGCTAATTGGATGATACCTGGAAAACTCGTTAAAGGAATGGGGGGCGCTATGGATTTAGTATCTGGTGTCGGACGCGTTGTGGTAGTTATGGATCATACTAACAAACATGGAGACTCTAAAGTATTAAAAGAGTGCACCTTACCACTTACAGGCAAAGGTGTTGTGAACAGAATAATTACAAATTTAGGAGTTTTGGATGTGGTGCCGGGAGGTTTAGAAATCATTGAATGCGCCACTGGAGTTTCTGAAGAAGAAATTCGAAGTGCTACAATAGCCAAAATAGTAAATTAATTTTTCTTAAAATTTTTAATGAGTACATTCGCTTTACCCCAAAAGTTTCAAAATTGGATAAACAAAAGAAACTGGGGTTTGCACACTCATCAAATAGACGTTCTAACCAATTCAGATAGGAAATCACAACTTCTAATCGCCCCAACTGGTTCTGGAAAAACTTTGTCTGGCTTCCTTCCAACATTAATTGAGCTAGATCGAGTGAATTTCTCTGGCCTTCATACGGTTTACGTTTCCCCTTTGAAGGCTTTAGCAGCCGATATCAAAAGAAATTTAATGATCCCAATTGAAGAAATGGGTCTTAATATAAAAGTGGAGGATAGAACAGGCGATACAACCGCCAAAACAAAACGGCGGCAACGAATTGATCCTCCCCAAATCCTATTAACCACTCCTGAGAGCCTGGCATTATTAATCTCTTTTCCAGAGGCCAACGCACTTTTCGCAAATTTAGAAAGAATAATAATTGACGAGATACATGCACTCGTTGAAAATAAACGGGGTCATCAGCTATTGCTAGCAATCTCTCGCTTGCAATCAATCTCAAAAAACCTTCGCAAACTGGCTTTGTCGGCAACAGTTGATCATCCGCAAGAAATAGCAGGTTTCATATCAGAAAATGACAACAATTGCCCAATAATATTTGCTGAACCTGGACCTGATCCAAATATTTCTATGCTACAGACAACCGCTTCACCTCCCTGGTCAGGGGCCGGAGCGACATATGCTGTTCCAGATGTCTTGGAACAAATATCGAAACACAAAACAACACTTATTTTTCATAACACACGCGCTCAGGCTGAAATCTTTTTTCATAATCTTTGGCTAAATAATCAAGACAACTTGCCTGTAGCTATCCACCATGGAAGTCTAGATTTGGCGCAACGCAAACGCGTTGAGGCAGCTATAACGAAAGGTGAATTGAGAGCAGTTGTTTGTACTGGCACACTAGACTTAGGGATAGACTGGAATGAAGTCGACCTTGTCATTCAAGTCGGTGCGCCAAAAAACATAAAAAGACTTGTGCAGAGAATTGGGAGGGCAAACCATACTTACAATACACCGTCCAAAGCCATAATTGTACCAGCAAATAAATTTGAAATTGTTGAATGCCAAGCAGCGCTAGAAGCCGTTAGAGATAAGGATTTAGATGGCGAGCCAATAGCGTCAGGATCCTTGGACGTATTATGTCAACATATTTTACTTGTGGCTTGTTCGGGAAAAATTTTGCCAGCCAAATTATTTGAGGAAATAAAACAAATTGGTGCGTATAAAAATTTAACTCACGAAGAGTTTAAAGAATGCATGGGGTTTTGTATCGATGGAGGTTATGCCCTTAAGCGATATGAACAATGGCATAGACTAAAATTAGACCACTCAGGAAATTTAATTTTACGTGATCCAAGAATTGCAAATAAAATAAGAATGAATGTCGGGACCATTCAAGATACTGAGACACTGAAAGTGCGAACACATCGTCGAAGTGGCGGAAAACCTCTCGGAGAAATTGAAGAAGCGTTTGCCGCCTCTTTGACGAAAGGTGATACTTTTTTAATAGGCGGTAATATAGTTCGTTTCGAAAGCTTACGCGAAATGATAGTAGAGGTGACTCATAATGCAAATAAACAGCCAAAAATTGCAACTTTTATGGGGACTAAATTTGCAACAAGTACAAAACTAAGCGATAGAATTTTAGACAGCTTTGAAAACCAAAGTTGGAAAGATTTACCAGCAGACACAGTAAATTGGCTAAACAAACAAAAAGAATTTTCTCAACTGCCGGTTCGAAATAGTTTATTAATTGAGACGTTTTTTAGAAAGTCACGTCACTATCTAGTCGTTTATGGGTTTGCTGGGAGAAATGCCAACCAAACATTAGGATTAATTCTATCAAAAAAATTAGAAGAGCTAAACCTCGCCCCACTAGGCTTTGTGGCTAATGATTATGCAACGCTGATATGGGGATTAGAAAAAGTAGAAAACCCAATCCAATTATTCAAATTCAGCGAAATTGAATTAGGACTAGATAAATGGTTTTCAGGTAACGCTTTAATGAAAAGAACATTTAAAGCTGTGGCTTCAGTATCTGGCTTAATTGATCGGAATTTACCAGGCCTTAGAAAATCTGGACGCCAGACAACTTTTTCTTCAGATATATTATACGACACTCTAGTCAAATACGATCCAACTCACCTGCTTTTAAAAATTACAAAAGACGAAGCCATGAAAGGGTTAATTGATTTCAGCCGAATTGAAGAAATGTTCAAAAGGGTAGACGATAATATTATCCACAAAAATCTTCCACATGTTTCGCCTTTAGCTGCACCAATGTTACTGGAGGTAGGGACTATACCTATTGAGGGCCAGGCTAGAGAACTATTATTAAAAAATGAGGCAAATTCGCTTATGAAAGAAGCCGGACTGTAGAAAAAATTATTTTTACATTGGGAATAATTAAAAAAATGGATAGTTTTAAGTTTTCTATTTCAGAAAATGAATTGGTGGCCTTGCCCTCCGGGGCTCTCTGGTGGCCATCCCAATCCTTGCTATGTGTTTCAGATCTTCATTTCGGTAAGTCGAATAGATTAGCTAGAAAGGGACAATCTTGGATCCCTCCTTATGAAAACCAAGACACACTGTTAAGACTAGAAAAAGATCTTAAGACTACAAAGGCAAGAATGATTATTTGTCTGGGTGACAGTTTTGACGATAACGAAGGGGATAGGTTCCTTCCAAAAGATGAAATCCTTTGGATTCGAAAGATGCAAGAGGGTAAAGAATGGATATGGATTTCTGGGAACCATGACCCATCACCTAAAGCATTAGGGGGGAGTTTCGTACAGTCTATAGAGATTGGAAAAATTAATTTTCAACATATTGCAAATACAAAAGAAAGTTACGAGATATCTGGCCATTACCATCCCAAAATAAAGTTAAGGCTTAAAGGCCAATCTTTTACAAAAGCTTGTTTTTTAATCGACGATAATCGAGTAATAATGCCAGCCTATGGTACTTACACTGGAGGCCTGTATTGCAATCGGGAACCACTACGTTCGATTATGCAAACAAAAGCCATCGCTATAATGACCGGAAAGGAGGTTTATCCAGTCCCGATTTCTAAAGCTAATTAGCTTAATTTAATGTCAGGCTCAGAGAGACCATATTTGCGGCAACAGGCAACTAAAGTATTTACCAATAAGCAAGCAATAGTCATTGGACCGACACCACCAGGAACCGGGGTGATAGCACCAGCAACTTCGGAGCAACTTGAGAATTCAGCATCTCCAACAAGCCGTTTACTTCCATTGCTTCCCTCAACTCTATTGATACCAACGTCGATAAGCGTGGCTCCAGGCTTGATCCAATTACCCTTGACTATTTCTGCTTTACCCACTGCTGCTACAACAATATCAGCCCGTCCAACAACGTGTTCTAAGTTTTTAGTTCTGGAATGCGTAATGGTAACGGTGCAACTTTCATTTAACAAAAGTTGTGCCATTGGTTTGCCGACTATGTTGGAGCGACCAACAACTACTGCATCCATACCTGATAAAGATCCATGAAATTCTTTTAGCATCAGCAAACAACCTAGTGGTGTGCACGGGACCATGGAAGATTGACCTGTGGCAAGTAGGCCAACGTTAGAAATATGGAAACCATCGACGTCTTTGGCAGGATCAATTGCGTTTATTACAGCCTCTTCATTGATATGTGGTGGTAATGGCAATTGAACTAAAATTCCATGTACAGCGTCATCATTATTTAAATCGTATACCAACTTTAGAAGATCCAGTTCCAACGTATCTTCTTTCAGTTTATATTCGTAAGAATTCATGCCTGCTTCTTTTGTTTGCTTACCTTTCGACTTAACATAAACTTGGCTTGCTGGATCTTCACCAACTAGCACCACTGCGAGACCTGGTGTGATTTTGTGGTTATTTTTTAAATCTGCCACGTTCAGAGCAACTTTATCTCTGAGTCTTTGCGAGAAAAGCTTGCCATCTATTATTTGCGCTACCATCGTCAGTATCCCTTAAAGTTAGAGGAAATAAATTTATTCTTCGCGAATAATTTCTGCTTCTCTTTTAATCGACCACTCAATCAGAATTCTCCAGATTTTCTCAACCAAATCTGAGTCAAGATCTAGTTCTTGCGCAGCCTCCCGCGCATTTGAAACAACACTTTCAATTCTATCAGGAATTCTTGCAGGCATCCCGTTTATACTTTTCAAATCAGTTGCTCGATCTATGAACTGTGAACGCGTGGCTAATAGTTCAACTATTTTGATATCCAACTTATCAATTTGATGACGCAATTCTTCCATACTTTTACAATCATCCGGTTTTGTAAGTTCTGTCATTGCGATCTCCTGAACTCAAAGTTTTATTACGTAAAACATTAAATTCAAGTTTAGAACAACCCTTCTATTTCACCAAAGCGATTGAGATAAATGGATTCTGCTGCAGGTACTCTAGGCAAACCTGGCATTGTCATAATTTCACCACATACAACAACAATAAAGCCCGCCCCTGCACTAATCCTGACTTCACGAACTGGCACACTATGGCCAGTTGGTGCACCACGTAAGTTGGGATCAGTTGAAAAACTGTATTGTGTCTTTGCCATACAAATTGGCAAATCACCGTATCCTTGATCTTCCCATTGCCTCAACTGATCACGTATCCTCTTATCCATAAGCGCTTCGTCAGCCCTGTAAATTCTTTTACAAATTGTTTGTATTTTTTCAGCTAGTGGCATGTTGTCAGGATAGATTGGTGCGAAATCAGATATGTCTGAGTCAGCAATTTCTGCTACTCGTTTTGCCAAATCTACTGAACCCTCTGATCCAAACTCCCAATGTTTTGATACAATAGCTTCCGCGCCCTGACTCGTAACAAATTCCATGACGGCATTTATCTCATTTTGCGTGTCTTTAACAAAATGATTAATTGCCACAATCACCGGTACACCAAAACTTTTCAAATTCTCTATATGACAGCCCAAATTTGCACAGCCAGACTTAACAGCACTCACATTTTCTTGGCCTAAGTCTTCCTTTAACACACCACCATTCATCTTCATTGCACGAATGGTTGCAACAAGCACTATGACAGATGGAGACAAGCCAGCTTTACGGCATTTTATGTTTAAAAACTTTTCAGCACCCAAATCTGCACCGAAGCCAGCTTCTGTCACAACATAATCAGATAATTTAAGCGCTGTTTGAGTAGCGATTAATGAATTACATCCATGTGCTATATTGGCGAATGGCCCACCATGTACAAATGCTGGGTTATTCTCTAAAGTTTGCACCAAATTGGGTTTAATCGCGTCTTTCAGCAAAACTGTCATAGCACCATCCGCCTGTATATCTCGGCAAAATACTGGGCTACGGTCACGTCTGTAGGCAACTATCATATTACCTAATTTCGTCTGTAAATCGTTGAGATCTTTTGCTAAGCACAAAATTGCCATAACTTCTGAGGCAACCGTGATGTCAAACCCTGCTTCTCTAGGAAATCCATTTGAAACACCCCCTAGAGAGGCCGTAATTTGACGCAGGGCCCTATCATTCATATCGACAACTCTACGCCAAACTACCCTTCTAGTATCAATACCTAGGTCATTACCCCAATAGATATGATTATCGATCATGGCTGAGAGTAGCGAATGCGCCGATGTTATTGCATGAAAGTCCCCGGTAAAGTGTAGGTTCATATCCTCCATTGGAATAACTTGTGAATAACCACCGCCGGCAGCCCCGCCTTTCATACCAAAATTTGGCCCAAGAGATGCTTCCCTTATGCAGATCGTTGCATTTTTTCCAATTTTGTTGAGCCCATCACCTAGACCAACAGTTGTTGTTGTTTTACCTTCTCCAGCCGGTGTGGGATTTATAGCCGTTACAAGAATTAGTTTTCCATTATTTCTATCCTGAACACTATCAATAAATTCTTGAGACACCTTTGCTTTATCATGACCAAAAGGTAACAAATGTTCTGCAGGAATTCCAAGGTGAGCTCCAACTTCTTGAATTGGCTTTTTTTCAGCGCTACGCGCTATTTCAATATCGGTTTTATAGCTCATCTAGGTGTCCCCTATGCAATGATAAACGTCTCTAAATCGTATAAAGCTTAAGTAAAATTGTAATTTTGCATTTCCGACATTTACCAGACCACTTGCGGCCAGATGTCGCAAAAATATGAGCATACTAAATTAGACCCTATTTCAAGGTTGACTCAGCAAGTAACTCATTTGTTCTTTTTTCGATAACATTCTCAAGTTCATTCATAAGATCTGAGTTTTCCAAGCCTTTAGGAATTACGGGCAAACACTCAACAACTGCCAATCCGGGCTTTCGCATAACCCCATACTTGGGCCAGAAAAGACCAACGTTACAAGCCACAGGTAAACATTCTTGACCAGTTTGCTGATAAAGCGCTGCTACGCCTATTTTATATGGTTTAAAATCTCCTGGAGCAACTCGGGTTCCCTGTGGATAAATAATAAGCTGACCAGGCGGAGCTGTACCTGATGCAACCGAAGACATCATTTTTTGAATAGCTTCGGTTCTTTTTCCTCTTTCAACTGCAACACATCCAATTTTTTTTGCATACCAACCCAAGACAGGCGCCCAACGTAATGAGGATTTCATTATAAATTTTGGCCTTGGCGTTTCACTTACGATCAAAATTATATCAAAAAAGCTTTGGTGTTTTGCCGCTATAATGAATTCGTGATCTGGAATTACACCCCTAACTTCAGATTTAAGACCTACCATCCAAGAAGCGGTCCAGCGAACCCATCTGCACCAAACATGAACAGCCAAATATGAATACTTTCTATTTAGGCTGACTAGTGGACAGAATAGTAAACCAAAAACTACCATCATGAGATACATCTGGATAAGGAAAAAAAGAGAGCGTGTATATTGAATAGCATAAGCCATTAGGTCAGGGTCCTAAGGATACTCAGTGAAGAAATACGTGTTGTTAAAAACGTTAAAAAAGAAAAAGACAGGGGTACTATGCCTAACCAAATCCATTCCATCCCCTCTAATCGTAGCCCTGTTAAAATCGCAGCTTGATCGGACTCAGATGGTAGGAGAAATAAAGTTAAAGATGCTAAGGATGATCCTAATAAAGAGCCAAAGAAAGCTTGGTTTGCAAGTTTTCGAACAAAAGCCGAAGCAATATATTGATCAGTTGCTCCAACCAATCTCAAAACCTCAATGATTTTTTTGTTTGAAGACAATGCTGCACGGGTCACCAGTGTCATCATCGCAACGACTATCAACACGATTAATCCTATAGAAAACCAACCCAAAAACCAAATGCGATCAGCTGCTTTAATCAGAGGTTCGCGCCACCTTGTGTGATCGTCCAATACTGCTGCGGGGACTTCGGCTGCCAGCCTTAATCTTAGTCCTACTCTATCATAACCATTTTCATCTTCTTCAATACTGATAAGACGGGGCATGGGTAAATTTTTTATGGGAACTTTCGGACCAAACCAAGGCTCGAGTAGTGCTTGTTGTTCTTCTGGCTTTAACACACGAAAGGAGGCAATTCCTCTCGTAGTAGACAATACGCTCAAGGCCGCTTCTGTTTGTGCCTCCAAGTCTATTGAAGGTGCAGATACTCGCAATGTTGCGGAATTTTTTAATGAGTCAGACCAATTTTGAGCTAAACGATCGGCTGCAGATGAGAGAGCTACTGAAAATACAATCAAGAACGCCATTGATGCAGAAGTAAAAAATGTCAAAAGTGTAGTGAAACCATTTTTTGGAACAATTTGATTTACATATCTATCTGATAAAAAGACTTTTCTAATGCCGGACATTACAAATCACTTCCAGCAAGTTGCACTCTTTTGTTGCTTATCCGTAAAACACGCGCCTGCACACTAGCTTTTGTAAATCTTATCAAGTTTAAATCATGAGTAGCAATCACGATTGTCTTCCCCATATGGTTTAATTCGATCAACAAACGAATTAGTCTTTGAGACATTTCCCAATCAATATTACCCGTAGGCTCATCAGCCAATATGACATCTGGAGACATAATGATAGCGCGAGCCAATGCTGCTCTTTGTCTTTCGCCACCAGAAAGTTCAGGTGGCAGAGCTTTTGATCTATGGGACAGGCCAACCCAGTTCAAAAGCTCCTTTAAATTTACATTATCTGACAAAGAATTCTGACCCGAAACCATTATCGGTAGTGCTATATTATCATTCACGTTTAAGTGATCCAAAAATTGACAATCCTGATGGACAACGCCAATTTTTCTCCTTAAATAAGCCATTTCATCGCGGGTTAAATCTGAAGACTCTTTACCAAAGATCGTAAGGGCCCCAGACGTAGGAACGAGAGAGCCATAACACATTTTAAGAAAAGTTGTTTTACCAGATCCTGACGGCCCAGTAAGAAAGTAAAAAGAACCCTGAGATATAGATATATTTAGCTCTGACAAAAGTTCATCACCGTAAGAGTATGCGGCGCTTTTCATCTCAATCACAGCTAAATCGTCCCTCAGTTATTTTTTATTCATAAATACAATTACCATACTGTAATAAACTGTTGTTCAACAATTAAAAGCATGTACTTTTACGGCTATATATATTTTTTTATCTGGCATAAAGTCTGATGCAGACATTTATTAAAAAGAGAGCAAATGCGTTTAGTTTGTCCATCTTGTAAAGCAAATTACGAGGTTCCTCGTACTGCAGTGCCAATTGGAGGCAGAGAAGTACAATGTGCGAGTTGCGGTCATAAATGGTTTCAAACCAGAACAAAAAAGACAACAGACGAAAAGCCTACTCAGCTTGACTCCAAAAGCAGCGAAGAAAATAATATTGAATTAGAAAACAACGCGTCTGCTCAACGAAAAATTGACCCTTCTGTTATAAAAATACTTAAAGAAGAGGCAAAAAGAGAAATCGAAGCTAGAGATCGAGAGCGTAGCAATAAAAACAAACCATCTAAAAAGAAAAAAACAGAAAAAAGTCTAGAAAACAATAATCCAGAAATTCTAACAAAGGCTGCCATTTTAAAGCATCAGTCTAAAGATGTAATTGCAGAAGCTCTGGACGAAAAAAAACGATCGCAGTTTCCAGGTTTCATTTTGGGCTTATTGGTGGTTCTCGCATCCTTTCTGGTTTATAGTTTTAATGCAGAATTGATATTACTTTTACCCGAAGCTGAAAGCTACATTATTGCATATGTCCAACTTATTGACTGGATTAGGTTAGAACTAAACAAGCTTGCGGGAAAAACTATTTATTTGATAAATAGCTTTGTTTAATAATAAAAATTCAAAAAATTATTTCAATTTTGCATTTCTATTTCTATAGCCTTTTCAAGTAATTTTACAGCTTGTGGGCTGGACCAATCAGCATCACCAATAAACCTTGCAACCTCTTTGCTATCCCTATTAATCAAAATTGTTAATGGAAGTCCTGCTACTTTGAGAGAACGGGCCAAGTGCCCTTTAGGATCTTGATATTTTATTAGGTTATCAATTGACATTTTTTCAAAAAATTTATCCACAGATTTTGGTGAATTTCTCATTGTAGCTATTGTTACAACATTAAAGTTTTTGCCACCCTTAATTTTTTGAAGGTTTGACAAACTAGGCATTTCCTTAAGACATGGGGCGCACCAAGTTGCCCAAAAGTTAACTAGCGTCAGACTTTCTGAAAAAGACTCCAAAATAACTGGATCACCGTTTGGCTTATAAAATACCTCTTCACTCAATGCCTTTGGAGTTTCGTGCAAAATTAACTTTTTCATTTCACCAACTTTAAATTCTTCTAAAATAGAAAATTTGTTAACTTCAGAAAGCACAGTATTTGCACACAAGCTAAAGGCCGTATAAAGAACAACAAAAGTTGAAAAATTTGTTAATCCTTTAAAGGGTATTTTCATGTCAAAAAAATCCTCAAATAAAATGTGGGGTGGTCGGTTCTCTACCGGACCAGATGCCATTATGGAAGCAATTAACGCCTCAATTGAATTTGACAAGCGTTTGGCACCTGAAGACATTGAAAGTTCTTTAGCCCACGCCGAAATGCTAGCTGAAACAGGCATCATAAATCTTCCTGATGCTAATGCTATAAAGCAAGGCCTCGAGGAAATCCTAGCTGAGCTTGAAGCTGGTGACTTGGAATTTTCAACTGCACTTGAAGACATACACATGAATATAGAGTCAAGACTGAAGGATAAGATTGGTGAACCTGCTGGCAGACTCCACACTGCAAGATCCCGCAATGACCAGGTGGCAACCGATTTTCGACTTTGGGTCAGAGGCCAAATAGATCTGATTGACCAAAATTTAGTAAACTTAATCAGAGCCCTTCTCGATCAAGCGCAAAGTGGCATTTCTTGGATTATGCCCGGCTTTACGCATTTACAAACGGCCCAACCAATAACTTGGGGTCACCATATGATGGCATATGTGGAAATGTTTACTCGGGATCGTTCTCGATTTAAAGACGCTAGAGCGAGAATGAATGAGTGTCCATTAGGCTCCGCTGCATTAGCTGGAACTTCTTTTCCAATAGACCGAAACTATACATCTAGTAAGCTTAAATTTGCCAGACCAACAGCGAATTCTCTTGATGCAGTTAGTGACCGCGACTTTGCTTTAGAATTTTTAGCCTCTTCCTCTATTTGTGCTATGCATTTAAGCCGATTAGCGGAGGAACTGGTAATATGGTCTTCCGCGCAATTCAAATTTATTGAGTTATCAGACAGATTTTCAACAGGGTCTTCTATTATGCCCCAAAAGAAAAACCCTGATGCAGCTGAATTAGTAAGAGCAAAAATTGGACGAATTTTAGGCGCCAATATAGGCTTAATGACAGTTATGAAAGGGCTGCCTTTAGCATACTCAAAAGACATGCAAGAAGATAAGGAGCAAGTTTTTGATGCTGCGGATAGTTTAAGACTGGCCTTATGCGCAATGGAAGGCATGATTAAAGATTTGACTGCTAACAAAGAAAGCCTAGAAAAAGCAGCGAAATCTGGCTTCGCGACCGCAACTGACTTAGCGGATTGGTTAGTCAGAGTTTTAAATCTTCCTTTTAGGGAAGCTCATCACATTACAGGTGAATTAGTGAGGCTTGCTGAGCAATTAGAGTGCGATTTGTCCGATTTAGAACTCAAAGATATGCAGAAAGTTCATGCGGATATAACAGAAGATGTTTTTACGGTTCTATCTATTGAAAATTCAGTTAAATCACGATCTTCCTACGGAGGGACTTGCCCTGAAGAAGTGCAATTTCAAATAGATAGATGGAAAAAGGAGTTAGAATGAGAATTATTACTCTCGTTTTGCTTTTCTGCTGTTTGACAGCAGGTTGCGGAGTGGATGGCCCACCAAAACCACCCTTAAGTAACGAAACAAAATAAAATAAATTTTTGGAAAATTAAATGACGCAACTTCAATTCGCCGACAGCATTTCTAGATTGGGAACAGAGTCAGCATTTACAGTTTTGGCGAAAGCAAATGAATTGGCTGCCAATGGTAAAGACATTATTAATCTGGGAATTGGTCAGCCAGACTTCAAAACACCTGAGCATATCGTTCAGGCAGGAATAAAAGCTCTTCAAGACGGGCACCATGGATATACTCCTGCAAACGGCATTCCTGAATTGAGGGAAGCTGTTGCAAGGGACTTAGAAAAACGTCACCAAACCCATGTTAAACCACAAAATATAATCGTCGTTCCAGGTGGAAAACCAACTATGTTTTTTGCTGTACTTTTATTTGGTCAAAAAGGTGCCGAAATAATGTACCCTAACCCGGGCTTTCCAATTTATGAGTCAGTAATAAACTACACTGGCGCCACAGCAGTGCCCATTGCTTTGAAAGAGGAAAACGGGTTTGCTTTCGAAGCAGAGGCGGTTTTATCTCAGATAACCAGTAAAACAAGGCTTATTATAATTAATAGCCCAGCAAACCCAACAGGTGGAGTCACACCAAAATCAGAGGTTGATAAATTAGTGGAAGGATTAAAAAACCACCCACACGTAGCCTTGTTATCAGATGAAATATACAGTCAAATGCTATATGATGGGCGGAAGCATGTCAGCTTGTTGCAGTATCCTGAAATTCGAGACAGGCTAATTGTTTTAGATGGTTGGTCAAAAACCTATGCCATGACAGGTTGGCGTATGGGATATGCAGTATGGCCAGATCAAATGGTAGACCAAGTCACTCGGTTGTGTATTAATGATCACTCTTGCGTAAACGCTGCAGCACAGTATGCAGGATTAGCTGCATTAACAGGACCAAAAGATCCGGTTCTCGAAATGGTGTCACAATTTGATGAAAGACGTAAAGTTATCGTTTCTGCACTAAATGACTTAAAAGGAGTAAGCTGCATTGACTCAGCTGGCGCCTTTTATGCATTTCCAAATATATCAGAAACTGGGCTTTCTTCATCTCAAGCTCAGGATTTGATCCTTGATGAAGCCGGTGTTGCCACTATTGCTGGAACTAGTTTTGGTAAATTTGGAGAAGGATATTTGCGGTTCTCATACGCAAATAGCAAAGACAATATATTACGCGCTATTGAGCGAATAGACAAAATTCTAAAATAGAAGCATCATTTAAGAAAGCGGAGCAAAAAAATTAATGGATCATTTCAATTATAGAAACGGCCATCTTTATGCCGAAGATGTTTCTGTGGCTGAAATAGCAGCGTCAGTTGGTACGCCTTTTTATGTATATTCAACAGCTACTTTGGTACGCCATTTTAAGCTTTTTGATGATGCTCTTGATGGTTTGGATCATTGCATATGCTATGCAATGAAAGCTGCTTCTAATCAGGCTATTCTAAAAACACTGGGGAACCTAGGGGCTGGCATGGATGTGGTATCTGGCGGGGAATATAGGCGGGCAATTTCTGCAGGTATACCATCAGAGAAAATTGTGTTTTCAGGTGTGGGAAAAACTTTAGAGGAAATTAAATTGGTCCTTCAAAATGGTATTCGCCAATTTAATGTGGAAAGCGAGTCAGAACTTAAACACATATCTTCAGTAGCATCATCCATGAATACATTAGCTCCTATAGCTATTAGGATAAATCCGGATGTAGACGCCCAAACTCATGAAAAAATTGCAACTGGTAAAGCTGAAAATAAATTTGGAATTCCGTTATCGAGAGCAAGAGATGTTTATGCTGACGCCGCAAAAATGCCCGGAATTGATATTGTGGGAATAGATCTTCATATTGGCAGTCAGTTGACCAACTTGGAGCCATTTGAAAAGGCCTATCAAAAACTTGCTGATTTGACACAAATTCTTAAGCAAGACGGCCATAAAATCACACGTTTAGACCTTGGAGGCGGCTTAGGTATACCTTATGGAAGTGAACAATCTGCACCTCCCCTACCCTTAGAATACGGGAAAATGGTCAAAAAAGTTTTGGGGCACCTCGATTGTGAAATAGAAATTGAACCAGGCCGACTGATTGTTGGTAATGCCGGAATTTTGGTGTCATCGGTGCTATGTATCAAAAGTGGAGAAAACAGAAATTTTGCCATACTTGACGCTGCTATGAATGATTTAATTCGTCCAGCAATGTATGAGGCATATCATGACATTGTACCAATCGAACAGCAAAACGCCTCTCGAGCAGAGAAAGTATATGATGTGGTGGGACCTGTGTGCGAAACTGGCGACACTTTCGCAAAAGAACGAAGAATGAATGAGCTTTTTGAAAATGATCTGGTGGCATTCAGATCTGCTGGCGCCTACGGTGCAGTGATGTCTAGTGAATATAATACTCGACCATTAATTCCTGAAGTAATGGTCAATAAGGATAGATTTTCTATCATACGCAAGAGACCTAGTTATACAGAAATTATTGATAGAGATATAATTCCTGAATGGCTTAAATAGCTGTAATTAATAAAGTAAAAAATGTTTATTTCTCTGTCTGTTTGAAATTTGCACTATAAGCATTCATCAGAAACGACTAAAATTAGGAAACCAATCTCGGGGGTGTAAAATGTCACTTACAACAGGTCAAAAAGCAGGCTGGGGTTTAGCAGACATGGGGATTGTTGTTTTTGTCATTGTAAAACAACTACTGATTTTAGCCTTTATGAATAGCTTTCTTGGAATTCCAATTGCTATTGCAGGGGCAATAACAACTGCTGTTCTTGTTTTTGACATTATTTCAGATCCTATAATTGGCTACTTTAGTGATAAAACAGTTTCTCGCCTTGGAAGAAGGGCACCTTGGATGCTATTGGGTGCCGTTATTTTAGCGGCCTCCATAATTGGATTATTTGCAGTACCAGAAGGTTTTGGAACCAATGAAAGCCTCATTTGGGTTACTATATTTTTTCTTATCGCAACGCTAGGTTTTACAATGGTTTCAATACCTTATGGAGCTATGGCTGGTGAAATGACCTTGGATAAAAAAGAGAGATCTTCGATGACCGCATGGCGAATGGCGTTTGCCTCACTTGGTATTTTAATAGGCGGCGCCCTGATCCCAATACTGGCAGGAGACACAAGATCCGGTTATACATTCGCCGCGATCTGTGTAGCTCCGCTTATAGTTTTATCTATTTGGTTTTCAGTATTTTTTACCCGAAATACCCCTCGTACTTTGCTACCATCCCAACAAAACTTTTCACAAGTAGTGGGATTAGTCATTGCGAATAGAGCGTTTATCACCCTGGTTGTTCTTTATGGTATTATGACGCTAGCTATAGCGCTGATTACGGCTGGATTACCTTTCGCTGCAATGTATCTGATACTTGATGATGGAAATTCTCTACTTTCAGGGATTGCAAAAGGCCTCGGAACATTATCTCTCATGTTCGCAGCTTTTGTAATCGGCTCGATAATTAGTCAGGTGCTGTGGGTAAAACTATCAAATATATATGGGAAAGTTACCGCTCAGCTTATTGGCATTATATGCTATATAATTTTATTGGTTTTAATATTTTTCTGTTTGCCCAATTTCAATGTCACATTGCTGGCTGGACTATTTATTTTGGCTGGAATGACCAATGGATCTTATCAACAAATACCATGGGCGCTTTATCCCGATCTAATGGACGTCACTCGTGAAAAAACGGGTGAGTCTATTGAGGGCGCTTTTTCCGCTGTTTGGCTCTTTGGTCAGAAAGTAGCAAATGCAATTTCTCCACTGCTGTTAGGGTTCATTTTGAGTTTGTATGGATGGAAAGAAACAACGGAGGGAATAACCGACCAAACCGAAGCTGCTATCAACTCTTTACAGATATCGATGACTTTGGTTCCAGCATCTATATTGGGTTTGGCCGGAATTCTCTTGATTGGTGTATATCTACCCCAACATAATAAAATTATTGAACGGGAAGCTTAAGACGAAGCGACAATTACAAAAACGAAAATACCGAGCCCAAGCAAAACATAAGTTGCCACTTCCCCTGCTATTCTAGCATCTGATTTTGGTTTTTTTCTATTATCTTTGGTCATTAAGATTACTTTCAGAGTTTTCACAAATTTTTAGTAGCTGAACCAACAATACCGGCATCAAAAAGCCCTCCAATTTCTCCTGATCCTAACCTCATTACATCTGCTAAAATTTCCTCTGTATGCTGACCAAGTTTTGGGGGTTTTTGCGCAGGTAAGTTATCATAGTTAGAAAATTCTAGTGGCGAGCGAGGAACCATATATTCGCCGATACCTTCAAAACTTAGTTTTTGAAACATTGGATTATCAGAAAATGTATCTGCGTCCTCAGTAAGTGCTTCTTTCGTTGTTCTGAAACGTGACCAGGTAAGACCAAGTTCATTAAAATTGTTCTCAAAGTCAGTAATCTTTCGCTCTGCAAACCAAGATCTAAAAACATTATTTATTTCATGCCGATTTTCCCAACGATGTCCTTCATCATCCAATGAAAGACCCAAGTTTTGCTCGAGGCTTTTAATTTCCTGTGCTTTATCAGTTGCTTTCAATAGGCCACGCCATTGTCTTAAGGTAAGCCCAATTACTACAACTCGACCACCGCATGCACACTCAAAATCTTGGCCATAGGCTCCATATACAGAATTGCCCGATTTTCCTCTTTGTTGATCGGAAATTGTTGCCTCCCCTATCATTCCAAGGTGACCAATGATTGCAGCTGCTGCGTCTTTTAATGCAAACTCCACATTCTGACCCCTTCCAGATCGGAAACGATCTCGCTCGGCTGCGAGTAGCGAGGAAACAACCATATTACCTGCTACGCAATCCCAAGCAGGTAAGGCATTTGCAACGGGCTCATGGCTGCCTTCAGCACCCGTAATGTGAGGAATTCCAAGAGCTGGATTTACAGTGTAATCAACTTCCGGGCCACCATGTCGATCACCTTTTAAAGTCACCATTATTAGATCCGCTCTTTTCTTTTTAAGACTTTCATAATCTGTCCAACCAGGCACCCTCAGGTTAGTAATAAACAGTCCAGCATCTTCACCATCTGAGGTGATTAGATCACTGACTAGTTCCCGTCCTTGTTCAGATTTTAAATTTACAGCAAAAGATTTTTTCCCCTTATTAAGACCATGCCAGAATAAACTTTCGCCGTTAGGAGCAAGCGGTCTTCTGAAGTGATCAAGACCTCCCCCTAAATTGTCAAACCTAATAACCTCAGCACCCATTTGAGCTAACTGCATGCCTGCAAGAGGTAAAGCGACAAAGGCTGAGCTTTCAAAAACCCGCATACCACGCAAAATACTCATATAAGTTCTCTCCCGTTTTTTCTTTCCAAAAACCCAAATAATACTAATTGGGGGCCAAGGGTCAAACCCACTAATTTAAATACAAGATACAGGTGATGCAGAGAAGTCAAAAATCAAACACAAGTTCAATTCGATATTCACAAATTTCAAATGGAGATATTTTTACCTGTTGGTGTTTTCTAATATTTTTTCAACTAGCTCAGGTAATTTATTAAACGAAGAAAATGAATATGTGTGGGGGATTTCTTCAATCGGTGTTTTTCGATATCCCTCCGTAAAGAGTAGGAATGGCACATCAGCTCTTTTGGCCGTTTCAGCATCAACTTCACTATCGCCGACGTAAATACATAAACCATCTCCCACACTGGCGGATGTATTCAATAAAGGACTAGGGTCAGGTTTTCTTCCAAAAGAACTGTCACCTCCGGTTATACATTTAAAGAAGTAATCTAACTTTAGATGCTTCAAAATTTTCAATGCAGGCTTAAGCGGTTTATTTGTACATAGTCCTAATTCGTGACGCGAATTTAGAATTTCTAAAATTGGGACAACATTCTCATAAGGCTCAGTAAATTGTACTGCGTTTTCATAAAATTTTAAAAATTGTTCCAGAAGAAAATCATGCTTCGAGCTTTCGATTGATCGAGCCACAATCATTTTTTTAACAAACAGAGGTGCACCCTCACCAATAAAGCTAACGGCTTCTTCATAACTAATTGGAGTAGCTCCTATTTCAGATAAAGCCTTATTGGCGACCCATTGAATATCCTTAGCACTGTCAATTAAAGTACCATCTAAATCAAAAATTAGGCTCGCATTTTGATTAATTACGTCAGTCAAATTAAACTCCAAAATTTCGTTCAAAAAAATTATTTTTGCCACTATTAAGTTTTGAATAAATCAAATTTCTTTATGTTTGAAGAAATTCTCATTTTTTGTAAATAGCAGATATTTTTCAGAAATGGCTGATATTTTTGAAGAAATTTGTTGTTTGAAGACAAGTTGCCGCATAACCTCGTTTATAGAATCGATAAAACTGGAGAGGAACAATGATCACTAAATTGAAAGTGGGCTCAGCTATTTCTGCTGCCCTAATGCTATGTGCAAGCTTTGTGACGCAAGCTGTTGCTGAAGATTGTCATAGAGGCACATTGGATGAAGCATATTGCGATAGAAACTTAGACCAAGTTGCTGACCTACCGCTTGATCCAAAGGATTGGGTTGACCCAAAGACATTAATTTTCACTTACACACCTGTTGAAGATCCTGCCGTTTATGCAAACGTGTGGAAACCATTTACAGACCATCTTGAAAAGATGATTGATCGAAAAGTTGTCTTTTTCCCGGTTGAGTCAAATGCAGCGCAACTAGAGGCTATGCGTTCTGGAAGATTGCACGTCGCGGGTTTCAATACTGGATCCAACCCGATTGCTGTTAGCTGCGCAGGCTTTGTTCCATTTGGGATGATGGCCTATGATGATGGTTCTTTCGGCTATGAAATGGAAATCATTGTTAAAAAAGGAAGTGACATCGCATCGCCTGCAGACATTAAAGGTCGAACAATGGCTTTTACATCACCCACATCTAACTCAGGGTTTAAAGCACCATCTGCTATTCTGAAGGGTGAATTTAGCTTAATTGCCGAACAAGATTTTACCCCAACATTTTCAGGCAAGCACGATAACTCTATCTTAGGTGTTTACAATGGTGACTATGAAGTAGCTGCTATAGCGAACTCTGTCAGACAGCGCATGGAACGCCGTGGTGTTATCGAAAAAGACGTACTTGAAATAATTTACACGTCAGCAACTTTTCCAACAACAGGTTATGGCCATGCCCACAACCTACACCCTGAGCTTGTTGCTAAAATCAAAAGTGCTTTTTGGAGCTTTGATTTTGACTCAGACGCAACTTTCAAAAAAGAGTTTGCTAAAGCTGATCGCTTCATAGGAATCCGTCATAAAAATGACTGGGCTGTGATCAGAGGCATCGATGCAGCAAACGGTGTAAGTTACGACTGTAAATAAATTTAAACAGAGGACCTGGCCTCTCTAAAGGCCAGGTCACTATATTTCTTAATTTTAGAAATCAAATGTATAGGAATACAGGTACAAAATGCTTCAACTGAGCGAATTAACAAAAAGATATAATACTGGAGAACTCGCTCTAAAAGGCGTCTCTTTAGAAATTCCAAAAGGGCAAGTACTGGCTCTAATCGGTCCCTCAGGGGCAGGCAAGTCCACCTTGATCCGATGCATAAATCGACTTGTGCAGCCGACATCTGGCAGTGTTGTATTGAAAGAATTAGAGTTAACAAAGCTTTCGTCATCAGCACTAAGACGCGCACGACGACGAATGGGAATGATTTTTCAAGAATATGCTTTGGTTGAACGCCTTACTGTAATGGAAAACGTTTTATCAGGTCGTCTTGGTTACGTTGGATTTTGGCGTAGTTATTTTAGGAAATTTCCCAGTGCCGATATTCAGGAAGCCTATCGCCTGTTGGACCGCGTTGGCCTTAAGCATATGGCCGATAAACGTGCCGATGAATTATCAGGAGGTCAACGGCAACGCGTTGGGATATGCCGAGCACTAATTCAAAACCCAGACCTGCTATTAGTGGATGAACCGACGGCAAGTCTTGATCCCAAAACATCTCGTCAAATAATGAGATTGATACAAGAACTATGCTCTGAAAGAGGTCTAACGGCCATCATTAACATTCACGATGTGTTTTTAGCACAGATGTTTTCTCAGCGTGTTGTAGGTCTAGAGTTAGGCTCTGTTGTTTATGATGGAAAGCCAGAAGGACTTACGCCTGAAGTTCTAACGAGAATTTACGGTGAGGAAGATTGGTCAGCAACCATTAAGTCAACAGACGAGGATGATGACGAAGAGGAAGACTTTTAATCATGGCAGACTCTTCGGGAACAGATAGCTACCCTTCCAGTTGGAAGAAAGCTCCATTTATTAAAAATAGCTTTGTAAGATGGCTTTTAATCGTGGGCGGAGCAATTTATCTTGCTGCAGCCCTGGGCACGATGAATATTGATATTGAGCGCGTGAAGGAAGGTTTGCCAAGAGCTCAAAGGTTCTTAGATTCATTTTTTCCACCAAATTTTGCCGATAATCGTGGGGTTCTTTGGGAAGGGATTGCCGAAAGTATTTGGATGGCAATTATTTCTACGGTTGCTGGAATTGCCTTATCTATTCCTGTAGGCCTAGGCGCTGCTCGTAACTTAGCACCCGCCTGGGTGTATTTGTTTTGCAGAGGCATAATAGCCGCTTCTAGAACTTTTCCTGAAATAATACTCGCAATATTCGCAGTAAAATTGTTTGGTTTCGGACCATTTGCTGGTTTTGTTGCTCTAGCGCTTGGAACTATTGGCTTTTATGCCAAATTACTCGCAGAAGATATTGAGAATTCTAGCGCATCTCAAGCTGAAGCTGTAAAAGCAACTGGAGCAAATTGGTTTCAGTGGGTCAATTACTCCATTCAACCTCAGGTTATGCCAAGAATGATAGGGTTATCAGTATATCGCTTGGATATTAATTTCAGAGAGTCTGCAGTTGTCGGCATTGTTGGCGGCGGCGGAATTGGAGCAACTTTGAATACCTCCTTTTCTAGATACGAATTCGATACGGCAGCCGCGATACTCATAATAATTATCTTAATTGTGATGGCTATGGAATATACGTCAAGCTTTATGAGAAAGTGGGTGCAGTAATGCCAACAATTACAAATAACGGGACTGAATCTTGGCGTCTTCGCACTTCGAAAGAACAATGGATTAGATGGGTTTGTTGGTTAATCGGTATAGCCATTATTATGTATGCTTGGCAGATGATATCCGAAAAAACAGTGTGGTTTTTCGTAACCGATGCACCTAATCAAGCTGCCGACATAGGCGCACGCATGGTTCCTCCAAAATGGTCTTATATGGATAAGTTATGGAAACCTGTTTGGGATACAATTAATATTGCGACACTTGGAACTGTTATAGCAATGGTTATAGCTGTACCAGTTGCTTTTGCTACAGCTCGCAATACAACCCCAAACATTGTTGTACGCACGATAGGCCTCTTTATTATTGTTTCGTCTAGATCCGTGAACTCTCTAATCTGGGCTCTTATTTTAGTTTTTATTTTGGGCCCTGGTGTTTTGGCTGGTACAATTGCAATTGGGCTTAGGTCTGTAGGGTTTTGCGCTAAACTTATCTATGAGTCTATTGAAGAAATAGATCACACACAGGTTGAAGCTATTGAAGCAACTGGCGCAAGTAGCTCCCAAAAAATGTTATTTGGTATTTTGCCTCAGGTTCTCCCAACTATAGCTGGTGTTGGTATTTATCGTTGGGATATCAATATTAGAGAGTCAACAATCTTAGGTTTAGTTGGTGCCGGAGGAATTGGTTTACAATTAAATGGTTCCCTGAATACGCTAGCCTGGACACAAGTATCTTTAATTTTGATAGTCATATTGGTAACTGTTTTCATATCAGAATGGGTTTCAGCTAAAGTTCGTGGCGCTATTATTTAGAGTGAAAAATAAGTAAAAAGCAGTTCATTTTTATGATGCGTTTTATTTTAAAAAAGAACATTGAATGAAGCACACTACCCTAAGAGTTCTTGCGGACCAATTTGATGCATTTTTTATAGATCAATTTGGTGTACTGATGGACGCAACTGGGGCTTACCCGTTTGCGATCGACTCGGTAAAACGGCTTTCTGAGTTGGGCAAACCAATGATCTTATTGTCAAATTCAGGTAAACGGGCTTTAAAAAATGAGGAACGTCTAACTAGGCTTGGTTTTGAGGTATGTTTATTTACCAAGGTTATTACTTCTGGAGAAGTAGCTTACTCAGTAATAAAAAAAAATATTCAGAAAAAATTTCCCAAAAAGCCAAAAGTGTTTATCATATCCAGAGATAGTGATACTTCGCCAATCGATGATCTCAACTGTGACGTTTGCGACAGAATAGAAAAGGCTGATTTCATAATTATTTCAGGCTCAGAACCAGAAAAACACTCCCTTCAATTTTATCATAACCTATTAAAGCCAGCGGTTGATAGAAATATCCCCGCATTTTGCATAAACCCTGATATGATTATGCTAACCAAGACGGGAACCTCGTTTGGTGCTGGAGCTATTGCCAAAGAGTACGAAAAATTAGGAGGCAATTTAAGCTGGTTTGGCAAACCATATGAAGAAATTTACAATTTTGCTCTCAAATTTATTCCCGAAATTTTGCCCCAAAAAGTACTCTGCATTGGAGATAGTCCAGAACACGATATTCGTGGCGGCTACTTCGCCAATTGCAAAACCGCTCTCGTAAGAAGCGGTATTCACTCAAAATCAAGTTTTGAAGAATTAGTTGAAGGGCTTGCTGACTCCGATAGAGCAGACTTTGTAATTCCAAACTTTTCATTTGTTTGAAGTTTTTGATTAATTTACCCTAAAACAACAAAACAACTAAATTTTGTTGTTTTGTTGTTTTCTATTTAGTACCGTTTCTAAATAGCAATGGATTCGCAATGTCACCAAAAAAGAAAATTAGAGAGGATTTTATTAGAAACATACTGGCAGAACGCGGTAGTGTGAGCGTTGGATCTTTGGCAGAAACATTGGATGTTTCAATGCAAACAATTAGACGTGATCTGGACAAGCTTTCCGCATCGGAAAATTGGCATAGAGCTTACGGTCGGATTAGCGTTGCTAAAAGCCTTCTTAACACTCCTTTTGAATTGCGAGCTAGTACGAATTTAAAAGGAAAACAGGCAATTGCAGAAGTAACGGCTGCACAAATTCCAAACGGATCGACAATTTTCATATCAATAGGATCGACACCCTTGGAAGTTTCAAAAGCCCTTTTGAGTAAGCGAGACTTGACAGTTATTACTAACAATTTAGGCGCAGCTCTTACCTTGGGTAATGAAACATCAAATAGGATTTTAATACCTGGTGGGGAAATTAGACTTCCAGATAAAGACATTATCGGCGAAGAAACAGAACAGTTTTTTGATAGATTTAGAGCAGAATTCGCAATATTTGGCGTTGGTGGGGTCGCCAAGGATGGGGGTCTTTTAGATTTTCACCCAGCAGAAGTTCAAGCCAGACTCAAAATGAAAGAGCATTCTAGTAAATCTATTCTGGTTTTAGATAGCAGTAAATTTATTAGGCACGCCCCAGCTGCAGGAGATAATATTACTAATCTAGATTTAGTTATTTGCGATAACCCAGGACCAACCCCAACAAGCAATCTAATTTTGAGTTTAAAAAATAAAATAATTTTTGCAGAGCAAGAAACCGAAACGCTATGAGTGAAAAATTTGTTGATATTAATAACATTGCCAAAAGATGGAATGGTCAACTTGGTGTCGAGGATATCTCACTATCTTTCCCAAAAGGGTCATTCGTCGCGTTGTTGGGACCATCTGGTTGTGGAAAATCCACAACTTTAAGGCTTTTGTCCGGACTTGAACAAGCAGATCAAGGAATAATTAAAATTAATGGCGTAGATGTGACTGACAAACCTCCATCAGAAAGAAATCTTTCTATGGTATTTCAATCATATGCTCTTTTTCCCCATTTAACCGTTAAAGAAAATGTTATTTTCGGACTTAAAGTACGCAAAACTCCAATTAAAGAACGGCAAGAAAAACTTCTGCGCGCGCTAGAAATCACTGGGCTTGTTGGTTTTGAAAATCGAAAACCGGCAGAACTATCTGGAGGTCAAAGACAGCGTGTTGCACTAGCTAGAGCCATTGTAGCAAATCAACCGCTTTGCCTGATGGATGAGCCTTTATCAAACCTAGATGCCAAACTTCGCAACTCGGTCAGAAAAGATATTAAAAAACTACAAGTCAATTTGGGTATTACTGTGGTTTATGTTACTCACGATCAGACTGAAGCCATGAGTATGGCTGACATCGTTGTTTTGATGAAAGACGGTCGAATACAGCAAACAGGTTCCCCTGAAGAACTGTATTATAAACCTAATAATATATTTGTTGCTGAATTTATTGGAAGCCCGCCCATGGCTATAATTGAAGGTAAAGCGCTTAAAGGGTTCGAGAAATATTCAAGCGTAGGTATTAGGTCTGAAAACCTCACTGTGGCAAAAAAAGGAAAAGGGCGTTTAATTTGTGAGGTTTCAGAATGCGAATTTCTTGGATCTGAAACCTTTATAGGTCTATCACACCCCTCTGCTAAAGGTCTGACAATTTCTATGCCTGGGGTACAAAATATTGACCAAGGCAAAAAACTAGAAATTTCATTTGCAAATGAAGATTTGCATTTTTTCGACGTCAATGGGGACAGAACCTCATGACAAACTATTACAAATTTTATTCTAAAGGGAGGAAAATATGAATAAATTTGCTAAACTGGGACTGGCAGCAGTTACTGCTATCGGTATAGCTGCCCCGGCAGTGGCCGAAACTGAATTGACCATGTACTATCCTATTGCCGTGGGTGGCAAGCTTACCGAAGTTGTTGATGGGATTGTTTCAGATTTTGAGGCTGCAAACCCAGATATAAAGGTGAATGCCATCTATTCTGGAAATTATGATGATACACGTGTTCGTGCATTGTCAGCATTAGCATCTGGGGATCCTGCCCAGCTGGCTGTGATGTTTTCAATTGATGCTTATGACCTGATCGAACAGGATTTGGTTATGGCATTTGATGATATTAGTGGAGTTGATAAAAATTGGTTAAATAGTTTTTATCCAGCTCTAATGGCAAATGGAAATATTGAAGGTAAAACTTGGGGGATACCATTTCAAAGATCAACTATTGTTGCCTATTACAATAAGGATTTATTTCGTGCCGCTGGCTTAGATCCAGAAGCGCCCCCTACAACGTGGGATGAAATTATTTCTATGGGTAAAACTCTTACTAAGGATGGCACATACGGTCTAATGATTCCATCTACCGGATATCCCTACTGGATGTTTCAAGCTCTCGCGATCCAAAACGGGAAAGAAGTCATGTCTAATGACGGACTTACTACCTATTTCGACGACCAGACCGTCATAGACACTTTGGATTTCTGGAAATCACTTTCCACAGAACATGGTATTATGCCAGAAGGCACCGTTGAATGGGGCACGCTCCGTCAGGCCTTTTTAGAAGGAAAAACTGCTATGATGTGGCATTCTACTGGTAATCTCACCGCTGTTAAGAATAATGCATCTTTTGATTTTGGAGTAGCAGAACTTCCAGCAAATGTCAGAAAAGGTTCTCCAACTGGTGGCGGAAATTTCTACGTTTTTAAAGAAACAAGTGCCGAGGAACGCGCAGCTGCCCTAAAGCTCATTGAATTTATGACTTCACCTGAGCAAGCTGCAGCTTGGTCTATTGCTACGGGTTATATGGGCGTATCCCCTGCTGCATATGAAACTGAAGCTCTTAAGAAGTATACATCTGAGTTTCCACCAGCTCTCGTTGCTAGAAACCAGCTTGAGCACGCAGTTGCAGAATTCTCTACATTTGAGACTGCCAGAGTTAGAGAAGGCCTAAACAATGCAATTCAAGCTGCTTTGACTGGTGCAAAATCATCAGCTGATGCTTTGAAAGAGGCTCAATCAGCAGCCGTACGTTTGTTGCGAGACTATCAATAAATTAAAATAGAGCACTCAGTAAAAGCCTGAGTGCTCTATTTCTGAATGTTAATGAAATTATAAATGCTTAGATTAAAAAAAATGTCCCAAAGACAATCTATATATGGGTGGCTTTTACTTTCACCTGCTATGATTTTGTTAACAACATTTGCATTCTACCCGTCCATGGCAACTTTTTGGTCAAGCTTGTTCAGTCGAGGGACCCGGAGAAAACCAAGTAAGTTTATTGGGACAGACAATTATACTGATCTATTTGCTGACCCAACTTTTTGGAAAGTTCTTACAAACAATTTAATCTACGCCGGCGCAACTATACCAATATCAATAGTGATAGCTTTATCAATGGCGTTATGGGCGAATTCCAAAATACCAGCGCGGAGTTTTATAAGAACAGCTTATTTTACACCTACTGTTCTCCCTATGATCGCCGCCGCTAATCTTTGGTTATTTTTTTACACACCAGGTTTTGGCGTCTTAGACCAAATTGGAAGCCTATTTGGGTTACCCTCTGTGAACTGGCTAGGGCAACCAGAAACAGCTCTTTTTTCGATAATTGTAGTAACGATATGGAAGGAGGCAGGTTTCTTTATGATTTTTTATTTAGCTGCTCTTCAAACAATACCAGAAGATCTTAAAGAAGCAGCCGACATAGAAGGAACTAGCCGCTGGTATTATACTAGAAGAATTGTTTTACCTCTTTTAATGCCAACAACTTTATTTATTTTGGTAAATGCCCTGATCAATTCTGTAAAATTAATTGACCACCTTTTTATACTTACAAAAGGAGGGCCAAACGATGCATCAAAGTTATTACTCTATTACATCTGGGAGATGGCTTTTGCTTTTTTTGATGCCCCACACGCTGCAGCAACAACTATATTAGTTTTAGCAGCACTTGGAATAATTGCAGGTATAAAATTTACTATTCTTGATAAACGGACTCACTACCAATGAAGTTTTTTCTAAGGAATATTGAAGCTCTTGGTGCCATTCTCTTAGCAATTATTTGGGTATCACCACTTTTGTATGCTTTTTGGGCTGCATTTCATAACACGTCAGACGCCGTTAACTTTAATATCTACGGGGAATGGACTTTGGACAACTTCAAAATTGCTTGGGATGGAGCTCCTTGGCTAAGATATTTTTTAAATACATTTATGTTAGTAACAGTAATCTTAATTGGCCAATTTTTTGTCACTACGTTAGCAGGGTTTGCATTTGCTCAAATCAAGTTCCCTGGGCGCGATTTTGTTTTTATTTTAGTTTTAATGCAACTTTTTATTCTACCCGAAGTGCTGATTGTTGAGAATTATGCAATGGTCTCTAGATTAGGGCTTTTTGATACTATCTTGGGCGTTGGAATGCCGTACATGGCTTCAGCTTTTGGAATTTTTTTAATGCGTCAAGCTTTTAAGGGGGTACCTTATGAACTTCATGAAGCGGCGCGGGTAGAAGGATGTGGATGGTTTGGAATTTTATGGCGTGTGTATGTTCCATTAGCCAGACCCACCTATATTGCTTATGCCTTGGTTTCAGTATCAACTCACTGGAATAACTTTTTATGGCCGTTAATAGTAACCAACACTCCAGACACAAGACCTTTAACGGTTGGGCTTTCAATTTTTGGTGCTCCAGAAAACGGGGTAGATATTAGTATAATTTCAGCTGCGACAATGATGTCAATCGCACCATTACTTATTGTATTTTTAATATTCCAAAGACAGTTTGTTCAGGCATTTTTGCGCACAGGAATTAAATAGATATGGCAAAGCTGATACATTTATCTGATCTTCACTTGGTCTCACCAGGGACGCTAACCTCTCGTGTTCTGGACACTAATGCAATTTTAGAGGAAACAATTAATGAAATTGCAAACAAAATAGAATATTTTGGCCAAATTGATGCTCTTGTTGTTACTGGCGATATAAGTGATGATGGCAGCTTAGAAAGCTATATAAGCGCCTATGAAAAGCTCGGAAAATTAAACGTTCCTGTACTGGCAATCCCTGGGAACCATGACTTACGTATTCCGATGCGAAAAATATTTCATGAGGATGTTGAATTTAGCACAAGCTCAACGCAATTTGATTGGGCTTTTCAACATGAAGAAACATTAATAATTGGACTTGATACTTTAGTCGAGGGTGAAAATTTTGGACTTCTAGAAAAAGAAAGCTTAGATTTTTTGTCAAAATATTTATCCAATTATCAAGGATCTGATTTAGTTCTGCTGATCCACCATCCTCCCATTAAAACCGGAATTTATTTTATGGATCAAATTGGTTTAAAAAATAGTAGTGATCTTTCAGAGTGTTTAAAATCCTCTAATAACCCAGTAAAAATACTATGTGGTCATGTTCATGGAGTATATCATGGGCTGCTTGGCATTCATCCCGTGGTGACTGCACCATCGGTTTGTAGTGCATTTGAATTTAATCGAAAAAAGACTGCTCCAGTGGGTTTCAACAAAGGGCCAACAGGATACGCATACTTCGAAACATCAACTGATGGATTTTGGACCGCAATCCCATCCAACTATGGAAGTGGGCCTTTAAAGTTTAGCGATGGAAGTGAAATAAACACTTAAGCAAAATTCTAAGCATTAGTAATTTCTATTATCCTTAAAAAACAAAACCCAATGCTTAGATTTTTCAGCAACTGAATTTCGGTTTAAGTTGTGACTAAAATTTCCAACAAATGAACAAAATTTAACCAAAGTTATGCAATTTTCTGATTTAAAAATTTAAGTCACGCAGTTCTTTGACAAAATTGCAACTAAATTGGGCATTTTATATCTCGGTTTATACGGTGTTTTGCAGAAATGTTAAAGATTATTCCTCCTACAAATCAAAATGCATCCTCATGCTTTATTGAAAGTGCATCTCAATTTAATCTGGAAGTAAGCTTTTCCAAAAAAAGTAAGGAAATCATTGATGAACATTGTCGGTTTGAAGTTTATAAGACCGGCGAAACTCTTTTTCACCAAAACCAAATAGCGGAAAATCTATACTTTTTGGTTAACGGCAAAGTTGAATTTACACGAAAAGCTGAAGACCAAAATATTACTTTCGCAACTGTTACGGAACATATCGTGCCATTAGGTGTATCTGGATTAAACTCACCAGGTAGGTACATGTCTGACCTTACTATTATAGAAGATAGCCAAATTTTAATTTTTCCTCTCTCAGTTCTTTATGATCTCTTAATCATTGACCAGATTAGTGGTGCTTCTTTAATGAGCTTTGTTCTGAGCCGATCTACTGAACTATTATGGGCTACACGTCATTTCAAACCAGCGAAGCCGAAACCGATACAAAAAAAGTTTAATGGTGTTTTGTTTAATAGCGACAGAGATATTGTTAAAAGGCTAACTAACAGCGCTTTTTTTGCTCAACTTGACAAAGAGAGGCTACCTGACCTTTTAAAATTTAGCGAATTATTATTATTTCCAGCCAACGAAATCATTATGAATGAAGGGGAGCTATGTGAAGACCTAATAATTTTGTTCACTGGTAGCTTAGAGGCTAACTTTTCGTTTAAACTAGACAATAAAATTGTTCAGAAGACCCGAACAATCGTAACACCCGGCGTTGCTCTCTCGTGGGCAAACGGTCACTCAAACTTAATTGCACCATACTCCATCAAATCGAACCGTGACACGGCTATCCTTAAATTTTCCAAGAAAAATTTAAGGTCGATGATGGAAGTCGAACCATTACTCGCTTCCTTTTTATTCCAAAGACAAATTTGGCAAATTGGTCGATTTCAACAATCAGCTAACAGACACTTTAACTTCACAGATAATCCGGGATCTGAATTTTTAAAAACACTTATCAGCTTCAACGGGTCAAAAATTCCCGTACAGTCGCCACTTCATTGTGCAGTGCACATGATCGATAATAGATTTACAAGAAAATTTGGTTTGGACTGCATTTATGAAGCAGCTCTTAAAGGTAATGAAGCTGAAAAAACAGTAGGCTCTTTGGCGCTGGATGCGTTGAAGCCAGTTGAACGCGAACATCGTTTTTTTGAACAGTTAAACAAAATTTATACCCGCGTTGCGAGTGCAAAAAAAGGTACAAACGCATCAAGTCTAAGAGAACTTATTCAGCTGGATTTCGCCCGCGCATTTGACCAAGTACCTTATGTAATAAAAGGTATGGAAAATCTTCCCAAAGAGTCCAAAACAATTTTCATTTATAATCATCTTGCTTCTTGTCCAGAAAATGTGCTGGCAAATGGTCACGCATTTTCAATAGATAGTCACTTCGTCAGTTCCAAAATTTTATATCCAAAATACGGTGACGGAGGACAAAGAATTGTTCGCGCCAGTAGAAACACCGAATTTTGGCGTAACGGTTATTATTCTCGACTTGATAACATTGTTGTTCACACACCAGAGTCAGATAGACTTGATGAAACACAATTTGAGAAGGAGGCCCGGAAAGAAAGTTTGTTCATTGAAGCCCAAAAAGCTTTTAATGAAGGACGACCACTCGTCATCGCTCCAGAGGGCACATCGGAAACGCCCGATAATTTAACGACCACCTCTCCAGGTCCATTAAAGCTGGGAGCCTTTAAGCTTGCTGCTAATCTAAAACCCTCACCCGTAATCGTTCCAATAGCCCTAGCAAATTTTGATTTTCCCGTCTCCGGAACAAATTATGCTGCTGTAATAAAGCCAGGCTTCAGATTGTCTGATATGGTAGCTGATACATCAAGCGAAGCCGAAATAGACAGCTTTCTAAAAGAATATAGAAAAACTTTTAGATCATATGTCGAAGAGGCGATAGAACTTGCCGCTGAGTTAAATATTATGCCTTTTGCAAAACGCCAAACACTATCAACTAACGTCGGTTTACTCAGCCCTGTCGAGGAAGAATTTGGCACTGACGTCCGTGAGGTTGAAATTCAGAACCATATTAGCCAAACGAAAGAGCAAGACTTTATTTTGTATGGAAGTTCGACACTCAGACTTTGGAAAGAAGCGAAGACTGACTTGGGTATTCCACATCTATCTAATTTAGCATTTGGCGGTGCGACTATTGCTGCTTGCCAAGCATTTTCAGAAAGGCTTTTGACAACCAGAACAACTAATGGAAAAATTATTATCTATGCAGGAGATAATGACTTGGGGAGCGGTCTTTCTGTTTCTGAAGTTATTCGTGATTACAAAAATTTTCTCATTACAGTAACGGAGCTTCTACCTAATTTTGAAGTTTTAGTAATCTCAATAAAACCCTGCCCTTTCAGGCGCCACCTAAGGAAGGAGATTGAAGAAGTTAATTTCTGGTTAGAGAAATATATAAATAACAAAGAAAATTGGAGTTTTATAGATATACACTCTTCTATGCTTGATGCTTATGGCGAAAATAAAAATGCTTTTTATAGTGACGATCCACTGCATATGAATGATGTTGGTTACGCACTTTTAGGTAAAAAAGTTAGAATGTCTTTAAACAGTTAAATGTTAAATTTCCAAGCTACAGTATCTTAAAAAAACTGAAAAAGCGATTGGTCGCGCCTTGGCTCTTTACAAAGGCAGTCAACTCATAAAAAATTCTAAAAGTTAATTGAATACAAAGTCCAAAAACATTTTTGACTACGGAAACTCAGAACCAAGATGAAAATGAGCTGGTATATTGGCCTGATGACAGGAACAGTTTTAGATGGGAATATTGATGTTGCATTTTTACGAACCGATGGAAAAACTATTGAAAAATTTGGCTATTACGATTTAGTACCCTATTCAGAAGGCGTAAAAAGCCTAATAATATCTGCCCTGAATGAAGCTAAGCGCTGGAATTTTATAGGTAAAGAACCAGAAATTTTTTCAAAAGCAGAAGCAGCACTTACAAAGTCTCAGGCAGAGGCGGTTAAAAAATGCATCAAGCTAGCAGGAATAAATAAAAAAGAAATTTCAGCGATTGGCTTTCATGGGCAAACCGTTTTGCATAGACCTGCCAACAGAGTACTAAAAGGGGCGACCCGGCAACTTGGGGATGGCCAGGCTATGGCTAACGCGCTTGATATCCCCGTGGTGTATGATTTCAGAACCCATGACATTGAAGAAGGCGGGCAAGGCGCTCCTCTATGCCCAATATATCATGCTGCGTTGCTCAACAAAATCGGCGCCACTTCAACTACCGCTATCCTTAATTTAGGTGGTTTAGGAAATTTAAGTTTTTACTCAGAAAATTATGGCCTAATTGCATTTGACACCGGTCCTGCCAATGCCCCATTAAATGATTGGATTAAGTTTTTTAATGCTGGTGATATGGACGTAAATGGCACAATAGCAGCCACAGGGATTGTCGATGAGGATAAATTAGAAAAAATTTTAGAAGATCCTTATTTTACACTCAAATATCCAAAATCCTTAGATCGCTTTGATTTTTCCTATAAATTAGTAGGTGGGATGTCACTTGAAGATGGCGCGGCAACCTTAACGGCTTTAGTAGCCGCAGCAGTTTCAAAAAGTCTGGATATGCTTCCAATACGTCCAACTCAGTTAATAGTTTCAGGTGGTGGGCGAAAAAACACAACAATGATGCGAGAAATTGCAACTCGAGGAAATATTGAGGTTAAAACTGCAGATAATTATGATTGGCGAGGCGATGCTATAGAGGCAGAATGCTTTGCTTTTCTTGCAGCAAGATCATTGGCTAATCTTCCAATTTCATACCCCAAAACAACTGGCGTTCTTAAGCCCCTAACAGGGGGTGTGATCGCATATCCAGAGTGAGTTTTTGATCAAGTTATCTCTTGCCCCGCTTTCCAAACTTTTTCGACATCTAAATTCTTTCTCATCCACAAAAAATCAGCCTGCGTGTTTGGCGCCAAACAACCAATTTCATGTTCCATACCCAAGACCCTTGCGGGGATAAGACTAGCCATCCTTATTGCATCATCTTGCGAAATTCCAACTTCATTTGCCATGTATTTTACTGCATCCGCTAGATGAATATCTGCACCAGCTAAGGTCCCATCCTCGAGTAATAGTTTGCCTTGGCTGCGAGTAATTAAACGATCGTTTAAGAAAAACTGTTTCTGATCTGAACCTATTGTTGACATAGAGTCGCTCACTAAGAACAAGGCGCCCGGCGCCGACTTTGCTCTTAAGGCCAAATTAATACTAGTTTTATTAACATGAAAACCATCCGCAATAATTCCCGCATAAAGATTTTCACTTTCCAGAACGGCGCCTACTAGACCTGGTTCACGGCTCCCCAAAGCGCTCATAGCGTTAAAAAGATGAGTTGCACAAGTTGCCCCCGACGCAACCGCTTCTATTGCCTCGTTATAAGTACAATCTGTATGTCCTAAAGAAACAGTCACTCCCGCTTTTGATAGTCTTGAAATATATCGGCTAGATACGCATTCTGGAGCAATTGTAATCAATAAATTTGGGATCTTTTTTGCTAAACCTTCAAGCTCTTTACAATCAATTTCCTGCATTGGTCTTAGAAAGATCTCATTGTGGGCTCCTTTACGAGTAGAAGCCAGATGTGGGCCCTCCAAGTGGAGCCCTATCAAACCATTAATTGATTGATCTAAAGCTTCAATAATGGCGGACGTTGCGCACTCGGTGACCTCAATACTGTCAGAAATAAGTGTTGGCATAATTGAAGTGGTTCCAAGCTTTGCATGGGCTTCATAAATTATCATCAAATTTTCTACTGAAGGTTTGTCATTAAACAATAAACCGCCACCGCCATTAACCTGCAAATCGACAAAACCAGGAACCAATAAACCACCTGGCAAAACTATTCGTTCAATTTTGGGATCAACGTTATGTTCTTCCACAATTTCAGCAACTTTATCGTTTTTTACTATTAGTGCCGAGTTGAAATGACGCTTAAAACCATCAAAAATTGTTGCACCAATATAAGATTTTTTTTTGGTCATGCTTTAATCTAATCTTTAAGGTTTGCGGGTTTATGCGTTAGGTTGTTACCATAAATTAACTATTAGCTTTTAAAAACCAAAATTTACCATGCAAAATACTGAGAAATTACATCCAAAGGCTTTAGGGATAGATGAAAAAAGTGGTCTAGAAATTCTAACCATTCTTTATGAGGGACAATTAGAAGCCGCCAAGTGCGTAATTGAGGCTAAAGCTTCTCTCGAAGTAGGCGCGAGGGCTATGGCAGATGCTATAGAGGCTGGTAATAAATTAGTCTATGTAGCTGCTGGAAGCTCTGGCCTTCAGGGAATGGCTGATGGTTTGGAACTCACCCCAACATTTGGCATTCCAATTTCACAAATAAAGATATTAAGAGCAGGTGGCCTTGAAGATATGTCAAAACCGAAAGGAAATATGGAGGACAATGTATCAGCTGCATTAACAGACGCACAAATCATTTCCTCTGGAGATTGTGTAATTTGTTTAGCAGCAAGTGGAAATACTACCTATCCTGAAGTCATTATGAAAAAAGCTAAAGAATTAGGGGCAACTACAATTGGAATAGCCAATAATCCAGATACAAAACTTTTGACTGGATCGGATATACCAATATTACTATCAACTCCCCCAGAAGTAGTAGCTGGCTCAACTCGCTTGGGTGCAGGAACAGCTCAGAAAATAGCCTTAAATATGATGTCTACGTGCATGGGGATTTATCTTGGACACGTCATGGACGGTCAAATGGTAAACTTGATCGCTAATAACAATAAACTATTTAAGCGATCAGAAAAAATTGTAATGAATTTAACTGGTTGCACTGAAATGGAGGCTAGAAATTCTTTAGAAAAAACAGAAGGTAATTTAAAACTTGCTGTTTTGTTAATTTCAGGAGCTGAAACCGTTTCAATCGCAAAAAAATTGATAAACAAAGAAGGCCAAAATCTAAGGTCTGCATTAAAACAGCTTAGATAGGACAAACTCAGCCAAAAGTTTTAAAAAACGTTCATGAAATGATTATGTAAATTTACCTGGTACCCGTGGGCGGACTCGAACCGCCACGCCCGAAGGCCACAGATTTTAAGTCTGTTATGTCTACCATTCCATCACACGGGCCAGGTGACGCGACATTACTTATATTGTTCGGAGTGTCTAGTCTAAAGAATGGTTTCATATTAAAATTAACAAAAATATCTTTTAATTTTATTGAATAAATAATCCAAAAGTTTGACTACTTACGGATTATATTTAACTTGACTGCTTTTATTGAAAGAGTACATCCACCTTTATGTTTCCAATACGCGACCATAACCCTTCTCGACGTTTCCCATACATAACTTACACTTTGATCTTAGTGAATACGTTAATTTTCTTAAGCTATTGGCACATTTTGGGTGACCCAAGTAAAATAAATCCTTTCTTCCAAAACTGGGCTCTTCTACCAGCAAGCATAAGTGAAGGAAGCTCTCATCTTGGATTATTAACGTCTATATTTTTACATGGCAGTTTTATGCACTTACTGGGCAATATGCTTTTTCTACATATTTATGGAGATAACCTAGAAGATAAAATGGGGCATTTCTGGTTTCTGACTTTTTACCTATGCGCAGGAATATTTGCGAACTTGGCCCAATTTATGGCAGATCCCTACTCAAGTATTCCAGTTATCGGAGCTTCCGGTGCAGTGGCTGCAGTCATGGGGGGCTATTTACTACTTTTTCCAAAAGCAAAAATTGATATTTTATTTATTTTTGTGATTATTTTCAAAATTATCCCCGTAAGAGCATGGATTGTTTTAGGTATATGGTTTGTATTGCAGCTCTATAACGGTTTAGCCGTTCCGGCTTCAGTGAGTGGCGTAGCTTACTGGGCTCACATAGGTGGATTTGTGTTTGGAATTTTAGCAACTTTAACCACATTTAATAAATTAGGTGGGTCAGATTTTTGGTCTAAAAACCACGGTGCACCAGACCACGAAGCCGCCACTTACTCTTTCAGACGAACTAATATACCAAAAGTTACAAAATGATCATTGCCTGATTATTTTTGCCAGCTTATCAAATTGAACCTCGGTCACAGCGATTATACTTCCATCAATTAATGGGTCAGTATTGCCTGAAATAGACTCCACTATGGCTCCTGCCTCTCGTGCAATAATCACTCCAGCAGCAATATCCCAATTATTTAGGTTACGCTCCCAATACCCTTCATATCTACCAGCAGCCACATAAGCGAGATCTAAAGCAGCAGCTCCATAACGACGAACCCCCGAGCACTTTGGCATAAGTTTCTCAAGGTCATTTATTGTCTCTGGCAAATCATCAATTCTCCCCGAAAATGGAATTCCAGTTGCATACAAACTATCAGCAATGCTGTACCTAGCCGAAACGCGTATCCGGCTCTCATTCATCCAGGCCCCCAAGCCTTTTTCAGCAAAAAACATTTCATCTTTAGAAGGATCGTATATTACACCTGAGATGATTTCTCCTTTATGCTCAAGCGCAATTGAAACTGCCCAGTGAGGCAAACCATGCAGAAAATTTGTTGTGCCATCTAGTGGGTCAACAATCCAACGTCTGGTCGGATCTTTTCCTTCCTCTGCATCACTTTCTTCTCCAACCCAACCATAAGTCGGCCGTGCTTCCATGAGTTCATTTCGAATAATATTTTCTGCAGCAATGTCAGCGCGACTGACAAAATCACCAACACCTTTACGCGATACTTGTAAGTTTTCAACTTCCCGGAAATCTTTAGATAAAGAACGTCCCGCCAGCCGGGCAGTTTTTAACATGATGTTTAAATTTGCACTGCCTGGCATTAGCGTCTCCTCAATATAGACTTTAAAAGTCTATACTTTCTAAACTATTAAATGCCAATAGAGCTGAAAACTAAATTCTTAAAGGTACTATTTAACCAAAAATTGCTCGAGTTATTACAACACCTGCCCAAGCAGATACACCCGTAAGTACTGCACCCCAAGTCACGTCAATCATGACCATCGTAGGCGACCAAGCTCTCAAAGTTGCAAAGTTAGTAAACTCATAAGTTCCATAGGCCAAAATGCCAAGCAACGCCCCAGCAAATAAAGCTTGTGCTGGGTTTCCGGAATTAAACGCGGGCCACGAAGCAAAGAACAATACACCACCAACATAAAACAGATAAAAAATCGCTGCTGGGCCCATTCTAGGATCTTCTAATAACCAGTCACCAAGATTAGATGAAAACAGTGGGTACAAAACTCGTTTGAGCATCACGATATCAAGTGCCAGAAAGACCACTGATGTCGTGAGATATAAAGTTAAAATTTGCATATTGCGTCCACCATAAAAACCGTAACTTTAAATGAGGTAATTCACTCATTAAAAAGAGCAAGAAAAAAATAAGTTTAAATGAACTTATAACCTATGATTAAGCCGTATTTGCGCTGTTCAAATTCTCGATAAGACCACTCAAAGATTGATCAATAATATCCAGTGTTTGGTTAAAGTCACGGGTATAGTATGGATCAGGGACATAATCATACCCCAAATTCTCTTGGGCAAATTCAGTTAATAGGCGCACTTTACCAACTCCTTCTGGACAAAGAGTATTTAAGTTTGCACGATTTTTTTCATCCATCGCAATTATCAAATCAAAGTTTGTAAAGTCATGGATGGAAATCTGCCGCGCTCTTAGCTTAGACATGTTTATTCCTCGGACGAGAGCTGCTTCCTGCATCGGTTGATATGGAGGAGATCCAATATGCCAATCGGCTGTCCCAGCACTATCACAACTAATATTAAGTTCCACAGCACTTGATTTTTGCCTAAATAAAGCTTCAGCCGTTGGTGACCTACAAATGTTTCCTAAACAAACAAACAAAACGGATTTAACAGAAGTTTCAATCATTTTCAGTGAGTATGAGAGTGTTTTTTGTCTTTTCTTTTCTGATCAACGACTACCTCTACAGTGACTTCACCAGAATTTTCAAATTGCAAAATAACTGGAATGATCTTTCCATTTTCAAACGGTTCATTCAGTCCCATAAACATAATATGTTCACCGCCTCGAATAAGAGTATGCTCCTGCATAGCATCAATTTTTATTCCATCTTCTATCCGAACCATTTTCATAATGCCATTTTCACTCATTATATGCTTATGAAGTTCAGTCTTTTTTGCAATATTTGAATACACACTTATTAAACGATCGCTCTCATTAGAATGATTCATTATCTTCATATAAGCAGCTCCCGCTTTAGCAAGGGGACCGGAAGATCTTGCATAGGCATCCGAGATCATTATCTGACCAGCAATTAGAGTTGGCGCAGACAAAAAGAAAAGTACCACCGCAGACGTTATGTACTTTATACTCAATTTTGAAATCAATATTTGCGTTAAGAGAATGATTTAAAACTTCTCAGGCTTGACTATGCTTCCTGAGCCTTTGCTATCTCTTTTTTGACCCGAAGAGCATTTGAAGACAGTTCACTGTCCTTCGCCTTGGCTAAAAATGCATCAAGGCCTCCACGATGATCTACTGTCCTTAACGCCGCTGCAGATATTCTAAGTTTAACACCACGCCCTAAAATTTCAGATTGAAGCGTTACTTCATTAAGATTAGGTAAAAATCTTCTGCGAGTTTTATTGTTAGCATGACTTACGTTATTGCCAGTCATTGGCCCTTTACCTGTCAATTCACAACGCCGCGACATAATAATTTCCTAACTTTTTAATCGAGTGGGACTTACCCAAAAAATTGTTAAATGAAATAAAGCAAAACCACTCTAATTCACTAGCGAGCTTCTAGGGATATTCTTTATGATCGTCAAGCACATTAAATTAAAGCGAATATTATAATTAAAACAGAAAATTATATCACGACTAAGCGGAATATATGATTTGAGTCTGTAAGACTTTTAGCCCAGCTCACCTTTTTTAATCGAAATTTCTTTTAAAATTTCATTTGCTGCCAACGCTAAATTTTTTTTACCAGAAGCGACTTCCTCAGCAATTTCCAAAAGGTCAGTCTTAATGGGATCTTTATCTAAAATTGATAATAATTGATATCTTATGTCTTCATGAAGCCAAAATTTAGATTGTTCAGAACGATTAAGTTCAAAATGCCCGCTTTCCTGACGCCAACTGACAAGATCAGAAATGACTTTCCAAGCATCACTAATACCATCTTTTTCTAAGGCAGAAATAGTCATTGCCTTAGGAAATCCTTCAGGGTCCTGAGCTCGTTTTCTAAGTAATCGCAAGGCTCCAGAATAATCAGCGCATGTTCTAGTTGCTTGATCTTTTAAATCACCATCAGCCTTATTTATGAGAATAAGATCAGCAAGCTCCATAATTCCCCGTTTAACACCTTGCAATTCATCACCACCAGCTGGAGCCAGCAACAAAGTAAAGATATCACAAATTTCGGAAACTATGGTTTCTGACTGACCAACCCCAACTGTTTCGATTAATATTACATCAAATCCTGCAGCCTCACATATAGCTACAGTTTCACGAGTGCGCCGAGCTACACCGCCCAAATGAGTTTGACTAGGAGATGGCCGTATGAATGCAGCTGGATTTCGAGCCAGAAGTGTCATCCTAGTTTTATCACCTAGTATAGAACCTCCTGATCTTGCTGAGCTGGGATCAACTGCAAGCACGGCAACACTTAATCCACAATCCGTAAGAAAGGAGCCGAAAACTTCTATAAATGTTGATTTGCCAACACCAGGCGTCCCCGAAAGACCAATTCGAATTGCTTGTTTTTGAGACTTTTTTTCAAGCAACGATATTAATGCAACGGCAGATTTTCTATGATCCTCACGGGAACTTTCAACTAATGTTATGGCCCGAGCCAAAACACGTCTATCGCCTGCTATTAAAGTTTCCACCATTTTATTTAAGTCAGTCATTTTGACCAGCTTTCAACTAAATATTAAATTGTTGGTTGACCTTATCTTGCTTTTCTTGCCTTGTTTAGCCTGAAATTATTTCTCTTAATAGATTGAGTATTAATTTACCTATGAAAAACAAACAAAAACTTTTCTTAACTGCATTTGTGTCTGCAGTACTTCTCAGCACAACTAGTGTTTATGCCAAAACAGAAAAATACAGTTTTGATGTTTTTTTGTGGGGTATAAAAGTCGGTGAATTGATTTACTCAATTAAAACATCTGAAAGTGACTACGATATCTCAGGCGTTTTAATGTCTAAAGGTCTAGCTAGAATGGTTACCAAGTATAAATTTCAAGCTGAGGCCAAAGGAAAGTTATCAAATAAGCTATACACACCTACCTATTATCGTGGAAAATCAGATACGAAGCGAAGAAAGGAAGAAAAATCTATGGTGTACCATAAAATGGTACCAAAGGTCACTTCTACAAAAGTTCCACAATCTCACTGGGCAAAGCCTAAGTCTCAAAAGGGAACTGTAGATCCTATGACGGCTATTCATTTAGTCATGAGCGATAAAGATAAAAAAACAATATGTTCACAAACATTTCATCTATTTGATGGCGCTCGTCGAATAGAAATCAAATTATCTAAAATTAAAATTCAAGAAAACTCTGCAAAATGCCAAGGAGAATACATCCGTGAGGATGGCTATTCAGATGAAGAGATGAAAGAAGGCAAAGTTTTTCCTTTTACTGTCAATTATATCAAGAAAGGTGAACTTTATTCTGTCGAAAGCTTAGAGATAAAGGCTTTACGTGGACGAACTAAATTTACTAAACGGTAAAGCACCTTGTCTCAAAATTTACCCATATTTTCAGTTCTTGATGAGCTGGCAGAGCAGCTAAAGAAAACAAAAAGAGCTGTATTGACAGCGCCTCCAGGCGCTGGGAAATCTACAGCAGTTCCCATCAACCTTATTAATGATCCTGCATTTTCCAAAGGTAAAGTGATCATGCTAGAGCCCAGGAGGATTGCCGTAAAGCAAGTTGCGGCAAGAATGGCTCAGACCCTAAATGAACCAATTGGAAAGACCGTAGGGTATCGAATTAGAGGCGAAACAAAGTGCAGTGAACTAACAAAAATTGAGGTGGTAACAGACGGAATTTTAATAAGGATGATCCAAGCAGACCAAGAGCTGAAGGACGTATCTACAATAATTTTTGATGAATTCCACGAAAGGAGCCTCAACGCAGATCTTGGTCTCGCATTTTGTCTTGAAACAGCGAATGTTTTAAGAAGTGATCTGAAGATTTTGGTCATGTCTGCAACACTAGAAGTCAATGCAGTATCTAAACTAATGCAAAATGCTCCAATAATTAAATGTCAGGGTAAAAGTTTTTCCGTTACTCCTCATTGGCAAAAATTACCTCAAACTCAAGAAGAAATTATTCCAAAAGCCATTAGCGAGGTAATACTCAAAGTAATCAAAACAAAGACAGGGAGTATACTAGTCTTCTTGCCGGGAGAGGCCGAAATTATCAAAGTTGCTGCCTCTTTGAAAGGACAAGTACCAACTGATTGTAGAATTTTTCCCCTTTATGGAAGGTTAGATTTCAAAGATCAGCAAAATGCCATAAAACCTTTGTCAGACGGGCGAAAAATAGTCCTTGCAACAAATGTAGCAGAAACTTCACTCACCATAGAGGGAATAGACCATGTGATAGATAGTGGCCTTTCCAAAAGATCTATATACGACTCCAGTTCAGGTATGGCGCGCTTAGTCACCCAAAAAATATCTAAATCAGAGGCAGATCAACGTATGGGACGTGCAGGACGACTAGCACCTGGCAACTGTTACAAACTGTGGTCGAAGTCCCAAGATGGAAGCTTTCCAGAGTTCTCTCCAGCTGAAATTGAAAAGTCAGACTTAACCCCATTTGTTTTGGAACTAGCCTTGTGGGGCGGTAATGTAGACGATCTTGCATTACTCACCAAACCAAACAAAAACGCCATTTCAGAGGCTCATAAAGTACTACAAATGCTTGAAGCGATAGATGAAAAACTTCAAATTACAAAACAAGGGCGTTCACTGTCTAAAATTCCACTACACCCCCGATTATCAAAAATAATTCTCTCTGGTGCGCAAGATGCACCTTTGCTCGCATCAATTCTTTCTGATGCAGATCCACTGGAGCATTCAAGAAATACTGATATCAGTCTAAGATTAGACGCTGTTAAGAAAATTCAAAGAGAAAAATCTAATCAGTCCGGTTCCATAAAGCTACCAATAGCAAAAAGAATTTTAAAAGAAGCCAGCCGGCTTTCCAAATACAAAGTTAATAAATCAAATTATACCGTTGGCCAACTAGTAGCTCTCGCCTATCCCGACCGAATTGGGAAACGGCGGGACGGGCAAATACCACGATATATTTTGTCGAATGGGAAAGGAGCTGTATTGGCAGAAAATGATCCTTTAAGATCTGAACCTTTCATCGTTGCGTGCAGTTTAGATGGAAATCAAAAGGAAGCAAAAATTCGTTACTGCGCGCCAATAACCTTATCAGAAATAAAAGAATTATTTGAAGAACAAATTATCTCAGCAAACACCTGTTATTGGTCTACCAGACACAAGAAGGTCATTGCCCAATGCCAAGAGAAACTTGGCCACTTAAATTTGCACGAGAAACCATGGAAAAATGTGCCAAATGATATTTTTGTTGACGCCATGCTTGATGGTATTAAACAACTTGGCTTTTTTCATTCAAAAAATGCTAAATACTTCTTGGCTAGGGTTAGAATGGCTGGGGATAAATTTCCTGATATGTCAGATAAAAATCTACATGAAACAGTTAAAATCTGGTTAGCCCCATTTTTGCAAAATATAAAATCTGCAGAAGATTGGAAAAAGTTTGATGATTTTGAGGCGCTGCAATCTCTACTGAATTGGAAAGAACGGCAGTTACTGGATAAATTGGTGCCCGCTCACTTTGTAACACCGTTACAGAGGAAAATTAATATAAATTATGAAAACAATATACCCGAAATATCAATTCGAATTCAGGAAATGTACGGTCAAAAAACTCATCCTACGAGCGCTGGGTTACCAATCCGGATAACTTTTTTGTCTCCAGCAGGAAGAAAAATACAAACGACTACCGATATAGTATCATTTTGGGAAAGCTCATACGAGGATGTTAGAAAAGATATGAGAGGAAGGTACCCAAAACATTTTTGGCCAGAACGTCCAGCAGACTCTCAACCAACTTTAAATACTAAAAATAAAATTTAAGAAAAAGGATCATTTTCATAGACAACTTCAGACAGATATAATCCATGTGGCGGCGAAACTGGGCCACAAAGAGATCTATCTTTTGCCTCTAGAGCTTTTTTTACGTCAGCTGGACTCCAGCTACCCGAACCTACGCGTTCTAAGGTCCCCACAAAACTACGAACTTGATTATGAAGAAAACTTCTTGCCCTTAATCGGAACCTAAACTCAGTACCTGACCACCCTTCAGAACTCTCAATTTTAAATTCATCCAAGGTCTTAATTGGGCTCTTAGCTTGGCACATAGATGAGCGAAATGTTGTAAAATCATGTTTACCTACCAAGTATTGAGATGCCTCTTGCATTGCAGATAAATCAAGCGAATGGCTAATTTGCCAAACTAACCCAGCCTCATGCGTTGATGGAGCCCTTCTAACAAGAAGTCGAAATATATATTTTCTCTCTACTGCTGAAAAACGCGCATGCCAATCGTCATCAACTAACGCACAATCAATTATTGCTATTGGAAGTGGCTTCAAATGAAAGTTCAAAGCTTCAGAAAGTCGAAAAGGATCCCATTTTTTGTTCAAATCACAATGGGCGACTTGAGACCTTGCGTGGACACCAGCATCGGTACGCCCCGCACCGGCTATTAGATGTTCGTTATTCTCAATTTGCGAAAGAGCACGTTCAATCGAACCTTGCACGGAAAGTTGGCTTTGCTGCCGCTGCCATCCTACAAAAGGAGCACCATTGTATTCTATTTTTAGAGCATATCTAGGCATATCTGCGGATAACTTAAATGAAGCCTAAAGGAAAGCAGGCAAAATCGTGGGTTGATCTTATTTAAACTGCGACTTAGCCAAAGCTTTCCACTGATCCGCCCAAAATATCCCAGGCGCCAAAAACAAGTTCAATCCCTAAAACACGTTCTGGATTAGTCGGTTGTGGCATTTTAACATTTGACAGTTTTTTAAAGCCCAATCGACTGTAGTAAGGCAAATCCCCTATTAAGAGCACCCTAGAATGACCCAAATTTTCAGCTTGTTTTAAACTATCTTTAATCAACAAACTTCCTAATCCCTCCCCCTGCCTCGTTGGATGGACAGCGATTGGGCCTAACAATAAAGCAGAGTACTCTTTTATTTTCACAGGCCAATAGCGAATAGCACCAGCCAAAATATGTTGTTCATCTCTTGCTATAAGGCAAAGTTCAGCAATAGGTTTTGTATTTTCTCTTAAGCGATAAGAAGATAAAGCTTCCCTGCCAGGAGCAAAGCACAGATCGTATAGAGCCTCAACCTCCCAATAATCAGCGTTAGTTTCAGTATTTATCGCGTACACAATAAACTCCCATATGCACTACTGCCATAAAGAATTGGATAAATTTCAAATTTATCTGGAAGGCGGGGTAGCATGGCTCTATCTCATGTTCAAAGGAAGTTTTAAAATGTTCTATAAACCCGAAGACGGTCATGGGCTTAAACATAACCCATTTAACGCTATTGTAACACCTCGCCCAATTGGTTGGATTTCAACAAGAGATAAAAATTCTATTGATAATATAGCCCCATATTCTTTTTTTAATGCGGTTGCTTATGTTCCTCCACAAGTTATGTTTGCCTCTACAGGAGATAAATCTGATAGAGATGGAACTAAAGACTCAGTTTCAAACATCAGAGAAACAAAAGAGTTTTGCGTAAATATCGTATCTTATGAGATGCGTCACCAAATGAATGCAACATCAAAAACCTTGCCCGCAGACATTGATGAATTCAAACATGCTGAATTAAAAAAAACAGACTGTAGGTTAATAGAATGTCCAAGAGTTCTCGACGCCCCTGCAGCACTGGAGTGTAAATTAGTCGAAATTATAAAGTTACCTGGAGCTGCAAACTTTGCTGTTTTTGGAGAAGTGGTTGGCGTCCATATGAATGATGATTATGTGGTTGATGGAAAGTTTGATGTAAGCAAGTTCAATCCACTTACTCGTTTGGGTTACCGAGATTATAGCGTAGTTCGTGAAATATTTTCTATTTCAAGGCCAGATGACTAAGTCGAAAATGGAAACTGTCGAATAAACAAAAAAGGTTTGTCCTTATTTTTATATAGGTTATAGAGAAAACCTCAGTAATTATTCAGTAAAAGTATAACCATGACAACCTCTATACTACCGACATATGCAAGAGCAGATTTGGAGTTTGTTAGCGGAAAAGGATCTTGGTTAATTGAAGCCAGTGGAAGTCAATTTTTAGATTTTGCATCCGGTATTGCGGTAAATTCGCTTGGCCATTCGCATCCTGAACTTGTTAGTGTTATAAAATCTCAAGCAGAAAAACTTTGGCATGTCTCAAATCTATATCAAATCCCTGAGCAGCGCGCTTTAGCAGATAAATTGGTAAAGAATTCATTTGCGGACACCGTTTTTTTTACGAATTCGGGTACTGAGTCTTGCGAATTAGCTGTAAAAATGACCCGAAAATACTGGTTTGAAAAAGGATATCCTAACAAGTTCGAAATTATTACAATTGAAGGCTCCTTTCACGGAAGATCTTCAGCAGGTATAGCAGCGACAGCTTCTGAAAAAATGACTAAAGGCTTTGGGCCATTATTGCCTGGCTTTATTAACATACCATGGAATGATCATTCAGCCATAGAAAACTCAATCACGGACAAAACTGCCGCTATTTTAATTGAACCCATTCAGGGCGAGGGAGGGATCAGGCCAATACCTGAACAGTGCCTACAAGGTCTTCGCAAAACTTGTGATGAAAAGGGCATTTTATTGATATTAGATGAAGTCCAATGCGGGTTTGGACGAACAGGTAAATTATTTGCTCATGAGTGGTCAGAAATAGAACCAGACATAATGATGGTTGCAAAGGGCATAGGAGGCGGTTTTCCACTTGGCGCTGTTATGGCGAAAGAAACAGCCGCTATTGGAATGACAGCAGGAACTCACGGATCAACTTATGGGGGGAACCCATTGGGATGTGCGGTAGGCTTGAAGGTTATGGATATCATTTCTAATCCTAATTTTTTGAATGATGTTAATCATAAAGCAAAACGATTTTATAATGGTCTGCAGGAACTTCTTAAAAAAAATACATCTGTTTTTGAGGAAGTTCGCGGAAAAGGCCTAATGATAGGGCTGAAGTGCAAAGTGCAAAATACTGATTTTGTTAATGCATGTTACGCAAACAATTTATTGACTGTACCGGCAGGAGATAATGTCGTGCGCCTTTTGCCACCCTTAACCGTTTCTGATACAGAAATAGATGTAGCGCTAGAAAAATTAGAAAGCGCAATGACAATTTTTTCTAAATAAAAACTTTTCGAAGAAAATATTTTAATATGAAGCATTTCTTAAATTTAAATGAGATATCTACCAAAGATCTAAAGGGGATACTCAAACAGGCCCAAGAAATGAAGGATGCAAGAGCCGGCCTTCCAAAAGGAACAATTGATGAAAACCAACCTCTGCATCAACATATAGTTGCTTTGGTTTTTGAGAAACCATCTACACGAACAAGGACTAGCTTTGATGTCGGCGTCCGGCAACTTGGAGGCCAACCAATGGTACTTTCTGGCGCTGAAATGCAACTTGGACAAGGTGAATCGATAGCTGACACAGCGCGCGTGTTAAGTCGTTATGTAGACTTAATAATGATAAGGACATTTGACAGTGATACACTTTATGAACTCGCCAAATATTCTACCGTACCCATAATAAATGGGTTAACTAACGAAAGTCATCCCTGTCAAATAATGGCTGATATTATGACATTCGAGGAAAAACGTGGCTCCATTGAAGGTAAAAAAGTTGTTTGGTTTGGCGATGGAAACAACGTTCTGAATAGTTTTCTACACGCAGCCGGAAAGTTTAAGTTTTCACTTACTTTTTCTGGGCCTAAAGAACTAGATCCTTCAAAAAGTTTGACCCAAGAGGCAAAAAACCTTGGGGTAGAATTCTATATCGATCGAGACCCATATTCGGCAATAAAAGATGCAGACCTAATTGCTACTGATACGTGGATAAGTATGCATGACGATCCAAAAGTAAAAAAAGACCGTCGTAATCAACTCAAGGCATTTCAAGTCAACGAAGAATTAATGTCTAAGGCAAAAACTGATGTCCTTTTCATGCATTGTTTGCCAGCACATAGGGATGAGGAGGCAACTTCTGGTGTTATGGACGGGAAAAACTCCGTTATATTTGATGAAGCAGAAAATCGCCTTCATGTGCAAAAAGCCATAATGCGATGGTGCCTATCCAGATAGTTAATGACTACTATCCAAAATACCTGTTTTTACTGAATAGTTCACGGCAAGGCCGTAATCAGGATCATCATCACTGTCTATTACCAAGTGACCGGCTTTTGTAAGTAAATAATGACAGTCACGACTAAGATGCCTTAATTGAATTCGTTTGTTAGCAGTCTCATATTTACTCGCAATAGCCTCAATTGCTTGCAAAGCAGATTGATCTACTACCCGGCTGTCTGAAAACTCGATAATGACTTCATTTGGATCATTTTCGACATCAAATAGTTCTAAAAAACCGTCAGAGGAACCAAAAAACAAAGGGCCTTGAATACGGTAAATTTTAGCTCCTTTGTCTGAGATTTCTGTATGAGCATGAATTCTTCTAGCATTATTCCAGGCATAAGCTAAAGCTGATACGATAACACCGACGACGACAGCAACTGCTAAATCCGATATAACGGTTACAATAGTCACCAAAATTATAACAAAAGCATCCGTCAGAGGCACTCGTCTAAGAATTTTAAACGAATTCCATGCAAATGTTCCTATCACAACCATGAACATAACTCCGACAAGGGCTGCTAAAGGTATCATCTCAATAATAGGGGCGCCAACTAAGATAAATGCCAATAAAAATAATGCTGCGGCAATTCCTGCTATACGTGTTCTACCGCCAGACTTTACATTGATCATGGATTGCCCAATCATGGCACATCCACCCATTCCCCCAAAAAAGCCGGTTGCTGTGTTAGCAAGCCCCTGTGCTATACATTCCTGACTTGCCCCACCTCTTTTTCCCGTCATTTCGCCAACCAAATTTAAGGTTAAAAGGCTTTCAATTAGCCCAATAGCAGCCAAAATAATCGAGTAGGGCAATATAATCTCAAGAGTTTCCCAAGTTATTGGGACAACCGGGATATGAAACATTGGTAACCCTCCCTTAATGGACGCCATATCGCCAACTCTTGGAACATCTAACCCAAAAAATATAACCAGTCCTGCTACAATACCTATACCAGCAAGAGGCGCAGGAATAATACGTGTAACACGTGGCATGATGTAAATAATTAACATGGTTAGAGCAACCAAACCCAACATTAAGTATAAAGGACTGCCACTAAGCCACTCTCCTCCTGAAGAGCCATGACCAGATATTTCCACTGTTCCAGGGACTTTAAATTGTGTCATTTGAGCCAAAAAAATTACGATGGCTAGACCATTGACAAAACCTAACATTACAGGATGTGGGACCAAACGGATAAATTTTCCCCATTGCATAAAACCTGCTATAATTTGCAAAAGTCCCATCAAAACTACAGTTGCAAAGAGATATTCCACCCCATGTTGAGCAACTAATGCAACCATAACTACTGCTAATGCACCAGTAGCTCCAGAAATCATTCCCGGACGCCCACCCAAAATTGCTGTGATCAAACCAACTAGAAAAGCAGCATACAAACCAACTAAAGGGTGCACACCAGCGACAAAAGCGAAAGCTACAGCTTCAGGCACAAGAGCAAGTGCCACAGTAAGTCCTGACAAAAGTTCTGTTCTTACTCGAGAAACAGATAGGCCTTCATCATTCATAAAGTTGAAATCTGGCTTGTTTAAACTTGCAAAAGCGTTAAGGAGCGTCTGTTTCATTTTATCTTCCAATTACTATCTGTGTGCGTCACTAGTTGAGATTGAAACAATTTAAAAGCGGTAGACCGCATAAAAACCTTAATACGGTAGTTAGATTGAAATATATTTTGAGCAACTAGGGTAAATACACTTGTTTACCACAATTCAAAATTCCAATAACAATTATGAAAATAAAGAAATAATTAACTCACTTTAGAACCGGTAGGGAAATTAACAATGTCTTCAATCAAAGACCTTATTAGAACTATACCTGATTTTCCAATTCCAGGTATCATGTTTAGAGACGTAACAAGTTTATTTGATAATGCTAAAGGCTTTGGTGAATGCATAGAAAAGCTTGTAGAGCCCTATAGGAGCACCAAAATTGACAAAATTATAGGGTTAGAAGCAAGGGGTTTTATAATTGGAGGAGCAATTGCAAGAGAACTAGAATGCGGTTTTGTCCCAATACGCAAAGCAGGCAAACTTCCAGGAAAAACAATAACCCAAGATTACGAATTAGAATATGGGAAAGCTACGCTTGAAATTCATGAAGACGCCATTTCGGCGGGAGATAAAATATTAATAGTGGATGACTTGCTCGCAACCGGAGGTACAGCAGAAGCTGGAATTTCTTTAGTAGAAAAATTAGGGGGTGAAATATTAGCCTGTGCTTTTATCATTAATCTGCCAGATCTGGGCGGAAGTAAGAGACTAGAAAGTCTTGGAATTTCTCAACATATTTTATGTGAATTTAGTGGCCACTGACACAAATTGTAATAAAAACATGAACCAACAACTGTATTTTAAAAAATTCAAAGCTTTAATCTTGTTAAAGTTTGAAAATATCTCCATGTCTGATACCCATGGCTAAGCTCTATTTTCAATATTCAACTATGAATGCTGGTAAGTCTACACTATTGCTACAAGCCTCTCATAATTATCAAGAGAGAGGAATGGATACATACCTCATTACAGCAGGCTTTGACAAAAGAGCTGGTGAAGGAAAAATAGGTTCAAGGATAGGGATAGCTTCAGATTCAGATACTTTTGAAAGCACAGAAAATATGTTTCAAAAAATCGAAGAGCGATTAAATAAAGGGCCTTGCTCTTGTGTCTTTATAGACGAAGCGCAATTTCTATCTGAGGAACAAGTATGGCAACTAGCGCGTGCAGTTGATGATTTAAATGTACCCGTTATGTGTTATGGTTTGAGAGTAGATTTTCAAGGAAAGCTATTTCCTGGATCAGCGGCACTATTGGCATTGGCTGATGAAATGAGAGAAATCAGAACCATTTGCCATTGTGGAAAAAAAGCAACGATGGTGATACGTCAGGATGAAAATGGTCAAGTAATTAAAGATGGAGCACAAGTTCAAATAGGGGGAAACGAAACTTACGTTTCATTATGTCGTCGTCACTGGCGTGACTCTATTGGTGACATAAATTAGACTCAACACAACGAAGAACCGTCAGGAGCTGGTTTGTCTGGGACAGCCAAAATTACTGAACCCGATTTATCCATAAAACCCAATACTAGGACTTCAGACATAAAAGGACCGATTTGTCGTGGTGGGAAATTAACTACCCCCATAACTTGCTTTCCTTTTAATTTTTCAACGTTGTAAAAGTCAGTTATTTGAGCCGATGATTTTTTCTCACCAATTTCTGAACCAAAATCTATCCAAAGTTTAATTGCAGGTTTTCTTGCTTCAGGAAATGGTTCTGCTTTAATCACAGTGCCAACGCGAATATCAACAGCAAGGAAATGATCAAAATTAATTTCAGCCATTACCCAATTCTTTCGATCTTTCTGCTGCCGCTTCAACAGTTTTCTTGACAAGAGGCATCAAGCCGGATTTTTGATCCATAAGAATTTCCAAACCAGCCTGTGTTGTACCATTTGGACTTGTTACATTTTTCCTAAGTTTGCTGGGCTGTTCTGACGAGCTCATCAACAAAGCTCCAGAACCAGCCACTGTGGCCTTAGCCAAACGCATCGCCATATCCTCAGAAAGACCTAATTCCACTCCGGCATTAGCAAGAGATTCCACTAAATAGAAAACGTATGCTGGACCAGAGCCAGACAGCCCTGTCACAACATCCATCTGGTCCTCACTTTCCAGCTGAACAACCTGGCTAATTTTCTCCATCAAAACTTTGGTAAGTTGTATGTGCTCATCTTTCGCTACGGAATTACCAATTAGAGCCGTTATACCTTTTCCTATCGCAGAAGGAGTGTTTGGCATTGCCCTTATAATTGTACTATCCGGCGAAATTGCTGCCTCTAATTGAGAAAGCTGAATTCCTGCAGCGATTGAGATAAACAATGTGTCGCTATTTTTATACTCACTTAAATTTGAAAGAGCCTTAAAAATAATTTGTGGTTTCACAGCAATCAAACAAACTGCCGGGTTTTTTGGTAAAGTTTTATTTATGTTTACGCCAGTTTTAGTGAGCCAAGCACTGGGCTCTGGGTCTGATATCCAAATACTAGATGCTGGAATTCCAGATTCTAACCAACCTTCCAGCATTGCCGAACCCATTTTCCCACAACCAATGAGTATAAGGCCTCTCGCCCTAATTTCATTTAAATCCATTTTCAGCTCTCTGTTATTTTAGCTCAATTTTAAGCGTGACCATAAGCCTCTGCAATGGCAACTTGCATTGCTTTATTGGGACTTTGATTGTCATACACTACCAACTGAAAAGCTGGATAATACTTTTCGGCAGTAAGAACAGCAGATGAAATCATTGCGTCGATTTGCTCAGCTGTTGCAATTTGGCCACCTGTCAAAACCAGCCCATAACGATATACCATTAGCTTCTGGTCTTCCCAAAATGTAAAAGCTCCTGTCCAACATCTATCATTGGCAACGTTCAAGGTCTCATAAAGATCTTTGAGTTTTTCTTCGGGTGGCTCCATTTCAAATGAACAAATAAGACGCAAGGTTTCATCAAACCCAGACCAAGCTAATGTAATGGAATATGTTCTCCATTGACCCTGCACAGCCATAGCAATTTGATTTTCTTCGATTCTGTCGAATTCCCATTCATGATGTTCTGCAAGATGCTCTACGATGTCGATTGGGTGAATTTCGTCTTCTAAAAATGTTTCAGTTAATGCCATAGCCCCACCTCTTTTTGTTGTGTTGCGTAGGGATTGGCAGATTCCCCAAGCAATTGGTGACTGCTCTAATTGCTGTGCTGTTTAGAACAACTCATACTACATATGGTGCTTTGCTTTGTGCACTGTGTAAAGAGGAATTTTAAAAAAAAACAAAAAAAATTCGAAAGACCCAGATATCGGAAACTTTCGAATTTTATAAGCTTACTGGAGTTTGAAAATTAGATTTATTTTTTACGTTTCTTTTCAATAGCATCCAAACGAGCTTTCAAATTATCATTTTCTTCTCGCGCTTTTTGAGCCATTGCCTTCACAGCATCAAACTCTTCACGTGTTACAAAATCATGGTCTGCCAACCATCGGTCAATTATTGATTTAATTGCAGTTTCCGCCTCTTCTCGCGCTCCCTGAGCTACACCCATGGCATTAGTCATAAGTTGTGAAACATCGTCTAAAATTTTACTACGTGACTGCATAAACATCTCCCAATAACATTTATCTTTCTATATGGGGTAAATTGACCTTTATCTCAAGGTTGACTTTTCATGCCATCTCACGGCACGAAGAGTAAGGAGTAGCAGATGATCCCATTTCCTGAAGGTATACAACCTGATATATTCACCATCAATTTAGGTGGCTTCAAGTTTACCCTTTATTGGTATGCTCTTGCCTATGTTGTTGGGATTATAGCTTGGTGGAAAATAGCTGCGGTTGCCTTAAAGAAAAATTACCTTTGGCCTGAAAACGTTACCCCATTAAACCCAGCCAAGCTCGAAGATTTAGTAACCTACTTGGTTCTAGGGATAATTTTAGGCGGGCGTTTAGGTTATGTCATTTTCTACCATCCATCCTATTATTTCAAAAACCCAATGGAGATTCTATTTGTATGGCAAGGTGGGATGTCGTTTCATGGTGGTTTGCTTGGTGTTTCTCTAGCGGGATTTATATTCTTCTGGCGTAACTCAGTTGCTATAAGATCAGGCGCAGACCTACTGGCCTTAGGATCTCCAGTAGGTCTATTTCTTGGTCGACTAGCAAATTTTATTAATGATGAGCTTTGGGGGCGAGTAACTGATGTCCCATGGGGAATTATTGTAAAAAGCCCAGAGGCCTCAAAAGTTTGCGACGAGTTACTGTCCCCATGCGTCCGACACGCCTCTCAGATTTATGAGGCAATATTAGAAGGCCTGATACTTTTTGTTATTTTGATTTACCTTGCTTTTAAAAAAGAGATGTTGAAACACCCAGGTTTCATAGCTGGCATTTTCTTTACTGGATATGGATTATCACGATGCTTTGTCGAACTGTTCCGTCAGCCGGACGAGCAATTTCAAACTCCCAGTAATCCTTTAGGGTTTTTTATCCAAATTGGCGACTATGGTTTGACTATGGGTCAAATGCTTTCGTTTCCAATGGTAATACTTGGATTACTTATGTGCCTTACTTCAATGCGAAATAGGACAGTATGAAAGATCTTGGTTCTTTGTTAATCAATGAAATTAAAAACAATGGCCCTATGCCTTTATCCAGCTATATACAACAGTGTTTGTTGCATCCAACATTTGGTTATTATTCAAAAAAGCCAGTATTTGGAGTCGACGGTGACTTTACGACCGCACCCGAGATTTCACAAATGTTTGGGGAACTCATAGCTTTGTCGATATTACAAACATGGATAGACCAGGGTTCACCGTCTCAAATTATTCTCACCGAATTAGGCCCAGGCCGGGGGACAATGATGGCGGATATGTTGCGGACATTTAAATCATACCCTAAGTTCCTAAAGGCCGCTGAAATCCATTTAGTTGAAGCATCATCGAACTTAAAACATATTCAGAAAACAAGGCTCTCAGAATACAATATAGTGTGGCACGAAAAATTACCTAAGTTTGAAAAAAAGCACTTATTTCTGATAGCGAATGAGTTTTTTGACGCACTACCAATTGAGCAGTATTTACGAAAAGGAGACAATTTTTTTAAGAGAACCGTTCAAGTTTCTGATGGAAAACTTGAATTTGGTTTAGAGGAAAAACCAACAAAAAATTATTTTTTAGATATGAGGCTCTCTGATACTTCCAATGGTGATATTGTCGAATTGAACCTATCTGCTGCTAAGCTTTCGAAAAATATAGGGGAACATATAAATAATTTTGGTGGTGCAGCTATTTTCATTGATTATGGCGATTGGCGCTCCCTCGGCGATACTCTACAAGCTGTAAAAAACCATGAATATTGTAACGTTTTTGTTTCACCGGGAGAATTAGATATAAGTGCGCATGTGGATTTTGAAATACTGGCTTTAAATTCTGGATGTGCTTTTAGCAAACTAACCACGCAAGGCGTTCTACTTGAAAGATTGGGGATAACTGAACGGGCAAATAATTTGGCAAAAA
>JAAXIY010000026.1:82402-86797 GCA_012270125.1 Paracoccaceae bacterium
GGCGTTCTACTTGAAAGATTGGGGATAACTGAACGGGCAAATAATTTGGCAAAAAGTCTGAAAGGAAAGGCTTTAGAAAGCCATATAGCCGCACACAGGCGCTTAACCCATCCAAAAGAGATGGGAAGCATATTCAAAGCTTTATCATTATTTCCCAAAAACTCCCCATGCCCACCAGGTTTTGAACAATGACAGTAAAATGTATTCAATCATCACTGATTAAGAACGTAAAACATGGTTTTTTTACTCGAAGAGGAGGTTCATCACTCGGGATTTATAAAGGCTTGAATTGTGGGTTGGGTTCTAAAGATGATAAGGAAAATGTTATAAGAAATCGATCCATTGTTGCTCAACACATGGGAACATCCATAGAAAAAATTGTAAGCGTTCACCAAATCCATTCTGACCGAGCTATAATTTGTGATCAAAAATTTGATGTTGTACCAAAAGCCGACGCACTCGTTACAAACACACCGGGATTAGTACTTTCAGTTTTGACAGCTGATTGTCAGCCAGTAATTTTTGCTGACGAAAAAAATAATGTTATTGGCATCGCTCATGCCGGATGGCGAGGTTCACTAAATGGGATTTTAAATTCCACCATTGATAAAATGGAAGAACTTGGGGCAGATCGAAGCCAAATTTCTGCAGTAATTGGCCCATGTATAAGTCAAAAGGCCTATGAAGTTGACATGGAGTTTTTTGAAATGTTTATCAATTCAGATCAGAATAATAAACAGTTCTTTGATTTTAACTTTGACACTGACAAGTATCATTTCAACTTATCAAAGTTCAGTCTAAATGAATTGCAAAAAGCTAATATTTCTTCTGTAGAGTTTACGGGACATTGCACCTACATGGATGAGAAAAGTTTTTTTTCATATAGAAGAAGTTGTCACAAAAAAGAGCCAGATTACGGAAGACTTATATCCACAGTGATGCTTTAAGGACGCTTGCTTAATCTGTCCTCTAGTATGTTAAAAGGGACCCCAGGTTCATCTTTTTCAGCTCTGATAACAAGTGAAGTTTTAACAGATCCAACATTAGGAGCTGTAAGAAGTTCACCCGTTAAAAAACTCTGAAAACTGCTGAGATCGGGAGCGACGCATTTAAGCATAAAATCCACTTCACCATTCAGCATATGACATTCTCTGACAAGCGGCCAACCCTGACATAACTCTTCGAATTGTCTTAAATCAACTTCCGCCTGGGACTGAAGTCCAACCATCGCGAAAACCTGTACTTCAAATCCAAGAGCGCGACTATCAACGTCAGCATGATAACCTTTAATGAAACCTTGCTCCTCAAGAGCACGAACTCTACGAAGACAAGGAGGTGCAGAAATCCCAACACGTTTTGCTAGTTCTACGTTTGTCATTTTCCCATCTTCTTGCAATTCCGCTAAAATCAGCCGGTCAATTGAATCAAGTCGTGTTAAAGGCATGCATCTGCTCCATTTTTTTAAATATTATAAATCATTCCCCCATAATCGCAATATTATTCCAACATATTGAAATAATATTTTCCAAAGGATTAATCGAAATCCAGTAATTTTGGGGTTTTGCATCACCAAATCAGCGGGTATACCCATGTAAAAAGATGAGGAAAAAATGTCTGAGTGCCATCATACTAAAGTGCTAATTATTGGAAGTGGGCCAGCCGGCTATACTGCCGGCGTTTATGCCAGTCGCGCAATGCTTTCTCCAATACTAATTCAAGGCATTGAGCCAGGAGGTCAATTAACTACCACTACAGAAGTCGAAAATTGGCCTGGCGACACTGAAGTGCAAGGTCCTGATTTAATGGTAAGAATGGAAGCTCATGCAAAAGCAATGGGCTGTGAAATAATCGGAGACATTGTAACAAAATTGGAAGTCGACAGAAGACCTTTTTTAGCAATATGCGATAGCGGAAAACAATACACAGCTGACGCTGTTATTCTGGCGACCGGCGCGCGAGCAAAATGGTTAGGACTGACATCTGAGGAAAAATACAAAGGATTTGGTGTATCTGCCTGTGCGACTTGTGATGGCTTTTTTTATAGGGGACAAGAAATAGCTGTAATTGGTGGTGGAAATACAGCGGTAGAAGAAGCTCTATTCCTAACAAACTTTGCTTCAAAAGTAACCTTAGTCCACCGAAGAGACGAGCTCAGGGCAGAAAAAATACTGCAAGATAGACTTTTTAAGCATCCAAAAATTGAGCCCATTTGGTTTCATGAACTTGAAGAAGTTATTGGCACTGATAATCCTCTGGGTGTCGAAGCAATTCGCATAAAAAGTACTAAAAATGGGCAGGTCTCGGAAATTCCTTGTAAAGGGGTTTTTGTAGCCATTGGGCACGCTCCAGCCACAGAATTGGTAAAAGATGTTTTAGAAACGCACAATGGTGGCTACATCAAAGTTGAACCTGGCAGTACTAAAACATCAATACCTGGGGTTTTTGCAGCTGGTGATCTTACTGATCACATATACCGCCAAGCAGTAACAAGCGCCGGAATGGGTTGTATGGCGGCCCTAGATGCAGAAAAATTTATTGCCGAAAACGATTAGAATTTCTGTTGTGAGAATAGGCCAATAAAGAAAGTAGATCCAAGATATGTTGGAAAATCACAAATCAGTTAATGAACTTTATTTAAGTTCTGATTTGATAGGTAAGGCAAAAATAAACGCAGCAAGCTATGTAAGCTGGGACTTAACACCCCGACAAATTTGTGACTTAGAACTTCTCATGAATGGAGGGTTTTACCCATTAAAAGGGTTCTTACCTGAAGAAGATTATAATTGTGTTTTAGAAGATATGAGACTCAAAGATGGATCACTTTGGCCGATACCTATTACCCTAGACGTTTCAAAAAATTTTTCAAAAAATCTAAAACTTGGTGAACAAATTTCGCTAAGAAACTTAGAGGGCGTTATTCTAGCTATACTGCAGATAAATTCCATCTGGGTTCCAGATAAAATTTACGAAGCAGAAAAAATTTTTAAAACAACAGATGAAAAACATCCAGGTGTAAATTTTCTTCTTAATGAAACTGGTGAAGTTTACTTGGGAGGAGATATAACTGGGTTAGAAAAACCCCATCATTATGATTTCAAAAGCAGAAGGCAAACGCCAAATGAGCTCAGAAAATACTTCCGTAAAATGGGCTGGCAAAAAATTGTTGCTTTTCAAACCAGAAACCCTCTACACCGCGCGCATCAAGAGCTAACTTTAAAAGCGGCTCGAGACGTAGAAGCAAATTTGCTCATTCATCCTGTTGTTGGAATGACCAAACCTGGGGATGTTGATCATTTTACACGCGTAAGATGTTATGAAGCAATTCTAGATAACTACCCAACATTTTCGACTACGTTATCACTTATAAATCTTGCAATGAGGATGGCCGGGCCACGCGAGGCCGTTTGGCATGGTTTAATTCGTAAAAATCATGGCTGTACACACTTTATTATTGGAAGAGACCATGCCGGTCCTGGTAAGGACTCCAATGGAAATGACTTTTATGCAGCTTATGATGCGCAGAAATTATTTGAAAAATACTCTAAAGAAATTGGATTAGAAATGGTCAGTTTTAAAGAGTTAGTTTACGTCCCAGACTACGGTAAGTTTAAGCCAGTGGATGAGTTAAGTGAAAACGTTACAAAATTAAACATATCAGGAACAGAGCTGAGACAGCGTTTATATGACGGAACAGAGATTCCAGACTGGTTCTCATTTCCTGAGGTCTTAGAAGAGTTGCGCAAAACACTCCCCCCTTTATCGAAACGCGGGTTTACTATTTTTTTTACAGGCCTATCAGGATCAGGGAAATCAACTATCGCAAATGCTGTTTTAACCAAGTTAATGGAATTGGGTGGAAGACCTGTCACTCTACTTGATGGAGACATTGTCCGTAAAAACTTATCTTCTGAACTCGGTTTTTCTAAGGAACACCGCGATCTAAATATTCGCCGGATAGGTTACGTCGCATCCGAAATCACGAAAAACGGTGGGATAGCTATTTGTGCGCCTATTGCTCCATATTCTAAAACAAGGCTCTCCGTCAGAAACGAAATATCGCAATATGGGAGCTTTGTTGAAATTCATATTTCAACGGCTATTGAGGTCTGTGAGAAACGAGACCGGAAAGGACTATATAAATTAGCAAGGCAGGGGAAGATTGAAGCATTTACTGGTGTTTCAGATCCATATGAGGTTCCAGAAGAACCTGAATTACGCTTAGATACAGAAAATGCTACAGTTGACCATTGTGCTCAGCAAATTATACTAAAGCTCCAAAGTTTGGGACTAATAAACTCGGCTTTTTAATGATCATTTATTAGTTTTTATTTTAATCTTTTTAACAATATTTTCGGGTATATTCTGTATCAAATCAATGTGAAGTAGCCCATTTTC
>JAAXIY010000014.1 GCA_012270125.1 Paracoccaceae bacterium
CTTCCTCGGCTGCTGGCGCTTCGTCTGCTGCGGCCTCTTCAGCTGGTGCTTCCTCGGCTGCTGGCGCTTCTTCATTATCCTTAGCTAACTTTTCTTCAGCCCGATCTTGTGCCTTTTGGCCTGGAAGCGCTTTTTTAGGATTGTTTCTTGTCTTTTTGTCTAAAATCCCTGCGGCTTCCAAAAAACGTGACACACGATCAGTAACCTGAGCGCCTTCACTGATCCAATATTGGATACGCTCAATATTCATTTTTACCCGTTCTTCACTATCTTTTGGCAATAGTGGATTATATGTCCCCAGCCTTTCTATATATCTACCATCGCGTGGCATTCTGCTATCTGCTGCGACAATCCGATAAAATGGACGTTTTTTGCTGCCGCCTCTGGCAAGACGTATTTTCATGGCCATTTTTAATTCTCCTTTTTGAATGGCTTTTCAGGCATGTGCCTCAAAGTTGGTGTTTTTTATGATGTTGAATTACTTCCTGAATAATAAAGTTCAGTAAATTTTTTGCGAATTTTGGATCTAAATCTGCTTCATCTGCAAGACTTTCCAGTCTTGAAATTTGATATGCCTCTCTGTCAGGGTCGGCAGGTGGCAATTCATTTTCCGCTTTTAGTTTTCCAATAGCTTTTGTGTGTCTGAAACGTTCCCCAAGTGTATAAACTAAAATCGCGTCAAGCCGATCTATACTATCTCTGTGGTCACGAAGAATATCTAAGACTGTTTGTGATAATTTAGCCATTCGAAAGCCTCCTCAGAAAATCAAATCTTTTACGCTGAATTCGTGAAAAAATCATTTGTGTAACTCATGGGGTTTAGGATGACGAAAGAGCATTTCTTCGCCCATAAATAAATTTGTATAGCTGCGTTCAAAATAAGCACCCATACGCTTTGCTAAATTAATAGAGCGTTGATTATTTGGTACTATGCCACTCGTAAGCGTTGTGAATTCAAGTTCGTCGTAGGCCCATCGTCGGGCTCTACAGGCTGCTTCATAAGCAATTGATTTTCCTTCGAAACTATCAAAAACTGCCCAACCCACTTCTGGCTCGGGCCAACCATCAGGATTCCATATGCCACTTAGTCCAGCAACTTCACCAACATTTGTTTCAATTATAAAATATCCATACCCATGCCAATGCCAATGGCCAACATTAGTTGAAAACCAGCGCCAAGCATCGCTACGATCAGGCGACGATCCAAAACCCCAAGAGCGACTTTCGTCTATAAGAAAAGAAATGACCTTTTCAGCATCCTTTTTTTCAGGTCCGCGGAGTATCAAGTTCTCTGACTCTAATATAGGAGCATTTGTTAAGGTCATTTCTTTTTGCCAAATCCGGACAGTCCTGGGGGAAGCTGCCCACCGCCTAAGCCTGAAAGTCCCCCAGGAATATTGTTTGGTGACATATTTCCAAGATCTTTTGCTGCCTTTTGCAGCGCCTTTGAGTCAAGTTTTCCCGATAACTCGCTAGGATCTGGCATTCCTTTACCAAACATGCCTCTCATGGCCTGTTTGAGCATCCCACCTTTGCCCATTTTTTTCATAACATCGGACATCTGCCTCTGCATTTTGAGCAATTTATTTAAATCGCTAACTTCCATTCCTGCACCAGAAGCTATTCTTTTTTTCCTACTTGCCTGTAAAATTTGGGGGTTTGCACGTTCTCGTTTAGTCATTGAATTTATCAATGCAATTTGTTTTTTAAAAACCGAGTCATCCATGCCCATTTCAGAGGCTTGTTTGGCCATTTTTCCCATGCCGGGCATCATACCCATTATACTTTCAACACCACCCATTTTCATCATTTGCTCGAGCTGTGTTCTGAGATCATTCATGTTGAACTGGCCCTTTTGAAAGCGCTTCATCATTTTTTGGGCTTGTTCTGCCTCAATCGTCTCTTGTGCTTTTTCAACTAGGGAAACTATATCGCCCATACCGAGGATGCGCCCGGCAACCCTCTCCGGTTCGAATGTTTCAAGAGCATCTATTTTTTCGCCAACACCAACAAATCGTATTGGTTTGCCAGTGACCGCTCGCATTGATAAAGCTGCGCCGCCCCTGCCATCACCGTCCATTCGTGTTAGAACAACGCCACTAACTCCAATTTTATCATCAAATTCGGTAGCAACATTGACCGCATCCTGCCCCGTTAAACCATCAACAACCAAAAGTGTTTCCCTAGGATTGGCAACATCTCTAACGGCTGCAGCTTGGGCGATTAATTCTTGATCGATATGCAGGCGACCAGCAGTATCTAAAATATAGATATCATATCCTCCCAAAGAGGCTTGTGTCTTTGCTCTTTTTGCTATCGCCAAAGGATCTTCCCCTTTAACGATAGGCAGAGTATCAACTCCGATTTGAGAGCCGAGAATTTGGAGTTGCTCCATAGCAGCTGGACGATTTACGTCCAATGAAGCCATTAAAACCTTTTTCCCATCTTTTTGCTTAAATCTGTTTGCTAATTTTGCTGAAGTCGTCGTTTTTCCTGAGCCCTGAAGGCCTACCATTAGAATAGGTGCAGGTGGATTATCAATTTTGAGTTTTTCAGGATCCTCTTCTCCTGCTAAAAAATAAACAAGTTCATCGTGTACAATTTTTACAACTTGCTGTCCGGGTGTGACTGATTTTGTTACTGTTTGGCCTGTTGCTTTTTCTTGTACTGCTTTTATGAAATCTCTCGCAACAGAAAGAGAAACATCAGCTTCTAAAAGAGCTACTCTAACTTCTCGAAGAGCCGTTTTTACATCATCTTCGGATAGAGCACCTTGTTTAGTTAGCCGATCAAAAACACCGGAAAGCCGCTCTGATAAACTTTCAAACAAATCAAACTCCTTAAGTCCAATCTAGTTCAGTTAGGCCAATCCCTTCAGTTTCTTTTAAACCCACTTACCCCCGTGGGCGAAACTCGCTGACGGGGGGCGATCCAACTGTTAAGGACCGGAAGATTATACTTCCGCTGAAATTTGACCGCTATAAACACGGCTTTTCTACTTCTGTCAAGAACTGACACTAAATGATCACAATAAAATTAAATTGACTCAGAATTGTTCAATAACTTTTCTTTTTCTAAAAATTCTTCAAATGTATCCAAATTGATGGGGTCAAGTTGTCCAAAGGTTTGTATCCAAACAAAAGCAGCATGCATGGCTTCCGGGTCTAACTTACACCACTTTACTCTTCCCCGGCGTTCTTGCAAAACTAATCCAGCTTTACTTAAAACAATTAAATGTTTTGAGATTGCAGCTAGCGACATTTCAAAAGGTTCTGCTATGTCGGTAACCGCCATATCATCTTCTAGGAGCATTATGAGAATATCTCGTCTAGTTGGATCAGCCAGGGCCGAAAATATTTGATTTAGCTTATGGGCCATAACGAAAATACTTTATTCAACCAAATAGTTGAATAATAGAATTCGCTACAAATTTTATCAACTAGCAGATATGGAAAAAATTTTTTTTAAAAAATATATATAAAACAATACCTTATATTTTCTTTGTTTTAGATATCATTATTGACTAATTGGTCATAACTTTTTAAAACCGGATTGTTTTTACGGGGCTAAAGTATGGGTGAGGGTGACGCTAAAAATCCTCTTAAATCTTTAGAAGAAAAGATAGCCGCAGCAAAAAAAGCGGTTGAGCCTGACCAGCCAGTACAAAACAAGTTTTCTGCTGCCGAAGTCGGTTGGAGAATGATAATTGAATTAACGGCTGGAGTTTTTATAGGCTTCGGTTTGGGGTATGGACTGGATTTTCTATTTAATACAAAACCAGTTTTCATACTGATATTAACACTGTTTGGGTTCGCGGCCGGTGTTAAAACTATGATGAGATCGGCACGCGAGCTGCAGAAAAAAGAATTGTCTGCTCAGGACAGTACGGAAGAGGATAATATAGATGGCTAACAGCGCTGACGCAAAAGATGAAGGTTTAGTCTTTCACCCTATGGATCAGTTTATTGTCGAACCGCTGTTTGGTGCAGGTCCAGTACACTGGTACACAGTCACCAATGTCACTCTTTGGATGGCTTTATCTGTTGTTGCTTTGATATTGATTATGGTGGTTGGCACGTCGAAGCGGGCTTTGGTACCCTCTCGGGCTCAATCTATAGGTGAATTAGCTTACGGTTTTGTTCACAAAATGGTGGAAGACGTAGCAGGTAAAGACGCTGTTCCTTATTTTCCATATATCATGACGCTTTTCATGTTCATCGTACTGTCTAACTTTTTGGGCTTGTTACCGATGTCCTTCACAACGACATCTCACATCGCCGTAACAGCGGTCATGGCGATGGTGGTTTTTTTATCGGTGACAATAATAGGGTTCGCCAAGAATGGCATAGGATTTTTATCTCTTTTTTGGATCTCGTCTGCCCCATTAGCTCTAAGACCTGCATTAGCACTTATTGAAATCATCTCGTACTTTGTGAGACCCGTAAGTCATTCTATCCGACTTGCTGGAAACATGATGGCAGGTCACGCAGTCATCAAAGTATTTGCAGCATTTGCAGGAGTAGCGCTGATATCGCCACTTTCTGTCGTTGCTATTACTGCAATGTATGCTCTAGAGACATTAGTTTCATTCATTCAAGCATACGTGTTTGCTATTTTAACTTGCGTCTATTTGAAAGACGCTCTTCATCCACATCATTGAAATTTAATAATTAAGGAGAATTCGAATGGAAGGCGATATTGTACAAATGGGTGCATACATTGGAGCGGGTCTAGCCTGTACGGGTATGGGTGGCGCTGCAGTTGGCGTTGGTCACGTGGTAGGAAACTTTATAGCAGGGGCACTTCGAAACCCTTCTGCTGCAGCTGGACAAACGGCAACAATGTTTATTGGTATTGCTTTTGCTGAAGCTCTGGGTATCTTCTCATTTCTAGTCGCCCTTCTGCTAATGTTTGCTGTATAAGCTGCGATTAGAAGAATGCCTTGAAAGATGAGGTTGTCTTTAATTGAAGATTACCTCAACTTAACTTGGTCATTAAGGAGTAAGATATGGCAACTAAGAGTGATGTTTCTATGAGCACTTGTATTGATAGCTATGGAAGTGCAATCGGTATGCCTCAGTTGTGTACTGATTGGGCAAGTAATCAGATATTCTGGTTAGTGGTCACATTGGTAGCAATATTTTTTGTTCTTTCACGATTAGCACTTCCCAGAATTTCGGCAGTCCTATCTGAAAGACAAGGCACAATTACAAACGATCTAGCAGCTGCGGAAAATTTGAAGTCAGAAGCAGAACAAGCAGAAGAAGCATATAAGAAAGCTCTTGAAGACGCGCGATTGGAAGCCTCTAAAATAATAGAGTCAGCCAAAGCTGAAATTAAACAAGAGCTTGATGTTGCTATTGAAAAGGCTGACGCAGATATTTCTGTCAAGGCTTCTGCCAGTGAAGAAGCAATTGCTGAAATTAGAAAAGATGCTCTTGTTAACGTTAAGTCGGTTGCGAAAGATATCACATCTGAATTGGTTAAGGTCCTTGGTGGCAAGGTGGACACCAAAACTTTAACATCTGTGGTTAACGCGAAAATGAAAGGTTAATGGGAATGGTGAGAAACATAGTAGTTCCTGGAATATTGCTTATATTTGCGAGCCCTGTATTGGCAGCTTCTGGTCCATTCTTTTCTCTTCGAAATACAGATTTTGTTGTTTTAATAAGTTTTATTTTGTTTGGCCTAGTTTTGATTTACCTGAAAGTGCCCTCAATGCTTGGTAAAATGCTGGACCAGCGGGCGGCGTCTATTAAGACTGAATTGGATGAAGCTAGAGCATTAAGAGAAGAGGCGCAAACAATTCTTGCTTCTTATGAGCGTAAACAAAAAGAAGTCAGTGAGCAGGCTGCCCGTATCGTAGAAGATGCTAAAAATGAAGCTAAAGCAGCTGCAGAACAAGCAAAAATTGACCTTGAAAAATCTGTTCAGCGTCGAATGAGCGCGGCGGAAGAAAAGATTGCTTCTGCGCAGTCGGCAGCGGAGCGCGAAGTTAGGGACGCAGCGATTAACGTAGCTGTTGCTGCAGCAACAGAAATCCTAAGCAGTCAAATGTCTTCAGATATCGCTGACAAATTGACTGAAGATGCGATTTCGGAAGTGCAAACAAAATTTCATTAGACTTATAAACAATTTAAAACCTGTGTATTGAGCACGGGTTTTCTTATTTTATGTGTCAAATTATGATGTTTGTCGACGTCAGTTCTAACGTTTGCCATAATACAGGCCTACAACATGTTCAGCCTGTGCAAAAAATAACCAGCGAATTATAAAAACCCCAACTACGTGAGAAATGACGGCCAGTAATGCCATGAAGTGGGAAAATGGGATAGATAAGAAAATTATTGGCATACCAAATGCAAGTATAATCCCTATTATACGCAACTTTGCGCCGTGTTTTCGTCCTACTTTATAAACAAATTCCTGCAAGAGATAATTAGTACCAGTATGAGGGGACTCAAACGACCGTATTTCGTTTTGATTTGATGTCAATCTAGTTGCCGTAGCCAGGTTCGTACCTGATTTTGCAAATGCCTTATCTCCAGATATCCAACAAAAGATCTGAATTACTCCGGATAGAGCCAGTAATGGGAGTGCTATAGAAATTTGCCCTGCTAACAATGCCCCGCCTGCAATCGAAAATGTAAGAAAGGTTATTGGTGTTATTCCTGAATTCCAGCGTGGAACTGTCTTTAATTGGGCATAAATCATTGAGGTGGAAAAAACTGTCGCAAAACAAAAAATGGCAGACAATATTCCGATGGATATCAAGTTAATGTCAAAAAATATGCGACCAAGAGCATATATGCCGGACAGTGCAAGAGCAAACAAAGCAAGCCATGCTTCACGACTTAACCAACTTGATTTCCACTGTGAAAATGCCTTTAGTGCTCTTTCAGGGTGACCTAGATGAAAAGTCGATGACAAAAGACCGCCGATAGCAAGACCAAAACCAATTGCGAAAAAAACAAAACCAACTAACCCTCCCATGCTTGGATATCCTAAGCAAAGAAATGCCAACAATCCAAAACCTAATCCTGACAAAGTAGTAAAAATAATAACTGATGGAGCTGGATGCATCTTAAATTGACTCCAAAGCTTTATCGAGCCATTTGAAAAAACCATCGGGCTCATCGGCTACAGGTTCTAGGTAGGGAGCTAAAATATCTGTATCGTCCATTTGATTTTTAGGCCTAGGAGGTAAGTATTTATTAACAGGAAGAGTTCCTTGTTCAGGCATTAGATCAACTCCACCTCGGTCCTCCACTAGCTTACTAACACTACTATTGGGATCTCCTAAATCACCAAAGTGCCTTGCTCCAGCAGGGCAAGTTCTCACGCAAGACGGTATTTGATCTTCTACAGGCAAATTTTCATTATAAATTCTATCTACACATAAAGTGCACTTTTTCATTACTTTCTCAACGGGGTCCATTTCTCGAGCACCATAAGGACACGCCCAAGCGCACAATCCACATCCGATGCAGTCACTTTCATTTACCAGTACAATCCCATCTTCAACTCTTTTGTAACTGGCTCCCGTGGGACACACAGTAACACAGGGAGCATTGTCACAATGTAAACAAGATTTTGGAAAGTGCACTAAATGAGCGGGTTTATCAGCTGGCGTAATTTCATAAGAATGAACCCGGTTCAGAAATGATCCAACAGGTTCCGCGCCAAAAGCATTTTCATCCGATAAAGGTGCCCCATAATTTTCTGTGTTCCAGCCTTTGCAGCTGATAACGCACGCGTGGCACCCAACACAAGTGTCGAGATCTATAACTAAACCAAGTTTTTTTTCCGTTTTTTCTGGGAGTAAAGTCATTAACCTCTCACTTTCCACGAAATACTTTTTGGAGCTATTTCAACTGGTGATTTAATTTCTTCAAAGCTTGGTTGGCTTTCCTTCGGTGCCGTTGTTTTTTCTAGTTTTACTTTAAGGTCAAACCAAGCAGCCTGGCCTGTGACTGGATCGGAATTTGACCATCTATGACCATCACCTTTATTAGGTTGCAACTCATGGATTAGGTGATTTAGTAAAAAACCTTTTGTGGCTTCTGGCGCATTTGGATCAAGTGCCCAAGCCCCTTTTCTTTTTCCAATTGCATTCCAAGTCCATACAGTATTTTCATTTAAAGAAGACATTTCTGCAACAGGAACAGTAATTGAGTTGTGTATTGAACTCAGTTTGACCCAATCACCTGTTTTTAAATTATAATCTCTCATAATCTTTGTTGGCACATAAAGGGGGTTTAACCCATGAATTTGTCTTAGCCAGGCGTTTTGACTTCCCCAGCTATGGTACATTGCCATTGGCCTTTGCGTTAGGGCATGGATTGGATATTCGCCATTTTCTTCATTATCAGGTTCAGTTGAATACCAAATTGGAAGTGGTGACATTACTTTCTTCAATCGATCCTTCAAATGCTCTGGCGGCAGACGCTCCCCGACTCCTTCAGCAGCTAACTGGAATTTTCGCATTGGTTCTGAATAAAGATTAAAAATATATGGAGATGGGCTATCATATAAACCGAGTTCTACTGCCCAATCCTGATAAGCATTGTTCCACGGTTTGAAATATTTAGCCTCTTCGGGAACGTGAGAGACGTAAAAGCCTCCGTTTTCAATATAAGCTTCTATTTGTTTCGGATTTACTGGCCCTCTACCTTCTGCAGAGCCATCCCCACGAAAACCTGCTAATGGTCCTATATCAGGTTTCCTGAGGTGATTTACGATATAATCCTCATAGTCTCTATATTTGGGAGAACCATCTTCATTTATAAAGCCTGGCAGATCGAGCCGAGCGCCTAGATCTACTAGAACTGATTGGAAACCTCGCACATCACGGTCGGGCTCAATAACTGGCCATCTTATAGCATCAGCTGCGCCATCAGCCTCGCTTATCGGCCTGTCGAGTAAGGAAATACAATCATGCCTTTCTAGGTATGTGGTGTCTGGTAAAATTAAATCTGCATAGGCAACCATTTCTGAGGAGTAAGCATCAGAATAAATTATCCGCGGAATGATATAATCACCTTTATTATCTTTTTCTGTGAGCATTTCCATAACGCCACTGGTATTCATAGAGCTATTCCAGCTCATATTAGCCATGTACATAAATAGAGTATCAATTTTATATGGATCACCTGCATAGGCGTTCGAAATGACCATATGCATTAATCCATGTGCACTCATGGGGTTTTCCCAGCTAAATGCTTTGTCAATACGAACGGGATTGCCCTGATCATCCAATGCCAAATCTTCTGGACCATGGACAAAACCTAAATGTGGGCCATCCAAAGGAGCATTAGGTGTTACTTTAAAGTGAGGCTTGGGATGAATTGATGAAGGCTTTGGATACGGAGGCTTAAACCGAAAACCACCAGGTACCTCAACTGTACCGAGAAGGATTTGGAGCATATGTAGGGCTCGGCAAGTTTGAAAACCATTAGAATGTGCCGATACACCTCTCATAGAATGAAAGCTTACAGGTCTTCCTTTCATGGATTTGTGCTTTTCACCCCGAAAATCAGTCCATTCGATTGGAAGTTCAAATTCTTCCTCGAAAGCTACTTTTGCAATTTCATTTGCCAGTGCACGAATTTTTTTTGCTGATATACCACAAATTTTCTCAACTTTTTCGGGCTCATACTCCGATGAAAGATACTTGGTTATTATTTTGTGAAAGACAGTGGTGCTGGTAGCTCCTCGCACTCGATAAGTTGCATTTAAATCAGGTTGAATGCCTTTAGTATCAAACGCACACACCTTTCCAGTTATTCTGTCTTTAACAAGTGGTTTATCGTTTTTGTCTTTCAGAATTAAACCGTTTTCTGGGTCTAGGAAAACAGGAGCATTGGTGTACTTTGCTAGATAGTCTAGGTCAATTTTACCCGCTTTTATTAGAATGTTTATCAGGGATAAAATTAACAATCCATCTGTTCCAGGAGTTATCCCTAGCCATTCATCAGCAACCGCATTGTATCCTGTACGAATGGGATTAACACCAACAATTTTAGCGCCCCTTTCTTTAATTTTCCCAATACCCATTTTGATAGGATTACTATCGTGGTCCTCTGCAACTCCGAACAGAATAAATAATTTTGTATAATCCCAATCGGGTTGGCCAAACTCCCAAAATGCGCCACCCATAGTGTATATTCCTGCGGTAGCCATGTTTACGCTGCAAAACCCGCCATGCGCTGCATAGTTTGGTGTGCCAAACATTTGGGCGAAGTAGCTTGTGAAGGATTGCGACTGATCTCGACCGGTAAAGAATGCTAGTTTCTCGGGTGCCTTCTTTTTAAGGGGATTTAACCATTCGACTGCCAAATCCAATGCTTCTTCCCAGGAAATTTTTTTAAATTCGCCGGAGCCTCTTGGGCCAACTCTCATTAATGGGGCATCTAGTCTCGAGGGCGCGTTCACTTGCATAATTCCCGCACTACCCTTAGCGCATAGGACGCCTTGATTAACGGGGTGGTCTTTGTTGCCTTCTATGTATGCAACTTTCCCATCTTTTAAGTGTACGTTTATACCGCACCGACACGCACACATATAACATGTCGTTTTTTTTATCTCGTCTGAAACTTTAGGAGAGGTTTCTATGTATGGTTGGTCTTTCATTTTTACTTACTCACCCTATCAAGCGGATCAAACCGACAATGCAAAACGTTATCAATAATCCTAAAGAAAAAGGTCGATAATATTTCTCTAGTTTCTGCATAAACAAAATTGACCCCAGTACAACCCCAATAGAAGAGGGCAAAGCTAATAAAACCCCGCGTACCAATGCTTTTTGATCCATTACGTCGAATATAATTAAAAAAACAAAAGTTGTAAGTGAATTAAGCAATATGTAGACAACCAGAGATGCCCGCATACGTCTTGCAGAGTTTTGGCTTGCAAGAACATAAGTCGCTACGATTAATCCACCAATACTCGCCAAACCAGTAGCTATTCCGGCACAAATTCCTGAACAAACTGTGCCTAATTTTGATGATAAAAAATGGAGTTTAAAATTTCTAAATAAAATTACTGATAATGTTAATATTAATGCTAAAGCGACAAATTTACTTATCTGGACATCTAGAATTTTTGTGACGAACAGACCTATTGGTAATCCACAAATCGCACCCAGCCATAAAACTATTGAAGTCCCTTTGTCAGATTCTTTCCAGCCATTTTTAATCATAAAAACTCCTGCAATAAACTCCATCCACCAACAAATTGGAATGAGTTCGATGGGAGGGATGATTGTAACGGACAAAGACATTACAAAGGCTGACAAGCCGAAACCGGAAAAGCCCCTGATAAGTCCAGCAAAAAAGCAAATGAGAATTAATAGTAATAAGTCAGTATTATTTAACGCTAATATGTCGGCCATCATTGAAGGCGATTAGCCTGTAAAATTGTGACAGCTATCATTTGAGTTACGTCAGTGGCGCTGCATCCTCTTGATAAATCATTTGCTGGTTTGGCTAATCCTTGAAGAATTGGCCCTATAGCCTCTGCTCCTCCTAGTCGCTGAGAAATTTTGTATGCAATATTTCCTGCATCTAAGTTAGGAAAAATCATTACATTTGCATTGCCTGCTATTGTGGATTTTTCAGCTTTAGAGCTAGCAATTTGTGGAGATATAGCTGCATCAAATTGTAATTCACCGTCAATTTTGATATGAGGATTTTTTGATTGCACAATTTTTGTCGCTGTTACAACTTTAGAAACCATGGAGTGACGTGCACTTCCTTTCGTTGAAAAAGACAACATGGCTATACGAGGTTCCGTTTGCAATAAATCTTTACATGATTGGGCAGCCATTTCTGCTATGGAGGCAAGCTCTTCTTCATTGGGGTCTATCACTAATCCGCAATCTGAATATACCATCGGATAATTATTTGTTGGATACATTAAAAAACAGCTTGAAATGAGATGTGCATCAGTTGATTTACCAATTATTTGAATCGCAGCGCGGACGACATTAGAAGTAGTTTCTACCGCGCCGCCTACTGTTCCGGCCGCGTACCCAAGTCTGACCATCAGAGCGGCGAAATATAAAGGTTCTTTTATCTTAACTCGTGCGTCTTCAGCAGAGCCCCCTTTTTTCTTTCGAAGATGAAGGTATTCTCTTTCAAATTCAGGAAGTAGGTTTGATTTTTTGGGGTCAATGATGTTGATATCGGTTGGTAAACTTAAACCCAAGTTTTTACATTCAGCTTTAATCATAATTTGATTGCCAAGTAGTGCAATTTGGCAAATCCCAGCATTATGAGCTGCAATTGCCCCAGAAATTATCCGCGGATCATGGCCTTCACTCATTACTATTGTTGGCTTTTGATCCAAAGCTAGCTCTTCTAAGACCTGTAAAGGTAGTTTATGTTCAATCTTAGAAGAGCCCATCATTTATACTAAACTTGTTGAGGTCTCATATCCTTGGCATCTATTCCCGCTACTGCTACAGGTGCCGTCATTGCATCACGACGGAACGGTTCGCCTAACTCTTGATTGATCATAGCTTCGATAAGAGTTGTAACCCCATTTTCCATTTGATCTTTAATCGCTTGGTTTAGAGCTGCTGTTAGATCTTCCATAGTTCTAGCCACAACTCCCTTCAAGTTACAAGCCTCTGCAATTCCAGCATATGAAACTTCATAATTTAGTTCAGTTCCAACAAAGTTGTCTTGATACCAAAGCGTAGTATTACGTTTTTCTGCACCCCATTGGTAATTACGGAAAACAATTTGAGTTACAGCTGGCCAATCGCCTCTGCCAATTGCCGTAAGTTCGTTAACGGCTATACCGAAGGCTCCATCACCAGAAAATCCGACCACAGGTACATCGGGACAGCCTATTTTTGCTCCCACAACAGATGGAAGTCCATAACCACATGGCCCAAATAAACCAGGCGCCAAATATTTCCTTCCTTCTTCGAAACTAGGATAGGCATTTCCAATGGCACAATTATTCCCGATGTCAGATGATATAATCGCATTTCTTGGGAGAGCTGCTTGGATGGCACGCCAAGCCATTCTTGGACTCATCCAATCAGGTTTGTCAGCTCTAGCTCTCTGGTTCCAAGTTGTGCCTGGATCATCATCTTCATGATCCATAGAAGAGAGTTGCTGGGCCCATTTTGATTTTGTTTCTGCTATGTTTACTTTTCTAGTTTCGCGATTTATGTCGCCGGCTGTTTCAGAAAGTTGTGAAAAAATATCCGTTGCAACCTTACCAGCATCTCCCACGATCCCTATTGAGACCTTTTTAGTTAAGCCAATACGATCCGGGTTTATATCAACCTGAATTATTTTCGCTTCTGATGGCCAATACTCTAAGCCGTAGCCAGGAAGGGTTGAAAATGGGTTGAGTCGGGTGCCAAGGCACAAAACAACATCTGCTTCCTTAATCAATTGCATAGCGGCTTTCGAGCCATTGTAACCAAGTGGACCGGCAAAAAGAGGATGATTACCTGGAAAGGCGTCATTATGCTGATAGCCAACACAAACAGGGGCGTCTAACCGTTCGGCCAGCTTCATCGAAGCACTTATTCCATCTTTTGATAAAACAACGCCTGCACCATTTAAAATAACTGGATTTTTTGCTTCACTTAATAATTTTGCCGCGTCCGAAACTGATTTCCCGCCACCGCTTGAGTGCTCAAACTCAATAGGCTCAGGAATTTCTATATCCACAACTTTGGTCCACATATCTCGGGGAATATTCAATTGCGCAGGAGCTGATTGTCGCTTTGCCTGTGCAATCACTCTAGTGAGGACTTCTGCAACTCTGGAGGGGTCTCTCACTTCTTCTTGATAACAGACCATATCTTCAAACAACTTCATTTGCTCAACTTCTTGGAAGCCACCTTGGCCGATCGTTTTGTTTGCCGCTTGCGGAGTCACGAGCAATAACGGCGTATGGTTCCAGTAAGCTGTCTTGACCGCTGTCACGAAATTAGTAATGCCTGGACCGTTTTGAGCGATCATCATAGACATTTTTCCGGTTGCGCGAGTGTATCCATCACTCATCATCCCGGCACTTCCTTCATGAGCGCAATCCCAAAACTTAATTCCTGCCTTTGGGAATAAATCTGAAATTGGCATCATTGCAGATCCAATTATTCCAAATGAATGTTCAATGCCATGAGCTTGAAGTACTTTTACAAATGCTTCTTCTGTGGTCATTTTCATGATTTTTCTCCTGCAGGTAATTTAAGGTGGCTAAAGGTACTATTTAATTTTTTGATATAAGCTCATGTTATTTAAAAGGTTAGAGCCAGTTTAACAACCAAATTATGTCCAGATTAGTTTGAGCCTGTCAATTTCATAATATTTTCTGCAACTATTCTTATGCCGTTTTCTATTTTTTCTTCATTTATTGATGAAAAGGCCAAGCGAAAGTAATTTTCTGGTTGGTCAGGAGGGGCAAAAAAATTTTTTCCTGGCTCAATGAGAACTCCATTTTTAATTAATCTTGAGGCCAGAATATCCGTGTCCAGTTTTTTTGGAGCTTTCATCCAAAATGAGGATCCTCCTTGTGGGGAAGTATTTCCTGCAATTTCTAAATGGTATTTTTTAATGGCCGTCGCCATTATGGATCTTCTTATACTATATTGCTTTGCCATACGATTTATTAAAGCATCGTAGTGTCCTAATCTTAAAAAATGGGCTGCCGTTCTCTGAATGTGTCCTGGCGGATGCCTAAGTACACTTGCCCTGAGAGCTCTTGCTTCGCTGATGAAAGGTTTTGATCCAACAAGATAGCCCAAACGAAGTCCTGGGAAAAGAGATTTTGAAAAAGATCCAACGTAAATCACTCTTCCTTCGCTATCTAAAGATTTTAAAGCGGGAGAGGCTGATTTTTTTGACGAAATTTCAAATTCATAATCATCTTCAACAATCAGAGCATCGAGATTACTAGCAATCTCTAATAATTGCTGTCTTCGTTCTAACGGCATTGTAATTGTAGTTGGGCATTGATGGCTGGGCGTGGCAAATATCACCGAAGTCTCTTTTGGAATTTGATCTGGTATTAATCCATACTCATCGAGATTTACAGGAGCTACATGACAGCGAGATTGTTCCAAAATGTCTCTCAAAGGTGGGTAAGATGGGTTTTCAATTGCTGCGGTTCTGCGCTGATTTAATAGGACTTGGGCAGCAAGCCATAAGGCATTCTGTGCTCCCATTGTCACCAAAACTTGATCTGTAGATGCGGTAATCCCGCGCCTTGGAAGAGAATGTCTAAGAATAAATTCTATGAGCTCAGTATCATCCTGATCATAATAGTCTGAAGTTAAGGAACTGAAATCCTTAGCTCCAAGTGCCATCAGAGCACATTGTCGCCAATTAGAGTGATCAAAAAGACTTTGATCTGTTTGTCCATAAATAAAAGGATATGGAAATGAAGACCAGTTTTGCGGTTTTGAAGGCCAGTTTTCAATACTAAATCTCTGCCCAATCATTTTTGCCCAGTCCACTTTATCTTGGTTTCCAGTTTTTGTGGAAAATGTTGGTGGAGGAGGAGCGTTTTGTGAAACGTAAAATCCAGAACGATCTTTTGATGTCAGATAGTCATTAGACTGGAGTTCAGTAAAAGCCAATGAGACAGTAATTCTGCTGACGCCCAAGTGATGAGCGAGCTTTCTGGTTGAAGGAAGTTTTTCACCTCGCTCAAACCTCCCCGACAAAATACCAGAAGCAATCATCTGTTGCACCCTGGTTTGTAGTGTTCCTTGGGTTGTGTTATCTAGAAAAAAATTTTCTACGGGTATTGCCATTGGTAATAGCCAGTATCTTATTAAAATACGCTTAGAAATATTAGGTTATAAACCAACAAAATTAGCTCTTCCTAAATTTGTGCGCTATTAAAAGAACTTTTCTCAAACAATGAGATTTTTTTCAAAAACTAATCACCCAAAAACTCTTGATAAAGCTGAATCAACTGCGTCTGTAATCGCGTCTATGTCATCGGGCGTTGCAATGAGTGCTGGACTGAAGCAAAGTGTATTATTTAATCCAGGCAACGATCTGTTGGTTGCTCCAATTATAATACCCTGAGCCATGCAGTCAGCTACAACAGCTTGCACAAGTTTTTCTTCGGCAGGAGTTTTATCACTTCGGTCCGAAACGAGTTCTGCACCACAAAATAATCCGGCTCCTCTCACATCACCTATTACCTCATGCTTTTCATATAAATTCCACAAGTTCGACATCAATCTGTCACCCATCGCCAGGGTGTTTTCTAACAAATTTTCTTCTTCTATTATGTTCATATTTTCGATCGCAGCTGCAGGACCCGCTGTACATCCCCCAAAGGTAGATATGTCTCGGAAATAGTTCATTGGATCACTTGCATCGTCTTTGAACATTTCAAAAACAGTTTCTGTAGTGACTAAGCATGCTATTGCAGCGTAACCAGACGCTACTCCCTTAGCCATCGTTACCATATCTGGCTTTATGCCAAAGTTTTGGTATCCAAACCATTTTCCAGTACGTCCAACTCCACAAACGACCTCGTCTATATGCAATAAAATATCGTATTTTTTACAAATTTCTCCTACACGTTCCCAATAGCCTGGTGGAGGCGTTATTACCCCACCACCTGCGGTAACTGGTTCAAGGCAAAGACCTCCTACTGTGTCTGGTCCTTCTGCTAAAATTATTTCCTCGATTGCATCAGCTGCCCGTTGACCGTATTCTTCACCACTCAAGTCCCATTGCGCTCTATACTCTAGGCAATGCGGCACACGGATAAACCCTGGTGTATATGGGCCATATTGTGCGTTTCTTTCGTCTTGGCCCCCGGCTGAAAGAGTAGAAATTGTTGTTCCGTGATAATCGCGGTCCCTGTAAAGGATTTTATTTTTCTTACCGCCATAACGTTTATGAGCAATTTGCCTTATCATTTTGAAGGCCTTTTCATTAGCCTCAGAACCAGAATTGCAGTAATATACTCGGCTTAAGCCTGGCATTTTTTCGATGAGTTTTTCGGCAAAGATTGAACCAGGGACTGATCCAGCAGCACCAGCAAAGTAGTTTAATTTTAATAATTGATCCCTTACGGCGTTAGCTATCCGTTCTCTTCCATAGCCAACATTTACTGTCCATACACCTCCTGAAACACCATCTATGTGCTCTTTGCCATTTTGGTCCCAAACCCGCATGTCTTTGCCTTCAACTATAATGCGAGGTTCGTTTGTCTCGAATGGCTTATGCTGAATTAAGTGATGCCAAATATGAGCACGATCAGCTTCAACTATTTTAGAAATATCATTATCACGAGGCGTTCCATCCATAGTCAAAATCCTTTACAAAATAACTCAGCTCAACTGAGCCCTATTTTTACATGAATCAATAGTACCAGTTTAAATGTTAATTTATATCCAAAAACAATAATTTTAACGAATATTTTTTAAAATAAATTTTGTTCTTATGCGGCTACGCCGCTTTTGATCGTTGATATGGCAGACAAAATAACATCTGAAATAGCTTTACACTCGTCTAAAGTCAGTCTTGACGGTAACCTAACGTCGCATGCTGACATTAGCATTTTTCGTGTTTTTGGTAACTCAAAGCTTTCCGGTAAAAACTGCCAATTCCAAAAGGCACGCGCGTTATCTTTCGTTCTTCCAAAAATCTGCACATTCAAACCAGATTGACTTGTTATTTTTTCGAATAAATCAATCTCATCTGTATCCAGGTTAATCAAATTAAACTGAATAGAGTCAGGAGCACGTTCTTCTGGCGTTAACTTTTCAGGTACGGAAATCCAAGGGGAAGTATTTAGGCGCTCCGCAGTAAAATCATGGTTACGCCTTCCTTTTTCTATTCTCCTATTTAATTCGGGGAGCTGTGCATTAATCAAAACAGCGGATAAATTATTAATTCTTAAATTATAAAGGGGCAGTTTGTTTTGCCACTTTTTGAAGTGGGCTTGATCACCTTGGTGTTTTATCCAATTATGCTCATATGCCCCCGACATTATAACTGCCTTTGCAAACAATTCGGGATTATCAGTAATGAAAATTCCACCCTCACCTGAGTTAAGCATTTTATATGATTGAAAAGAAAAGCATCCTATATCCCCAATAGTTCCGATTTTCTTACCATTCCAAGTTGTCCCAAGTGAGTGCGCGGCATCTTCGATTAATGGGATATCTGCCTGTTTGCATTCAGATAGTATAATGTCCATATCAGAGGTGTGACCTCTCATGTGACTGATTAATACAGCATCTGCAGTTTTAATTTTTTCCTTGAAATCGATTAAATCAATTCTGTAATCGTCACTACACTCACAAAGTATAGGTATAAAATCAGCATGTATGACTGAGGAAGGAACTGCAGCAAAAGTAAAGGCGGGCATAAGCACTCGTGCTTTACTGGGCAGGTTCAGGGACTTAAGCGCCAAAAAAAGAGCAGCAGAACACGATGATACGGCAAGTGAGTACCTTACACCCATTACTTTTGAAAACTCAATTTCAAGTCTATGAGCAGCTGAACCTTCTGAGTTATATCTAAAGAGGTCACCGTTACTCATAAGATCTGTGATTTCAGACATGACCTGAGAAGGTATAGGCTCAGCGGCTTTAACATTGGGAATATCAACCATATCTTAGAACTCCGCTTACTTTGCTATAATACCTAATAAAACTTTTATTACTTTATAATCTATTTTAATTTTTTTTAAAAAAAGCCTATGCTATCTTATCATGCCTTATTAACTAAAGTAGTTTGGGCTGCAAATTCAAAACTTATTATTTCGTGGAAAACCGCGCGGAGCCATTTTTCCAGCACTTGCTCTTTTTGACTTCCACTCGCCTAATTCAGTTTCAGTTCTTGTCCTCCCAGCAGGATCTAACCAACTTAATCCATCTTCGAAAGAAAATGTCGTTATATCCGAAAGCCCGCCGTCTTTATATTTCTGCAACCTGACCCCTTTGCCACGCTGCATAACAGGAAGCTCTTCTATAGCAAAAATCAATACTTTTCTATTTTCGCCTACAGTTGCAACATAATCTCCACAAACTATTCTACTAACCGCCGCTTTTACGCTTCCTTTTACATTTAAAATCTGTTTTCCGCTTCTGGTTTGGGCCAATACTTCATTCATTGGAACTACAAATCCATCGCCCGCTGTGGAAGCTATTATTAAGTTGTCCTTTTGGTTGTATTTATGGATATTAATAATGTCACATTCGTTTGGTAGATCTACCATTAATCGTAGGGGTTCCCCCATTCCTCTACCCCCGGGTAAATTTGAGGCCGATATTGTGTAAAAACGGCCATTACTTCCGAATATAAGTAGTCGATCTGTTGTTTCTGCGTGAAAAATTATATTGGGGCCATCGCCGTCTTTGAATTTTAATTCTCTATCGAGGTCGATATGGCCGGTCATTGCTCTTATCCAGCCCATTTTACTACAAACTACTGTAATTGGTTCTTTTTCAATAAGAGCTTCCAGTGGAACTTCTTCGATCTCAACATGTTCGGTAATATCTGATTTGCGTTGTCCGCTGATATACTCTTTTCCAAACTTTTTCTTCGTATTTTTAATTTGTTCAGCGACACGACTCCACTGTTGTAATTCATCAGCTAACAGATCGTCTAACTCAACCCGTTCTTGCATGAGTTCGTCTCTTTCTCGTCGAAGTACCATTTCTTCAAGACGACGTAATGATCTAAGCCTCATGTTCAAGATGGCTTCAACTTGGATTTCGGTTAATTCACCTTCTTCACTTTTAGGAGACACATAGTCTTTCTCATCAAACGCGCGAGGATGATCTAAACTCCAGTCCTCTGCCATAAGAGCCATCTTTGGATCTTCGTCATATCGGATTATATCGATGACGCGGTCTAGATTCAAAAATGCGATTATTAAACCTTCAAGTACTTCGAGACGCTTATCTATTTTTTCAAGTCTGTGCTTGGATCGTCTTAATAAAACTTCACGACGATGGTCTAAAAATGCCCTCAGCACCTCCTTCAAGCTACAAACTTTAGGGGTCACACCATCAATCAAGACGTTCATGTTAAGAGAAAAACGTATCTCTAAATCTGAATTCTTAAATAATAAGCCCATTAATACTTCTGCATCGATATTTTTTGATTTTGGTTCTAAAATTAGTCTGATATCGTCAGCACTTTCATCCCTAACATCAGCCAATATTGGTATTTTTTTTGTTTGTATTAACTCTGCTAATTTCTCTATTAATTTAGATTTTTGTACTTGATATGGGATTTCTGTGACGACGATTTGCCATTGTCCTCTTTCCAGTTTTTCAACTTCCCACTTAGCGCGTAATCTAAATGATCCTCTGCCAGTTTTGTAAGTTTCTGCAATAGACGCTGCATTTTCTACAATAACGCCTCCAGTGGGAAAATCCGGTCCAGGAACAAAATTAAGCAGAGTATCATCGCGCGCATCTGGTGTTTTGACTAGGTGCAAACATGCGTCACAAAGCTCTGAGATATTATGAGGAGGAATGTTAGTTGCCATTCCAACGGCGATCCCACTTGCTCCATTTGCGAGTAAGTTTGGGAATGAGGCGGGTAATACCACTGGTTCACTTAAAGTGCCATCATAATTTTCTCTAAAATCAACGGCATTTTCATCTAAACCTTCTAACAACGCTTCAGCAATTATTGTCATACGGGCTTCAGTGTATCTGCTGGCAGCAGGGTTATCTCCATCAATATTTCCAAAGTTACCTTGGCCATCAACTAACGGATATCTAACATTAAAATCTTGAGCCAATCTCGCCATGGCATCATAGATTGCAGCATCACCATGTGGGTGGTAATTCCCCATTACATCGCCCGAAATTTTTGCAGATTTACGAAAACCTCCACTAGAGGCTAACTTAAGTTCACGCATCGCATAGAGAATTCGTCTATGCACGGGTTTTAGACCATCGCGGGCATCAGGCAGCGCTCTATGCATTATTGTTGACAGAGCGTAAGTTAAATAGCGATCACTGATTGCACGCCTCAAAGGCTCAGTTGAAATTTGGCCTATCTTGTAGTTATCATCTATTTCGCTCATAGATGTTGTGATATCTTGTGAAATTGGAGAGGTAAAGAAAACTATTGAGAAATTTTAATTTTAATTAGAAATTGAGTTTTTCTTATTCTCGTTAATTAGGTCGTTAAAGGAGCTTAAATAATTTGAAAAGTATTCTCATAACAGGCTGTTCTTCTGGTATAGGCTACGATGCAGCCTTTGGTTTAAAGGAAGCTGGTTGGAGGGTGTTTGCCAGTTGTCGTTCTAAGAAAGACTGTCATCGCCTTTCCAATTTGGGTTTTGAAACCGTACAACTTGATTACTCAAATACTAGTTCTATTAACTCTGCTGTTGACGAGGTATTAGAAAAGTCCAATGGAACTTTAGGTGCTCTGTTCAATAATGGAGCATTTGCCTCTCCTGGTGCAGTTGAGGACCTTCCAACTGAAGCATTAAGGCAATTATTTGAAACTAATTTCTTTGGATATCATGAATTAACGAGAAGAGTTATTCCTATCATGAGGCGTCAAGGTTATGGTCGCATTGTAAACTGCTCCTCAGTTCTGGGATTGGTCACTGTGCCTTGGAGAGGTGCTTATAATGCATCCAAATTTGCTTTGGAGGGTTTGACACACACTCTGAGGATTGAAATGCGTGACTCACCTATAAAAATTATACTTATTGAGCCAGGCCCGATCACGTCAGATATTCGGAAAAATGCTATTCCACACTTTGAAAAGTGGATTGATTGGGAGAATTCAGTTCTTTCTGAAAAATATAAAAAAATATTTATTCCAAGATTATATAAAGAAGGTAAAAAAGATCGGTTTGAATTGCCTGCGAGTGCAGTTACAAAAAAATTAATACGGGCTTTAGAGTCAAAATCGCCAAAGGCGTGTTACTACGTTACCACGTCTACATACTTGGCAGCATTTTTGAAGAGAGCGTTGCCTACTAAATTTATGGATCGGGTACTTGCAAAAGCATAATTTGGATTAACTTTAAGTGATAAGTATACAAAGCAACCTCCATCAAATACTTTGATGTGATAATATCAGGAATTAAAATGGCATCTGACCCTTTATTTGTGCTAGTAATCCTTTCCATGGCTGTTGTTGCGATCGTTCTTTTGACGGGTATCGGTGGCTTTGGGCGAGGTGGGGAATTTAACAAAAAATATGCTAATAAAATAATGCGACTAAGGATAGTTGCGCAATTTATTGCTGTGATTTTAATACTGGCCTTTGTATATTTTAGCGGAGCTGGAAATTGATATGGTAATTTTAAATAAAATTTACACGAAAACTGGGGACAGTGGTGAAACAGCCTTGGGAAATGGAGCTAGGGTTGCAAAGTTTTCGCTGAGAGTAGAAGCATACGGCACAGTGGACGAACTGAATTCTCATGTCGGAGTTTCTCGATTGCATTCAGAAGGTAAAATGGATGAAGCTCTAATGGGTATTCAGAATGATCTCTTTGACTTAGGCGCTGATTTGTGCAGACCAAACTTTGAAAAGGATAAAGATGAGGAGTATCCACCTTTGCGGATTGTTCCTGCTCAGGTTAGTAGATTAGAAAATGAAATTGATCAAATGAACGAGGATTTGGAACCGCTTAAAAGCTTCATTTTACCTGGAGGCTCTACATTAGCTGCTCATTTACATGTATGTCGGACAGTGGCGAGACGTGCAGAACGATTAAGTTTTGAATTGGCTACGATGGAAGAGATTAACCCGAGTTCGATCAAATTTTTAAATCGACTTTCTGATTGGTTTTTTGTAGCTGCAAGACTTGCCAATAACAACGGATTGGATGATGTGCTGTGGGTTCCTGGCGCTAACAGATGATAATTGTTGTCAGAAAACCAAACTAGGCGGCGTTGAATTATCTTGGTGTGACGATTTTGACCTGTTTAACACTATTACAAAACTATAAATCTGACTAAACTTTCGATTACGAGTCGCCAAAGCGACTCTAAACACAGGAGTAACTGATTATGAAAGTCTTGGTGCCCGTAAAGCGTGTCATCGACTATAACGTAAAAGTTCGCGTGAAGGCGGACGGTAGTGGCGTTGACCTTGCCAACGTAAAAATGTCAATGAATCCATTTGATGAGATAGCCGTTGAGGAAGCAATAAGGCTAAAAGAAGCAGGTAAAGTCGATGAAGTAATTGTTGTGTCAATTGGTGTTGAGAAGTGCCAAGAAACACTGCGCACAGGTCTAGCTATGGGCGCTGATAGAGCTATTTTAGTTAAAGCTTCTGATGATGTGCACAACGACGTAGAACCATTGGCTGTGGCGAAGATACTGAAAGGTGTGGTTGATCAGGAAAATCCAGGTTTGGTGATATGTGGCAAACAGGCTATTGACAACGATCTTAATGCTACTGGGCAAATGCTATCTGCTTTAATGGGCTGGTCACAGGCCACTTTTGCTTCTGAGTTAAATATTGAGGGTGATGCTGCAATTGTAACTCGAGAAGTAGATGGCGGGTTACAAACTGTTAAGGTAACAATGCCAGCTGTAGTAACTGTTGATTTGCGTTTAAATGAGCCAAGATATGCTTCACTTCCTAACATTATGAAAGCGAAGAAAAAGCCTTTGGACATAAAATCAGCGGAGGATTATGGTGTTGATACTGGACCGCGTTTGGAAGTTGTTAAAACAGGTGAGCCTGAGGCAAGAGCGGCTGGTATAAAAGTTGGATCGGTTGATGAATTAGTTGGTAAATTAAAAGAAGTAGGGGCGGTTTAATGGCTGTTTTACTATTAGCAGAAATGAACGGGGCTGAGTTATCGCTGGATGCGACAGCAAAAGCTGTGAGTGCAGCTAAAACATTAGGAGACGTCACTGTGTTATGTGCCTCATCTGGTTGCAATGCAGCGGCAACTGAAGCCTCACAAATTGATGGTGTGTCTAAAGTACTGTGTGCCGATGATGAGGCCTATGGGAATGGTTTGGCAGAACCGATTTCCGATCTGGTTGTAGCACTTTCATCAGATTTTGAACATATAGTGGCTCCAGCCACAAATTCAGCAAAAAATATACTCCCCCGCGTCGCGGCTTTATTGGATGTTATGGTTATTACTGACTCAACAAATGTTGTTGATGGTAATACTTTTGAACGCCCTATTTACGCAGGAAATGCCATTCAAACGGTGAAGTCATCCGATAAAATTAAAGTAATCTCATTTAGAACTGCTAACTTTGAAGCGGCTGGGACTGGAGGCTCTGCATCCGTTGAGAAAATCCCTTCTACCGCAAATCCTGGCTTGTCATCTTGGGTAGAAGATAAAGTCCAAGAATCCGACCGTCCTGAACTGACGTCTGCTGGAATTGTTGTTTCAGGCGGACGAGGAGTTGGTTCTGAAGATGATTTTTCAATGATTGAAAAACTGGCTGACAAACTGGGAGCAGCAGTAGGAGCTTCACGCGCAGCTGTTGACAGTGGATATGCGCCAAACGATTGGCAAGTTGGTCAAACTGGCAAGGTGGTAGCGCCAGATCTTTATCTCGCTGTTGGTATATCGGGAGCAATTCAACACCTGGCGGGTATGAAAGACTCAAAAATTATTGTTGCTATAAATAAAGATGAAGAGGCACCAATATTCCAAGTTGCTGACTATGGATTGGTTGCTGACTTATTTGAAGCCGTTCCAGAATTAACGGAAAAATTATCTGATTAAAATTTATCTGGTAAAAAAAGGGGTGTTTAAATTTAACACCCCTTGATTATGGTTGGTTAAATTGTGTCTTACTCAATAATTTTGGAGACGACGCCTGAGCCGACTGTACGGCCACCTTCACGG